>DAOUMJ010000306.1:0-5336 GCA_034411715.1 Anaerolineales bacterium | reverse complement strand
GCGGCTCGCGCTCGCCATCGCCCTCGTCCACGAGCCGAAACTGCTCTTCCTCGACGAACCTACCTCCGGCGTTGACCCGTCCGCGCGCCGCGCCTTTTGGGATTTGATCTACGAACTGGCCGAAAGCGGCGTGACCATCCTCGTCACCACGCATTACATGGACGAAGCCGAATACTGCGAACGCGTCGGCATCATGCGCGCGGGAAAATTGCTGGCGATGGATACGCCCACCAATTTGAAGAAGTCCATCATCCAGGGCGACGTGTGGGAGGTGTTTGCCCAGCCGCTCGAAACAGGACTCGAGTCGTTGACGCGGGTTTCGGGAGTCCAACGCGTGGGGTTGGCTGGCGACCACTTGCGGACGATCAGCCTCGGGGTCCAGCCCGAAGCGTTGAAGGGGACGTTGACCGCGTCGGGGGTGGAAGTCCAAAAGATCGAGCGCGGCGAAGCGACGTTGGAGGATGTCTTCCTTTCGCTGGCGAAGGATTGATATTGTTTTAGCGCCTCTTTATCGGTTGGAGTTTCAGGTACGTCAGTGAGCGCCAAAGCCATTCGGCGGGTCCATATTGGAAGCGTTTCATCCACCAGTGGCTGATGGGGATTTGGAGCAGGTAGATCGCGATGGTCAAACCAATTCCAGCGGCCGCGCCGACTTTGCCGAACAAACCCAGCCCGTAGCCGTAGAAGATGAGCGTGCAGACGATGGATTGGGTGAGGTAATTGGTCAGCGCCATCTGGCCGACGGGCGCCAGCGTTTTGAATCGCTCACCCCAGGCAGGCGATTGCGCCAGGAGGCAAAACGCCGAAACGTAGGCGAGCGAGAGCAACGGCGCGCCGATGGCTTGGGCGGCGGTGGCAAGTTGCAACGACCAGGAAAGTTCGAAGCGGGGGAGCGCCATGATCAGGGTGGCGTAGATCGCGTTGCCAGGGATGCCGAGGATCAAACCCCAAGCGAGCAGTTTGCGGAAGAGGGGGCGGTTGGCTTCGAGGTTTTGGAAGATCTGCCGCTTTCCAAACCAGACGCCGAGCAGGAACATCGCCAGCACGTTGAATCCCATCGCGTAGAACGAAGCCAGCCCGATGGTTCCGAGATCGTAGACGCGTTGGTCGGTGATCTCTGAAAAACTTCCGTCAGCATAGACGCGATTGGCGCGCTCCAGGTCGGCCGCGTAACCTGCCTCTGCCTGGGCAAAGGCCAGGTCGATTTGCGCCGCGCTTTCGGGGAAGGAACGTCCCAGTTCGACCAGCCCCGTCGCGGCGACGTTGAAGAGGATTGGGATGGAGATGAAAATCCCCGTCCAGATCAGCAGGGTGCGCGGCCTGGCCTTGCGGAACAGGATGAGCAGGAAGCCGATCAGCGCGTACATGACCAGGATGTCGCCCACCCAAATGAGGAAGGCGTGCGCCGCGCCGATGCCAAGCAGGACGAGCAATCGCCGCAGATAGAGCGGGACGAAACGGCCGCCGCGCGCCTCGATGCGATCCATGAGCAGGGTCAGTCCCAGTCCGAAGAGGAGCGAGAATAGGGAATAGAATTTGCCCTCTCCGAGAAAATGGATCAGCCACTCGGCGGCGCGGTCGTACCAGGGCAGGGCTGAGTCTGCGGGAAACAGGATGGACTGGAACGGACGGCTGAAAACGGTCATGTTGACGAACAGGATGCCGAACAGGGCAAAGCCGCGCAGGATGTCCACAATTTGGATGCGCTCCGCCTGCCGGACGGGCGCAATGGCAGGTTTGAGGGCGAGTTCGGGTGTGGTCATGTTTGTCTCCTTGGTGGGTGTGAAACGGATGTTGTCCCAGTTTATCAGTGGCAACTGACTGAATCTACGAAAGCGGCCGGGTCGAGTTGTGTCTTTTGCATTGCGGATCTGGCCTGGTTCGCGCGCATACTTTTATCCGCGCAAACTTGGGTACAATAGCGAATGGAGGTCCCCATGCGTTCCAAAATACGAACCGTTGTTATCGTTCTGTTGGCTGTCCTTCTGGCCGTGTATGTGTGGCCTGTGCCGCGCGTTCCTTTCGAGGAAGTGTACGCCAAAGTTGACCCCGATCTGTCCGCGTCGTTGCAGACGTTCCGCGCCGCGCACCCGCCGAAGGTGATCAAGGTGGATGGCGTGAAATGGGAGTACGCCGCGTTCGGCGAAGGCGAGGAGACCATTTTGTTTTTGCACGGCATGACCGGCGCGTACGACATCTGGTGGCGGGTGATGGAGGAATTGCAATCAGAATATCGCGTCGTTTCGGTGACGTATCCCGCGGTGGACACGCTGGAGGAGATGTCTGCGGGCGCGCTGGCGGTGTTGGACGCGGAGGGCGTGGACAAGGCGAATATCGTCGGCACGTCGCTCGGTGGATATTTCGCGCAGTATCTCGTAGCGAATCATCCAGACCGCGTCTCGCGCGCGGTGTTCGCCAACACCTTCCCACCCAATGATTTGATCAAAGAGAAAAACGGGACGATCGGCGCGCTGATTCCCTTCCTGCCTGAATGGCTGGTGATTGACGTGCTGCGCGGCAGTTTTGTTGAAGCGATCTATCCCACATCGGGGGACGACGAGCTGACGCTGGCTTTTCTGTTGGAGATCAGTTACGGACGGATGACCCGCGCCCAGGTGGCGGGACGCTACCGCTGTGTGGTCGAGAAATTCGACGTGGCGAATCCCGGCGCGCTGGGCATTCCTGTGATGATCATCGAAGCGGATAACGACCCGCTGGTGGAGGAAGTTCTGCGCGAGCAGTTGAAGGAGACCTACCCTTCGGCAGTCGTTCACACGTTGAGCGTCGGGCATTTTTCATACTTGAAATTGCCTGGGGAGTATGCGCAATTCTTGCGTGAGTTCTTTGCCGGGTGACTGCCTAGCGAGTGCAATGAATCGATGTTGAACGACCGCCCGGCAAATTGTCAGGCAAGTTGACTTGACAAATTAATGGGGGGGGATATAAAATTTGTGTTGATATTTCAATTCCAGGTCGCAGGAGGAGATCAATGGCTACGCAACCTCCCAAAAGAATTACAGTCCTGATTGTGGATGACCACCCCATCTTGCGGGAGGGTGTTCGGGCCATCCTTGAGAAAACCACGGATATATGTGTCGTTGGCGAAGCGGAGAACGGCGAAGAAGCCCGAAAGTTTCTTGAAGAATTAAGACCTGATATCATCCTGCTGGACTTGAAAATGCCAGACTTTTCTCCATCAATCTTTGAGAAATGGGCGCGGGAAAATTATCCAAAAACAAGGACATTGATTCTGACGGCGCATGACCGCGATGCCTATCTTGCCAGCATGATGGATGCAGGAGCGGTGGGGTTTTTAGATAAAGAGGCAAAAACTGAACAATTGATTGGAGCGATTCGCCGCGCAGCGTCTGGGGAGAGCCTTTTTGATGAACAACAGATGGTGAGGGCGCATAAGTGGCACGAGGAAGTGGAGAGGAGGTGGAATAGCCTATCGGAACGAGAACGTCAGATATTACGGTTAATGGCGGCAGGCTCGAGCAACAAGGAAATTTCATCAAGATTGTGTGTAAGTAAAAGCACAGTCGAAAAACATCTCGAAAGAATCTATCGAAAACTGGAAGTGGCTTCGAGGGCGAAGGCGGTTTTATGGGGGATCGAAAATTGTAGGGATTTTCCGTATTGAGGAATTCTGGTTTATCCATAAAATAGCATTGGGTACCCAAAACACAACCGTTTTCGCTGGAGGAGCAACATGACAAAGAAGGATAGAATTATTACGACCCTGTCCATTGCTATATTGCTCGTTCTGCAATTTGCGCCTGCTTTTGCCCAAGGAGGTTATGCTCAAGTTTGGGGGCAGCGATATCGTTCTGGAGGGTATTGGGGAGTCGATACATATCAGACCACTCCTAATCCGTCTATATTCTCTCCAGACTGGACAGCGGGTCCAAATGGAGTGACAAATATTCTCCATACATTTATTGAATCCGGTCCGACAAAGTCATGTGATATTGATTGTGGTCTTCATCCGTACGGTTCCTGGGGCAGTCCAGCTGGCGGCTTTACTTTTGTCGATACAACTGTATGGCTTGGCCCTGGGCTTAAGTATCGATACAAGTCCAACTATATTGGAAACAATGAGTGGCAATCTGTATTCTGTAGTGGCAATGGTTGCAGAGGGATGATCACGGCAAACTTGTATACATGGAATTTGCGGTATGTTGCATCGGGTGGCGAAAGTTCTGGACCGCGTTGGGGGAGTATTACAACATCGAATGCTAGATACAAGCCCTATAATACAACAACATGGTATAGTTGGTGTTATACTTCTACAATGATTAATGTTGAAGGCGGGACCGTTTCAGCGTGCAACACAACCTACCATAGTTGGAAGTCGAAATACTAGGATAAAGGAGGCAGGCCTTGAAAACTCAGCGTATTTCCAGGTATATGTTGGCTGGGATCTTTGTATTAAGTATCGCGGCAGTTTCCATCTTAAACGTGTTTGCCTCTCGGCAAGGAGGAACTCATTCTCTGGTTAATGCCTCTATAGAAGATGTAAAAAAAGCGGCATTGAATTACACTCGGTCAAGATTTCAGGTGATGAGCAAGGATATTACTATACCTCTCGCTCGTCCTGTCATAAAGCAGGAACTACCCAACTTAGGTCTTCCTGAAATTGATTTCGGCGGGGAGGATCCGCCACTCGCGTTGGTAGTTCTAAAAGGAGAATTTGATGTTCGAAATATGAGACATTTAGTGTCGAACAATGCACCTTGGCGAGTGAAATTTATTTTGTATGTTTTTGATCTCAAAGCTGGTACGCCCACCCTCATCGGAGTTTCAACAGACGGTTCAATGTTTCGAGATTTGCTTAATGATCCATCGCTTCCAACATACAACGCGAATGTGAATCAAAACTGGATGCCTGAAGAGGGAATCGAGTCGCCTGTTCCTGCCGCTCCTGCTACTAAACTACCATACAGAGCGACGGAGCCTCCTGCGCCTACGCCAACCGGCCCGCCGCCACCCACCGAACCGTAACCATTGATGACGACAAGCATGTGAAGAAAAGTGGACGTTTTGAGCGTCCGCTTTTTTGTTGGATATAATAGCCGCATCCTGCAAACGAGGAGACTCCAATGCCCAATCAATTCATCTTCAACGGCGAGATCGTCTGGCGCCCTACGCGCGAACACATCGAGCGCGCCCACTTGACCGGGTCGTGCTTCAACTTTAAATAAGAATATTCTGGATTTTCCGTATTGAAATGCTTGGGAAAAAGGGCAATACCGCATAACTTGCTATGATCAGCTGGGCGAGAGAATAGCCCAGCGTTGTTCCAATTTGGCAAGTTGCTGCTGGGATTGCACAGC
>DAOUMJ010000305.1:0-3072 GCA_034411715.1 Anaerolineales bacterium | reverse complement strand
GCTGTGCAATCCCAGCAGCAACTTGCCAAATTGGAACAACGCTGGGCTATTCTCTCGCCCAGCTGATCATAGCAAGTTATGCGGTATTGCCCTTTTTCCTTTATGCGGTTTACGTCCTTGAGAAAACTTTCGCGGAATTCAAGTTCCACGTTATGCCCCCAAAGCCTTCATCACTTCCTTCTCGTTGACGATTTTACTGTTCTCGCCCTCGCGCATGGCATTGGCTAAACCAACATCTTCGAGCAACTCTTCGAACAAATCGTAAAACAAGTCACGGCGTTCCTGAAACAACTCCAGGAGCGCCTGCTTGATCAAACCTTTCATGTGTCCATCTTCAAGAGATAAAGTGGTCATGGCATACCTCTTTCAGAATTATAGCACTTTTCAACTCCATCTCACTTTCTTCGCGGTAGAATAAAACCATGCCTCCCCTCACCCGCTGGTTCGTCAGAAACATCGAACTCCATGAAACGAAGGGCGACACGGTGATTCCATGAGCGACAATTCCCACATTCATCGCGTTTTGAGTCAATTGCGCCATTTCGCCGAACTGCCCGCTGAAATCCAGCAGGCCATCGCCGCCTCCGCGATCCGCCGTCATTTCGACGCGGGGCAGGTCATCTACGTGGAGGGCGAGCCGGCCGAATTCGTTTACATCCTCGAATCGGGCTGGGTCAAGGCGACGCGCATGACGCGTGAAGGACGCGAGCAGGCGATGATGTTCCTGCGCCACGTCGAAGTGTTCGGCGATATCGCCGTGCTGACCGGCACGACCTATCCAGGCACCGTCGTCGCACTCGAAGATGTGGACGTGTGGGTCATCCCCGCGCAAACGGTTCTCGATCTCATCCCGCGCCATCCCGCGCTGGCGATGGCGGTCATTCGTCATCTGGGCGAGCGCGTGCTTCACTACATCAGCCTCGTGGAAGACCTGTCCCTGCGGAGCGTGGAGGCGCGGCTGGCGCACACGCTGTTGCAAAACGCGGAATTGCAGGATGGTCAACTCATCGTCCCGCGCCGCGAGTGGACGACCTTCGACGAAATGGCCGTGCGCCTCGGCACGGTGCGCGACGTGTTGAGCCGCGCGTTGAAAACGCTCGAAGCGGAGAATCTGCTCAGGGTGGAGAAACAAGCCATCGTCCTGCTCGATACGAAGGGGTTGGAGGAAAGAGGAAGAGTGTAATTTTTAACCGTTGAGAATGCCGAGAGCGCGGAGTCTCTTTTTGTCTTCTCTGCGCTCTCCGCGCGCTCTGCGGTTGAATCCGAAACTACACGACAAAAGTCGTACACAAAACGATGACCGGTCTGTACACTGTGAGCAGACTGGTCTTATTATTTTCAGAAAACGATGACACTTCCGCCTCCTCCCTCCGACGAAAGCCTGCGCGCCGCGATATTGACTGTATTCGCCGCCGACGCGCGCACCGCCTCCGCGGATTTACGCGTGGGCGTGCTGAACGGCATCGCGCACCTCGCGGGCAGGGCCGACACGCTCGACGCCCGTGAGGTTGCGGAGAGACTGGCAAAAAACGTACGCGGGGTGCGCGGCGTGGTCAATCGAATCGAAGCGCCCGGCGCGCCGAACCCCTCCCGCACCATCAACCTGGAATTTCCCGATGGGAACCAGGAAAGGAAGGAGTGACATGACCGCAAAAATTATCGTCTTTGCGCTGGTTTCATTTTTCCACGACCTGTTCACCAAAGGAACGCTTGAATTTTCAACTGTTGCTCGTCAACGCCGCGTTGGCTGTGATCGTGTTGTTTACCAGCGGCCTCGTGGCGGCGCTCGCCAGGCCAATCTCTGGCGGATAAAAAAGGAAAAAAAATGAAAAACAATTTCAAACTTGGAGCCATTCTCGCCATTCTCGGCATCGTTGCAGGAATCCTGTGCCTGTACTTTCTGGCGGATACCTACAACGCGGTCATCCACACGCATTTCAACGACGGCGCATGGGAGGAAAGCAACACTGTGCGGATCGTCTATGCTGTGCTGGGCTGGCTGGGGACGGCGGCCGGGGCGCTCTCTGCCGCGGTTTTGTGGGGCTTCCTGAACAAACAGGATTGGGCCTGGTTCTGGGGCGCGGTCGCCGCGACCGTCCTCCTGCTGGCGGGCTTCTTCCCCATGATCCCCGCCGCGGATAGCGGCCTGCCTGTCCCGACGATGTGGGTTTTCCTGCTTGCAGGCGTCATGTGGTTCGGGATGCTCTTCATCGGCGGCGTTAGCGGGAAGATTATCACGCTCACTTTCATTGCAGGTCTCGCCTACGTGTTGACTTTCATTGACGGCGTCGCGCCGATCTCCAAGTTCCAGACCACCTTCCAGACGCCGATGACATTCGTCGAGAACCCAAACACGTTTTGGAATGGGATGTACGTGATCCTGCAAGAGGTCAGTTGGTGGGGCGCGGCGGCCTGGGCGATCTTCATCTTCGCCACGCTAAAAAAGAAATCCTGGGCAATTCCCGTTGGCGTCTTCGCCGCGACCATGTCCATGCTGGCGGGCTACCCGCTCGGACTGCACAACGCCCTGGTGGAGGTGCATCGCTTCTCAATGTTCCTCCCCGCGCCCCTGCTCAGCACGGGACTGCTCATCTACCTCCTGCTCCCGTCCACGAAGAAGATGATCGAAGCGTGGAACGCCAAAGAATAGCGGAACGTTCGAATCTGCATTGCCAGAAACCCCAAACGCGGCTATAATGCCCCTCGCTCGTTCGGGGCGTGGCGCAGTCCGGCTAGCGCGCTTGCATGGGGTGCAAGAGGTCGGAGGTTCAAATCCTCTCGCCCCGACAGAGAGTACGAAGAATCGCCCACCGGACGGGCGATTTTGTTTTAAGGCGGCGGTTTCCCCATTGAGGGGATGGTACGCATCCTCTCGCCCCGACTGAGAGTACAACGAATCGCCCACCGGACGGGCGATTTTGTTTTTAACCACAGATGAACGGGATGAAAGGGATTTTGCATGTATCCATTTTATGCAGTACCGCATAACTTGCTTTTTGATTATTGCTGGTCCCCCCTACATTTGGCCTAAAATGACACTTGAAGTCCGTTTTAGCCAAAATGTGGGGGAAG
>DAOUMJ010000304.1:0-26991 GCA_034411715.1 Anaerolineales bacterium | reverse complement strand
GGGCTGACCCTCCGCGAAGAGCCGTACACGCTCAACGTGCCGCGTTCGCAACGCGGCGGCGAAATCATCGAGCCGATGATTTCCGAGCAGTGGTTCGTGCGCATCCAGGAACAGGCCGAAAAAGGCCTGGCGGCGGTCAAGAACGGCGATATCCGCATTGTGCCGGAGCATTTCGAGAAGGTCTACTTCAACTGGCTCGAAAACATCCAAGATTGGTGCATCAGCCGCCAGTTGTGGTGGGGACACCGCATCCCGATCTGGTACTGCCCCGACGGCCACCAGACGACCGGCCGCGCCGACCCGACGAAATGTGCCGCGTGCGGATCGGCCGAACTGACGCAGGACCCCGACGTGCTGGACACCTGGTTCTCGTCGGGACTGTGGCCGTTCTCCACGCTCGGCTGGCCCGATGAGACTCCCGACCTGAAATATTTCTATCCCACATCCTACATGGAGACCGGCTACGATATCCTGTTCTTCTGGGTGGCGCGCATGATCATGATGGGACTGGAGTTCACGGGCGAGGCGCCGTTCCACACCGTGTACCTGCACGGATTGATCCGCGACGAGCACGGACGCAAGATGTCCAAATCGCTGAACAATGTGGTGGATCCGCTTCCTGTGATGGACGAGTTCGGCACCGACGCGCTGCGCTTCACCCTGCTGGTGGGTTCCACGCCCGGCAACGACATGAACCTTTCCGTGAAGAAGGTGGAGGCCAACCGCAACTTCGCCAACAAGATTTGGAACGCGGGGAGGTTTGTGATTAACGCGGTGAATGGGATCGAAGGTACACAGGTAGACAGGTACACAGGTACACACGGCGATAACGGAACACGCTCCACGCAACATGTTTCATCGGTCAATTGGACGTTAGCCGATTCCTGGATCTGGGCGCGCCTGCAACAACTCGTCCGCGACGTGGAGCGGCTGTTCCAGAACTTCCAATTCGGGCAGGCCGGGCAGATGATCTACGATTTCTTCTGGTCTGAATTTGCGGACTGGTACGTGGAGATCGCGAAAATCCAATTGCAGAGAGCAGAGAGTAGAGAGCAGACCGCGGTCACTCTCGCGCGCGTGATGGATATTTGCCTGCGATTGCTCCATCCCTTCACGCCTTTTGTCACCGAGGAGTTGTGGGGCCATCTGCGCCAGGCCATCCTCCTATCTCCTATCTCCCATCTCGCATCGGACTGGCCCGACGCCTTGATCGTGGCGAAATGGCCCGAACCGCGCCAACCCGAAGGCTGGGAGGAGGGCAAGATCGCGGACTTCACGCTGGTCCAGGAGATCTTCCGCGCCATCCGCAACCTGCGCGCCGAGAAGAACGCGCCCATGTCGAAGAAGTTGGCCGCGACGATAATCGGCAGCGCGAAGACCGATTTACTCAAGACTCAGTCCGAAGTCATCGCCTCCCTCGCGGGTTTGGACTACTCTCAACTCTCTATTCTTCACTCTATTGACTCCAAACCCGAAGGCGCGGCCACGCTGGTGATCGGCGCGGTGGAAATCTACATTCCTTTGGCTGGGATGGTGGACGAAACTGCCGAGCGCCAGCGTCTTTCAAAGGAACTGGCCGAGGCCGAGAGCCAGATCGCACGGCTGGAGAAGTTGCTCGCCAGCGATTTTGCGAACAAGGCCCCGGCCGCGGTCGTCCAGAAGGAGCGCGAAAAGTTGTCCGCATTCAAGGAGACGGCGGAGAAGTTGAAGGGGCAGTTGGGATGAAGCAAACAAAAACTTCCGAGATCTTGGTCTCGGAAGTTTTTTAACGTCAGTTCAGAACAAATTCTCGTTTCTTATTCTTCGTATTCCAGGATTTTCTTGATCTCTCCCCACAAATCAGGCGCGTACAAAAGTTCCGCAAAATCCTTGACCCAGCGCTCAATACGCGAAATATCCAGGTTCGGGTTTTTGTCCACGATGGCGCGAATATCCTCGATGTCTTTGGGACGATGAGCAATGGCCTTCATAATAATCAGGTCTTCGGGAGTCGGAAGGCGAACGGTGAGTTTGGCAAACGACTTGAGCATTCCCCGCTCGACGATTTCCTCTTCAAAGATAGGGACGCCCATTGAAATATCAACGTCCGTTTGTGTGGGTGTATACCGCATCAGCAAGACACGATTCTTGCGAGCGAACTCTTCTGCGTTCTCAATTCGTGGAATGATCTTCTCATCGCGGGCATCTTTTAGAAATTGTGGAAGATCTGCGTTATATAGCAGGAACATCGCGTCCACATCGGCAGTGTAACGGGGCTTACCAAGCAGCCCGACCGCGATTCCCCCAATAACCACGCCGCGGTTATTGTATTTTTCCAGCAGGCGATTCAGCGCTTCAATTGCGGCGCGGAAGGGTTCAAGACTTTTGTCGAGTTTCATACCATTCCCTGATCTTCGCCCAACGCATCCAAACTTCCATTTCCTCATCGTCGTCCTCGCGCTCAATTCCCGTTTCGATGGCAAAGCGCGCAATGGCGTTCAATTTTCGCCAATGCTCTTCCATTGTCATGGCGCGCAATTCCCGCCGTTCGATCTCCTCCACGGCTTTCCAGCGGTCTCGCAAGTGGAAACGAAGTTCTTCTTCGTTCATGCTTTCAATTATAGCATCAGGTGTAAGTCGAAATTAATTTCGACTTACCGCGATACAATAGGGACATCTCCCCCACTTCCATTCCTTCCCAGAGGCCCCATGAAACCCGAAAAGAAACTCGCCGAACTCAAAACCCTGCTCGCCGAAGTGAGCGACCTGAACAACGCCGCGGCCGTCCTTGCCTGGGACCAGGCCACCTACATGCCGCCCGGCGGCGCGCCCGCCCGCGGCCGTCAGATGGCCGCCCTCGCCAGGATCGCGCAGGAGAAGTTCATTGACAAAAAGATCGGCAAACTGCTCGACGACCTCCGCCCCTACGAGGAAAGCCTGCCCTACGACTCGGACGAAGCCAGCCTGATCCGCGTGACACGTCAGGATTACGAACGCGCCGTCAAGATCCCGCCGGAATTCGTGGCTGAGTTCAACGTTCACTCGGCGGAGACGTATCAGATGTGGACCGAGGCGCGTCCCGCGGACGATTTCGCCCGCGTCCGCCCGAACCTGGAACGGACCCTCGACCTCAGCCGCCAACTCGCCGATTTCTTCCCCGGCTACGAACATAACGCCGATCCGTTGATTGACTTCATGGATTACGGCATGAAGGCCTCCTCCGTGCGCGCCCTGTTCGCGGAACTGCGCGCCGAACTCGTGCCGATCGTCAAAGCCATCGCCTCCCAACCGCCCGCGGACGATTCCTGTCTGCGGAAGCATTACCCCGAAGCCGGACAACTCGAATTCGGCGAGAACGTAGTCAGGCAACTTGGGTATGATTTCGAGCGCGGCCGCATTGACAAGACCCCCCATCCCTTCATGACCTCCTTTTCCATCGGCGACGTCCGCATCGCCACGCGCGTCAGGGAGGATTACCTCGGCGATACGCTGTTCAGCAACATCCACGAGGCAGGCCACGCCATGTACGAGCAGGGCAACGATTCCGCCCACGAGAGCACGCCGCTGGCAGGCGGCACGAGCGCCGGCGTCCACGAGAGTCAGTCGCGGTTGTGGGAAAATATCGTCGGGCGCAGCCGAGGCTTCTGGGAACATTTCTATCCCAAACTGCAAGCCCGCTTCCCTGAACAACTCAAAGGCGTCTCACTCGATGAATTCCACCGCGCCATCAACAAAGTGGAGAAATCCCTCATCCGCACCGACGCCGACGAGGTGACCTACAACCTGCACGTCATGCTGCGCTTCGATCTCGAACTGCAGATGCTCGAGGGGACGCTCTCCGTCCGCGACCTGCCCGAGGCCTGGCACGCGCGCTTCGAATCGGACTTCGGCGTGGTCCCGCCCGATGACCGCGACGGTGTCCTTCAGGACGTTCACTGGTACAGCGGCGTCATTGGCGGTGTGTTCCAGGGCTACACGCTCGGCAACGTGATGAGCGCGCTGTTCTATGCCGAGGCGCTCAAAGCGCATCCCGAAATCCCCGGCGACATGAAACAGGGCAAATTCGACACCCTGCATAACTGGCTTATCCAGAATATCTACCGTCACGGACGAAAGCACAACGCCCCCGAACTGGTCGAAAAAGTGACCGGCGGCGATCTCACCATCAAGCCGTACATTGAATATCTCCACACCAAGTACGGCGAACTCTATTCGTTGTAAGCGCCTGCCATCAGCCTCATGCTCACTGAAAAAGAATACCTTCCCAAACGCGCCATGTCCATCCACGCCCATCCCGATGACCAGGAATTCACCGCATGATCTTCACCAGTTACGATTTTCTCCTCTTCTTCTTCATCGTTTTCAGTCTCTACTGGCTGGCGCGCCGCAGGCAGTGGCAAAACCTCCTCCTGCTCGCCGCCAGTTACGTTTTCTACGGCTGGGTGCATCCCTGGTATGCGCTGCTCCTGGGGATTTCGACTCTCGCCGACTACGGACTGGCCCTCGGCATCGCGCGCAACCGAACGCGAACGCGTCTTTTCGTGATTCTCAGCCTGCTCCTCAACATCGGCGTGCTGGGCTTCTTCAAGTATTACAACTTCTTCAGCGGCAGCCTCGTCGCCGCGCTGAGCGGCCTCGGTTTCCAGGCCGACGCGTTGCTGGTGCGCGTCCTGCTTCCCGCCGGGCTGTCGTTCTACACTCTCAAGAAACTGGCCTACATCATTGACGTGGCGCGCGGCGAACTCGAACCCACGCGCGACCTGGTGGGATTCTCCCTCTTCGCGGCCTTCTTCCCGCAGGTCACCGCCGGCCCCATTGACCGCCTCCAAAAACTCCTGCCCCAGATCCAATCGGACCGCGTTTGGAAGGCCGAAAACTTTTATTCCGCCTGGCCGCTCATCGTGATGGGCTTCTTCAAGAAGGTGGTCATCGCCGATACCATCCGCGTGGTGGTGGACCGCGTCTTCAGCCTCAAGGAGCCGACCATCGCCCTGCTGTTCGCCGCCGCGCTGGGCTTCACCCTGCAGATCCTGGCCGATTTCTCCGCCTACACCGACCTGGCGCGCGCCATCGCCCGCCTGTTCGGTTTCGAAACCTCCGAAAACTTTCGCTCGCCCTATCTGGCGCTCACCCCCACCGATTTCTGGAACCGCTGGCACATCACGCTTTCCACCTGGCTGCGCGATTACATCTTCTTTCCATTGCGCCGCGCCATCATGCGCGCCCGCTGGCCGCGCTTTCTGGCAAATGCTGCCCCGCCGCTGGTGACGATGTTCGTCAGCGGACTCTGGCACGGCGCAGGCTGGAACTTCGTGGTTTGGGGGCTTTTCTACGGCGTGCTGATCGTCATCTACCAGGCCATTGGCATGGGCGGCGCCTGGAAACCCGCCAATAAGATCACACAGTTCGCGGCCTGGCTGGTCATGTTCACCTTCATCAGCGCCAGTTTTGCGGTCTTCCGCGCCTCCTCGCTGGAGTGGCTGGCCTCGATCCTCGCCAACGCCTCCCTCTTCGGTTCAATGGACTACAAGGCTGTGACCGTGGTCACGCTCTCGATGACCGCCTTCTACGCCGCGCCGCTCGTCATCAAGATGCTGATGGATCGCCGCCTACGCCTCGATTCCTTCTGGCACGATCTCTACTACGTGGGCGCGACGGTGGCCATGCTGGCCTACCTGAATTCATCCTCCCCCGACTTCATCTACTTCCAGTTCTAGCCTCATGCGTTCCTTTCTCCGCTATTTCCTCCTGCTGGCGGCCGCGCTGGCCGGCCTGACCGTGACGCTGCCCGCCTCCCTCGGCGCGCCCTACCCGGCCCAGCCCGGTCCAACCTTCGATGACGCCGTGCGAAACCGCCACACGAAAGTCCTCCAGGATTACCGCATCGAACTGGCGCTGATGGGCGATTCTGTGCTGGAACAGGGCGTGGACATGCCGGCCCTGATCGAAGCCCTGGACGCGCCCGCCTACGCCATCGCCGTCCCCGGCTCCACCTCGGCCTTCTGGTACCTCATCCTGAAGAACGTCATTCTGGAGGCGGACTCCCCACCGCCCTATCTCGTCATCCTCTTTCGCGATACCATCCTGACCCTGCCGGATTTCCACGTGAAGGGGGGGTACGTCAACGAATTGGACCAGTTCGCCACCGCCCACGAGGAACTCCTGCTGGAACGCGCCTACCTGAACTTTATACACCCGCTCGAAAAATGGGCGCTGGCCTGGTTCCCAATCTACACCCATCGCCAGCGGGTGACGGAAACGGTGGATTATTACGCCCGCAACATGCTCCCGGCCCTCTCCCTGCCTTCCTGCACGGGAGGCTGCCTCGACCGCGCCCACGCCGTCATTTTCCACGTGGACAAGGCGGACGATCAACTGCGCGCCGACGCGCTGATGGAGGACGAGGAATTTCTCTTCCGACCGGAAGCCCTGGATTTCGAATACTGGGTGGATCGCTCCTTTTTGCCGGAGATCATTCGCCTGGCGCGCGAGAACGGCATCCGCCTCATCCTTGTCCACGAGCGCACCCTGCTCTTCCCCGCCGCCGCCGCCGAGCCAAAAGCCCTTCAGAAATACAAGCGAGACCTGGCGAATTACCTGGAAGCCAACGGCGTGACCCTGCTGGATTTCTCCTACGATCCGCGCCTGCCCGAGGAATACTTTTTCGATGTCCTTCACCTGAACGAGACCGGCAAGGCGGCCTTTACGCAATTGCTGGCCGAGGCGCTGAAACCCCTCATACGGATAGAAAAATAACATGGCGCGCCCGTTCCTGCGTTACCTGCTGGCCCTGCTGGCAACTTTTACGGCGCTTTCGTTTGCCATTCCTGCGCGAATCGATGTCCGCTATCCGCGCGAGATCGGCCCCCAGTTCGACGTGTTCTACCGCCGCGACAGCCTGCGCGAGATCGCCGTCAATCGCCCCCAGATCGTGCTGGTGGGCGATTCGGTCTTCATGCGCGGCGTGAGACTCGGGCAATTGGCCGAAGGCACGGGCCGCACCGTTCACGGCATCGGCGTGGGGGGGTCGGCCTCCGCCCTGTGGTACGCGGTCATCGAACATAACATCGTCCCCTCGCCGCACAAGCCGGAGATCCTCCTCATCGTCTTTCGCGATACCATGCTCACCACCCCCGGTTACCGCGTGCAGGGCAGTTATTTCGAGCAACTGGACGAATACGCCACCCCCGACGACGACCTGATTGTGGAGCGCGCCTACGTCAACCTGATGAACCCGCTGGAAAAGATATCCGAGCGTTACTTTCCACTCTACGGCTCGCGCCTCGACCTGCGCGCCGGACTCGATCATCACCTCCGTTACGACGGAAGCGGCCTGTTGCTTGGCTGTGACTGGCGTTGCGTGAACGTGGGTATGGGCACAGTGTTTGGCGCGGGAAATATGGAACAAAATATCCTGGGTGACGCCATCGGCACAGCCGAATCCTATCTCTACACGCCGCAAGCCCTGGATTTCGACCGCCGGTTGGAGCGTTCCTTCCTGCCGGAGATCGTCCGCCTGGCGCGCGAGAACGGCATGAAACTCGTCCTCGTCCGCACCAAGACCATGCGCTTTCCCGACGAGGAATCCGAGCCGTTGGCGCTGAAAATCTACGTGCAGAAACTCTCCGCCTATCTCGAGGCCAACGATGCCATCCTGCTCGATTTTGGGCAGGAGCCGAGCCTGAAGGCCGAATATTTTTACGACCCCCTGCACCTGAACGAAGAGGGGAGCGCTGTCTTCACCGCGCTGATCGTGGACGCCCTGAACGCCCTCCTGCCAAAATGAGATCCTTCCGGCGATATTTCCTGCTCCTGCTCGCCGCGCTCCTCCTGGTCTCGGCGTTGGGGGTGAAACGCGGCTGGGCCGCATTCCCCGCCTCGGCCGCGCCGCGCTTCGACGCGGCGATTGACATGACCCACCGCGACGCCATCGCCAGCGAAAGGCCGCAGGTCGTCCTGCTGGGCGATTCGATGGTGGAGGAGAACGTGGACCTGCCTGTCCTCTCCGAAACATTGGGACGGACGCTCCACCTCGTGAGTTATCCCGGCTCCGCCTCGGCCCTCTGGTATGGGATTACCTGACGCAGAACAGCGTGCGCTTCGCGGACCTCGAGCCGGACGCGCGCCTCGACGCGGGGGATTACATTGACCGCTTCCACGTCCAACCCGGAGCACGCGGGACGTACACGCAAATGCTGGCTGAGGCGTTGATTCCGCTGCTACCGTAGCGTAAGTCGAAATTAATTTCGACTTACCAAACCACCATTCCCATCAACACCACAACCAACGGGACGGTGAGATTGTCCACGTCGCGGAAGGGGAGCGACTCGACCGCGGCCGCCGTCAGCGAGAGAAGCGCGAGGGGGACGAGGTAGCCGCCGAACGGTCCGGGAAAGACGCGAGCCGAGACGTAAACCCACAGGATGAAGGCCGCCAGGATAAATCCGCCGAGCAGCACGCTCAGCGATCCGGCCAGCGATTTTTCACGGCTCCATGGCAGGCGCGGCGAGGGGAGGCGGCGTCCAATCACGTCGGCGATGCCGTCGCCGCCGCACATCAGCATGAGGGCGGTCATGCCGATGGGGGAGTCCCTCCAAAAGATGAGGGTCAGCGCCACGAAGACGACGCCGTAGACGAGCGGGCCGCGCAGGATTTCGCGGCGGTCGCCCGTGCGCGACATGGCCTGCACCGAGGCCTCGTCACGGATCACACCCAGACCGATGAGCGCGAATTGAAGCGTGATGAGGAACGGCACGGACGCGGCCCACCAGCGCGCCTCGGGCGCTTCGCGGAAGAGGAACCAGCATAAAACGAAAAGCGGCCCGGTGGTGATGTGAATGACCTTGCGGCTGAGGCGGCTTTCGATGAGACCGCGCTGGGCGGCGAAGTCCATGACCCGCAGCCAGAGCAGGGTGGCGAGCAGGGTGAGGAGGGCGGCGATCCAGTTGTCCATGATTTCTCCTTTGGCGTGTGGGATGTGTTCATCCTACATTCTAAAACAGAACCTCGTTTTCTCAAAGAAAACGGGTGAGACGGCGCAGCCGGCGGCCTTGACGAAACGCAACTGCCTATAGTATGGTATAACGTGCCGTGCCATCCGCAAAGACGCAGAGGCTGGCGGCAGGTTCCTTTCAGGCGATGGAACCAATGTTCCATGAGAAACGTTATTTCGATTGAGTCTCAGAAAGTGTCTGAAAAGTCGGTTTCCTGGAGAAGGAATCCGAAAGTTCTACTTTCGGAAGGCCAAGGCCCGAAGTAGAACTTCGGGAATCCTGAAAGTTGTGAAGTTTTCAGGCACTCTCTCACGAATAAGAAGGAGTATTTTCATGGCTAAGTCAACTGTGAAAGCCCTTGCAATGGGCTTGTTGGTCGCTTTGTCCACCATCGGGGCGGTGGTTATCCCGCGTCCGCTGGCCGCCCCGCAGGTTTCCAAGCCGGAGATCGAATCACCGAAGGGCAATGCGCTCATTACCGATGCGACGCCCACCTTGAAATGGACAGCATCCACCCCTTTCGCATCCCTGGATCACTATGAGTATCAGGTCGCGACAGACTCGGAATTCGATTTCCTTTTTCCTGGCGCCAGCGGCAACATCCCCGCCGGCACGGAACAGGTCACTGTTGTCCCTCTCGATCGCGTCCGCACCTACTGGTGGCGCGTGAGGGCCTGCGATAATGTGGGGCCGGAATGCACCGCCTGGTCCACGACCAGTTTTCGCGTCTCGGTGGGCAGGCCTACTCCGCTTCAACCACTGGGCCCCTACCTGTTCACCAATCGGGACACCTTCGAATGGACTTCTGTGACGAGCGCGACAGGATATGCCCTGCAGGTCTCGAGGGGCAACGACTTCTCTTCCTTCGTGATCAACACGACCACCGCGGCCAACGTGTCGAAATTTACGCCCGCCAGCGATTTACCGGCGAACACCGTTCTGTACTGGCGAGTGCGCGCCAACAACAACGACGCATCTTATGGGCCGGGTCCGTGGTCCGTCACGACGCAGATCATCACGGCCGATCCGCCGGATATCCCCGTGCTGGAGTATCCGCAGAACAACGGTATGACCATTGATCAATCGCCGCGCCTGCTGTGGACCAAACCCACCATGCCGGCGGCGACGAATTTCGATGTCTATCACGTTCAAATAGCGACGAATACGAATTTCTCCGCGGCGGCGATGGCGGTGGATGACTCGGTTACATCCACAACCTATAACGATCCTTCCTACCAGGTTCCCGATGCCACGCTGAATTATGCAACCACGTATTACTGGCGCGTGCGCGCCTGCAATAACGACGGCGTGAATCCCTTCTGCAGCGCCTGGTCGGACTATTTCACCCTGCACATCGGCCTCGACGCGCCCAACCCGCTCATCGCTCCTGCGAATGGCGTTGTGCTGACGGAGAACCGTCCGCTTTTCCAATGGACGCCCGTGAATAAGGCGATGAACTACATCCTGGAACTTTCCACCAGAAGCGATTTCAAGACGGTGGCCTATCGTTGGATCTCTCCCACCACCTCGTACCGGCCGCTCTCGCCCTTGCCTCCCAACGTCAAGTATTTCTGGCGCGTGCGGGGCGGGCATCCCACGTATGGTCCGGGGCTGCCGAGCGCAAGATGGTCTTTCACCACCGCCGACCCGCCGTCCATGCCCACGCTCAAATCGCCCGCCTCGAATGCCTTGGTGACCTCCATCAAGCCTGCCCTGAGTTGGACCTTCTCCGCCACGTCGGCCGCCACCACCTTTGCCTACTATCACGTGCAAATTGACAATAACGCCAACTTCGGTTCGCCGGAGGTGGATAGCGCCAGCATCATCAACCAGTCTGCGCCATACTTCAGGGCGGCATCCTACCCCGCTCCCTTGAATCGCTTGACGCGATACTACTGGCGGGTGCGCGCCTGCAATACCGGTCCCGATGCCAACCCGAACACTGCCGATGACCAGTGCAGCGATTGGTCTCCCTCGCGATATTTTCGCGTGGCGGCAGCGGCGCCCGTCAACCTGAGCAGCGCCGGCTCGGTCCTGGATTGGAATGATGTGTTCGGCGCTGCCACCTATTACGTGGAGATCCGTAGAAACGGTGTTCTCTTTATGACGATGAAGACGACCATATCCAAGGTCAATCTCGGCAAATTGAGATCTGGAACCTATACCTGGCGGGTACGGGTGCGCGCCACCTTCGTCCCCGGTTTTGCCCCCAGCGCCTGGTCGGTGACGAAGAAGTTCGTCGTCCCGTAATGGGCTGTCGCTGACGAAAAGAAAATCGGGCGGAACGATTCCGCCCGATTTTCGCGTCTTAATGTGGGCCCGGCAGGATTCGAATACCATCCCCTGAATGGGGGCCGCGAACAAGGGATTGCTTCGCTCCGCTCGCAATGACGAGATTGTGGGCCCGGCAGGATTCGAACCTGCGACCAAGCGATTATGAGTCGCCTGCGCTAACCACTGCGCCACGGGCCCTCTGAAAGTGTCAGGCGCTTCGGTGTCACGTGTCACGTAACCTGACACCTGAAACATGACACCGAAGCACCGATGAAAGAGAGCGGGAGACGGGATTCGAACCCGCGAATATCAGCTTGGAAGGCTGATGCCTTACCGCTTGGCCACTCCCGCGCGGCCATCATTTTACCGTGAGGGGCGGGGACGGTCAAGCGACTATTCGATGGCCTCTTTCAGCCTGCGCGCCAGTTTGCCGAAGTGGGCGGTGTAGCGCATCTCGTCGCGGCGCGGACGCGGCAGGTCCACCTTCAGGTCCAGTTTGACGCGGCCCGGGCGCGCCGTCAGCACCAGGACGCGGTCGGCCAGGAAGAGCGATTCGGAGATGGAATGGGTCACCATCAGCACGGTCTTCCGGCGCGCCTGCCAGATGCGCGAGAGTTCCGCCCACATGCGTTCGCGGGTCAGGGCGTCGAGCGAGCCGAAGGGTTCGTCGAGCAGGAGCAGGTCGGGGTCGTGGATGAGCGCCCGCGCGATGGCCACGCGCTGCGCCATGCCGCCGGAAAGTTCGCGCGGCCAGTTGTGTTCGAAGCCCTGCAACCCCACCAGTTCGATCAACTCGCGGGCGCGCGCGGCCGCGTCCGCTTCGCCATCCAGTTCGAGCGGCAGCATGATGTTTTGCAGCACCGTCCGCCACGGCATGAGGTTGGACTGCTGGAAGACCATGCCGATGCGCGGTTGATGGTGATCGCCAAAGTCCACCTCGCCGCCCGTCGGCTGCAGGATGCCCGCCAGGATGCGCAGCAGCGTGGACTTGCCGCTCCCCGAAGGCCCCAGCACCGCCACGAATTCGCGCGGGCAGACCTCGAAGGAGACGCGCTCCAGCGCCTGCAACCCCCCGTTGTTGTCGGGGAAGATTGCGCTTAATTCGCGGACGGTTAGAATTGGTGTGTGAGTGGTCATGGCTCTTGCCCATATTGCGTAGTGCGTATTTCGTAATGAATGCCATTACGCACTACAGTATTGCTCGCGACAAATGTCACAATTGCGAAGATTTTACGCTGTGATCAGTACCGCAAGATTTATCTTGCGCGCGGCGGGCGCAACATGAATGTTGCGATACGAACCGCGCTACGCAACACGCAACACGCCATACGTCACGGCAGGAAGTCGTTGGTGAAAGCCGCGTTCACGTCCAGCGCGCCTTTCAACAAACCCATTTGCATCAGCAGATCGTTCATGTTCTGCCAGGCCTGCGGGTCGGAATACCCGATGCGCCCGGCCTTCCAAAACTCGATCGAGCGCGCCAGCACTTCCTTCTGCACGGCCTCGTCGGCCTCGGCCAGGTTCTCCACATACTTCTTGCTGATCTCGTACGCCTCGTCCGGGTTGGCGATGGTATATGCCAGCGCCTGCACCAGCGCGGCCGCCATGCCGCGCACCAGGTCGGGATTGTTTGCAATCGTCCGTTCGTTGGTCACCAGCCCGTTCGACGCCAGTTGCACATAATCGGCCACCAGCAATTCGTTGATCTCGAATCCCTGGGCGCGCAACTGCACCGGCTCGTTGGCCGCGTAAGCCGAAACCGCCTGCACGCGGTCGGCGGCCAGCGATTCCACCTGCGTGAAACCGATGGAATCGAGGGTCACGTCGGCCTCGGTCAGTCCCGCGGAAAAGAGCAGCGCGTCCAACCCGATGTAATTCGCGCCGAACAGCCCCGGCAGGCCGATGCGCTTGCCCTTCAAATCGGCGGGCGAATGGATGCCCTGTTCGGCCTTCGAGATCACCGCCACCGGGTATTGCTGATACCAGGCCGCCACGTACACCACCGGCAGTCCCTGGGCGCGCGCCATCAACACCTGCTCGCCCGAAACCACCGCGAACTGCAACTCGTCCGCGCCCACCAGCGCCAGGGCGTCGGTCTCGAACGAGTAATCGAACTCGACCTCGATGCCCTGCTCCGCAAAGAACCCCTTTTCGACGGCGACGTAGAGCGGCGCGAACTGGACATTGGGGATATAGCCCAGCGGCAGTTTGACGCGGGTCAACCCGCCCGCCTCTTCCTGAACCTTCGGCGGGCTGCAGGCCATCAGGCCGATCGCCAGCCCGAGGGTGAGTAAAACGATCTTTTTGAACATGATGTCTCCTTTGATTATCAGTAGATCACGAAAACATCGCGTAATTTGCGCTCTCTAGCGCAAATCTGGCGTTAGAGAACGCCAAATATGCGCCTTCGTGAAGTACTGATTATGAATTGCACAGGCGTCGTTCTCTAGCGTCGCACCCGGCGGGATGGTAGAGAATGCCTGTTACGCTCGAATAAAAATGCTCAATGTTCCTGCCATACCAGAAGTTTTCTTTCCAAAAACGCGACGATCCCATACAACCCCAGCGCCAACGCGATCAACGTGAACACCGCCACGAAGACCAGCGCCGTATCGAACTGCCCGCGTCCCACGTTGACGAGATAGCCCAGCCCGCGGTCCGCGCCGACCAGTTCGCCCACCACCGCGCCGATAACCGAGAGCGTCGCGCCGATCCGCAGCCCGCCGAGGAAGACCGGCAGCGCGGCGGGGATCTCCAGTTTCAACAGCGCCTGCCAGCGTGAGGCGCGCAGGGAGCGCATCAGGTCGTGCAGCGCGGGCGGGACGGCGCGCACGCCCACCACCGTGTTCACCAGCACCGGGAAGAAGACGATCAGCGCGCAGATCAATACCTTGGAAAACATACCCGGCCCAAACCAGATCACCAGCAAGGGCGCGATCGCCACCAGCGGCACGGCCTGACTGGCCACCAGGTAGGGCGCCAGCAGGTTTTCCAGCAGGCGCGAGCGGGCGATGAGATACCCCGTCAGCGTGGCGAAGACGGCGCCCGCCAGCAACCCCACCAGCACCTCGACCAGGGTGACCAGGCTGTGCCGCAGCAGGAGGCTGTCGGCAAGGGCGCGCAGGAAGCGAATCCACACATCCGCAGGCGAAGGCAGGATGAAGGCCGGCAGCCCGCCCCAGCGCGCGGCCAGGTCCCAGGCCAGCAAAAAGGCGGCCGAGGAGACGAAGCCCAGAACGGGACGGAGGGAGGCAACGCGTTTGGCGAAAGTGGTCATTGGCTTACTGTGGCGCAAATTGTCACTTTGCGCTGCAAAAAACGCCTCGAGGGAGGGAATCCTTCGAGGCGCGGAATCAGCCAACGGTCACGCGCGAAGCGAGGAAGTCAAACCCCGAAAACAACGTTCGTTTTCGGGGCGTGAATCCAAGCCAACCCGCGCGCGGGTCGGTCTTCACCTTCTTTCATCCAGACTGTCACTGTCGGCCCCGGAGTTGCACCGGATCATGCCCGCTTTCCCAAAGAGGAAAGATGTTTGCACCCAAACAGGCTCGTGGGCTGTACCACCGATCGGGAGTTTCACCCTGCCCCGAAGGTTTGTATTTGGTTGTGGAAATTATACAACAGAAACCAGGCTTCTCGCAGAAACCCGGGTTTTGCGAATCACTCAGCCTTGACGATGCACTCGACCGGGCAGACGGTAACGCACTGGGGTGAATCGTGATGGCCGACACATTCCACGCAGGTGGCCGCGTCGATGACGTAGAGAACGCCGTCGCCCTCGCTGATGGAATTGGTGGGACATTCGGGAACGCACGCGCCGCAGGCGATACATTCTTCGGTGATCTTCATTGCCATGGGAAATTCTCCGAACTTGAAATGGTTTCATTCAGGTTAACCCATCGGTAAATGAGCGTCAATTGACAAACGTCGTGAGTTTAGATGATTTTGTCACTGAGTCCGCGGCGGGGAGGCGGTATAATCCCGCTGTTCTCCGGCTACACTTCGCGAACGGAAAGGCGCTTATGACAGTTCAAATCACCATCATCGGCCTCGGGCAAATGGGCGGCTCCATCGGCCTGGCGTTGGCCGCGCACAAACAGGCCACGAGACGCGTGGGACACGACAAGAATCTCGAAACGGCCCGCGCCGCGCAAAAGGCCGGCGCGGTGGACGCCATCCACTTCAACCTGCCCGCCTCGGTGGATGGGGCCGATGCGGTCATCCTGGCCCTGCCGCTCGACGAGGTGCGCGACACGCTGAACTACATCCGCGCCGACCTGAAAGAGGGCGCGGTGGTGCTGGACGCCTCCCCGGCCAAACGCCAGGTGGAGGCCTGGGCGCGGGAGCTCCTGCCGCCCGGCCGATATTACGTCGGCCTCGTCCCGGCCGTCAGCGCCGCTCACCTGCTCGAAACGGGCGGCGGATTGGGCGCGGCGCACGCGGACCTCCTTCGGGGCGCGACCGTCCTCGTCTGCCCGCAACCCGGCGCGCCGGAAGGGGCGGCGCGGCTTGGCACCGACCTCGTCCGCATGTTGGGCGCGACGCCCATCCTCTCCGACTCGTCCGAAGCCGACGGCCTGCTGGCGGCGATGACCCTCCTGCCCAAACTGCTGTCCATCTCCCTCGTGGAGGCGACCATGGGCCAGCCCGGTTGGAGGGACGCCAAAAACCTGGCGGATCGCTCCTACGCCATGCCGGTCGCCTCGACCTTCGACCGCGACGAAGCCGACGGCCTGCGCGACTCTGCCCTGGCGAATCGCGACAATCTCGTCCGCGTGCTGGATGGGTACATCGAATCCCTGCGCGGCCTGCGCGACGAGATCGCCGGCGAAGACCGCGCCGCGCTGGGCGCGCAGATCCGCGCCGCGCAGAAGAAAGCCTACGACTGGCTGGCGGAACACCACCTGGAGAAATACCAGCCCGCCCACAAGATGAAATCAACGGACGCGCCCTCCAGCCCATCCCTGGGCGAGCGCGTGCGGCAGATGTTCCTGGGAACCTGGAAACTGCCCGGTTCCGACCGCGACAGGAAGTGAGAGTGTGGGGCGGAATGGTATTCCGCCGCGCGGCCGTCCCATGCCCTTCTTTTGTTACCTTCTCGAATGCGCCGACGGCACGTTCTACACCGGCTGGACGACCGATCCGCCGCGCCGCGAAAAACAGCACAACGCCGGGCGCGGCGCGAAATATACCCGCACGCGGCGGCCTGTGCGATTGGTCTATGTTGAGGAACAGCCCTCACGCGCAGATGCAATGAAGAGGGAGATTGCCATCAAGAAGATGAAGAGGGAAGGGAAATTGCGGTTGGCTGGGAAGGCAAACAAGTACACCCGTCCACCTACCCCCCAAACAACGGCAAATGCCCCAGCGAAACGATGTTCATCCACTGCGAGCGGTCACCCTCGGTGAGAATGGCCGCCTCGCCAACCACCTTCGCCCCGGCCTTTTCCATCAGCATTTTCATCCCTTGTAACGTGGAACCGGTGCTGATCACATCGTCCACCAGCAGGACTTTTTTACCCTTCATCATATCGTGGTCTTTTTCGTCCAAAACCAGGATCTGCGGCTGGCCGGTGGTGATGGAGAGCGTCTCGGCAGTCCACGCCGCGCCCATGTAGGGCTTGTACAATTTTCTTAATACAACGTAGGGCTTTTTCATTTCCACCGACAGCGCGTGAGCCAGCGGAATGGACTTGGCCTCGGCCGTCACCAGCGCGTCGAATTTCTTGTCCTTCAATTGTTTTCCCAGTTCGCGCGCGCAGGCCTGGACGAGTTCCGTATCGCCCAGAATGTTGAGGATGGCGATCCGCAATCCGGGCTTGATCTCGAACAGGGGCAATTCGCGTTTGAGACCGGCAATTTCGATGGCAAAGGTTTCGCGGGGCATGGATGCTCTCCTGGGCGTGCGTCGCACCTTCTTCGTGAGGCAAAACCGCTTAAGCGGAGCCGACTTCTTCCTGGAGCGCTTCCGTGACTCCACTGCAAAAAGGTTGTTTTACCGCCGAGACCGCAGAGTACGCGGAGACTTGATAATGAAGAACTCTGCGCTCTTCGCGGTCTCTGCGGTTAATTTTTTCAGTGGATTCTTCCGTCAAATCTGGTGCAACGCACTCGCGGCTGGGAGAAGTTTATCACAAACATTTCGGGACGGGTATAATCCTCTCATGCTTCCAGACCTGCAACTCAACGATACCGTCCGCATGAGGAAACTTCATCCCTGCGGATCGGCGGAATGGAAGGTGACGCGCCTCGGCGCGGACATCGGGCTGGAGTGCCTCGGCTGCGGGCGCCGCGTGATGTTGACGCGCCGCGAATTGAAGCGCCGCGCCAAGTCCATCGTCCACGCGAATCCGCTCGAAGGTTCAGGCCGCGAAGCGAATTCCAAACCATGAAAAAGCCGCACGTTCTCTTCCTCTTTTCCGACACGGGGGGAGGCCATCGCTCCGCGGCGGAAGCCGTCATCGAAGCGCTTGGGCTCGAATTCGGCGATTCCGTCACGACCGAGATGGTGGATTTTTTCAAAGACTATGCCCCGCCGCCTTTTCACAAAGCGCCCGAACTGTATCCGCAACTGGTCAAAGCGCCGAGCCTGTGGAAGGCGGGATTCTACGCCACCGACGGGCGGGCGCGGGCGCGCATCATCACCACCGCGTTCTGGCCTTATGCCCGCCGCGCCGCCCAAAAACTGATCGCCAACCATCCCAGCGAGGTCATCGTCACTGTCCATGCGGCGGTCAACTCGGTGGGATTGTGGGCGCTGGGGCAAAACCGCACGCGGGGCTTCGTCACCGTTGTCACCGACCCGGTCACCACGCACGCGCTGTGGTTCGATAAACGCGCCGACCTGATCCTCGTCCCCACCGAATACGCGCGCGAGCGCGCCATTGCCAACCATATGTCGCCCGAAAAAGTGAAAGTGGTCGGGCAGCCCGTCTCCGACCGCTACTGCGCGCCGCCCGGCGATAAACGCGCCCTGCGAGAACAACTCGGCTGGCCGCAGGACAGGATGATCGCCCTGCTCATCGGCGGCGGCGAGGGGATGGGACCCATCGCCGGCACCGCGCAGGCCATTGACGAATCCGGCCTGGAACTCGGGCTGGTGGTGGTGGCCGGGCGGAACGAACGCCTGAAAGCCAAACTCGAGGCGCATCAATGGAACATCCCCACGCGCATTTACGGCTTCACGCGCGACCTGCCCGACTTCATGCGCGCCGCCGACGCGCTCATCACCAAAGCCGGGCCGGGGACGATTGCCGAGGCGCTCATCGCCGGTCTGCCCATCATCTTGAACGCGCGCCTGCCCGGGCAGGAGGAAGGCAACGTCACTTTTGTGCAAAAGGAACGCCTGGGAATTTGGGCGCCGCATCCCGACCGCGTGGTGGATGCCCTGAAAACGTGGCTGGAAAACCCCGAAGAGCGCGAATGCTTTTCCGAAAACTGCCGCCGCGCCGCGCGTCCCGAATCGGCGCGGTTGATCGCGCGTTTCATCGGCTCGCGGGTGGGGCTTTGCCCTGAGCCGGAGACATCGAGAGAACCGCGCTAAGTTTTCACATCTTTTTCCAACCGCACAGACCGCGAAGTTCGCGGAGAAGAACAGGAAAATCTCCGCGTTCTCTGCGGGCTCTGCGGTAAACAAATCTCAGAGAGGTATAATCCCACCCATGCCCATCCTCGACGAACACAGCCTCGATTTCGTCAGCCGCAGCCCCGAACAGACGCGGCGGATTGGGATTCGTCTCGGCGGCCTCCTTCAGCCCGGCGACCTGATCTGTTTGCAGGGCGAACTGGGCGCGGGCAAGACCACCCTGGCGCAGGGCGTGGCGCAGGGGTGGGGCGCGCTCGATCCGCCCTCCAGCCCCACCTTCGTTCTGGTCAACGTCTATCGCCGCGCGGACGACGGACAATTTTTTCATGCGGACGCCTATCGCGTGGACTCCGCGCCCGAGGCCGAGGAACTTGATCTCGTCACCATGCTCGAGGCGGGTCCGCTCCTCGTCGAGTGGGCGGAGCGCATTCAAAAAATCCTTCCCCGCGAACGCTTGTGGGTCACGCTCGAACACGTCGGCGAGGAACATCGCCAGCTGCGCTTTCAGGCGCGCGGCCAGCGTTACGACGCGCTTGTGTCCGAACTGCGCCAGTCCATGTTTGGAGTCGCGTGATGCTCCTCGCCGTTGACACCTCCACCGCCCGGTTGGGACTCGCGCTCTACGACGGCGCGACCGTCGCGGCCGAACTGACCTGGACTTCGCGGGCGCGTCACACCGTGGAACTGGCCCCGGCTCTTTCCGGACTTTTGGCCCGCACCGGGCTTTCGATGAGCGGCCTCTCCGCCCTGGCGGTGGCCCTCGGCCCGGGCTCGTTCACCAGCCTGCGCGTGGGACTGGCCTTCGTGAAAGGACTCGCGCTGGCGCGTCACCTGCCGCTGATCGGGATTCCCACGTTGGACTCGGTGGCGGCGTCTGTGCCTGCGCAGGAGATTCCGCTGGCGGCGGTCATCCAGGCCGGGCGCGGGCGGATCGCCGTCGGCTGGTATCACGCGTCAGAAAACGGGTGGCAGGCCGAAGGTCCGATTGAAGCGACGACGGCGGAAAAACTCGCGGAGTCGATCCGCCATCCCACGCTGGTCGTCGGCGAGTTGACCGCCGAGGAACGCCAGCGGCTGGCGCGCAAGTGGAAGAATGTCCGCCTGGTCTCTCCCGCTTTATCGGTGAGGCGTCCCGCTTTGCTGGCCGAACTGGCGTGGAATCGCTGGCAGGCCGGTCAGATGGACGAGGCCGCATCGCTGGCGCCGATCTATTTACACGTTGAAGGAGGCCCGCCATGATCGAGATCCGACGAATGAAGATGGAGGACATCCCCGAGGTGGCGGCAATTGATCGCAACTCGTTCGCGCTGCCGTGGACGGAGCGTTCCTTCAAATACGAGGCGCTGGAGAACAGCGCGGCGCGCTGCTGGGTGACGACGGTGGACGAGCGCGTGGCCTCCATGCTGGTGCTGTGGATCATCGCGGACGAGGCGCACATCGCCACGATTGCCACGCATTCCGATTTTCGCCGGCGCGGGTTCGCCAAGAAGATGCTGCTGAAGGCGCTGGTGTCGGCGCGCGAGGAGGGCGTGAAGAAGGCGTTGCTGGAGGTGCGCGCCCGCCACGTGATCGCGCAGAAGATCTATTGCGACATCGGCTTTGTGGAAGTTGGCCGTCGCCCGATGTATTACCGCGATAACGGCGAGGACGCGGTGCTGATGACGATGGAAGATTTGTCTGGCCTGGAATTTTCGGAGGCGGAATGAGCGCGGAAGAGACATTGAAGCAGATCGCAAGCGAGGTCTCGGTTTGCGCGAATTGTGTTTTGCACAAGACGCGCAACAAATCGGTGCCGGGCGAGGGTCCCGCGAACAGCGAGATCATGTTCATCGGCGAAGGCCCCGGCCATTACGAAAACGAGCAGGGACGGCCCTTCGTGGGCGCGGCCGGGCAGTTTTTGGAGCAGTTGCTGGCGCAGGCCGGTTTGAAGCGTTCGGACGTGTGGATCGGCAACGTGGTCAAGTGCCGCCCGCCGAGCAATCGCGATCCCATGCCCGAGGAACTGGCGGCCTGCGACGTTTATTTGGAACGCCAGATCGCGGCCATCAATCCGCGAATCATTGTCACGCTCGGACGCTTCTCGATGGGCAAGTTCATGCCGGGCGCGAAAATCAGCGCGGTGCATGGACAGATGCGGAAAATCGGGGAACGCTTCGTGATCGCCATGTTCCATCCCGCCGCGGCGCTGCACAATGTCAACATCAAGCCGCAGATTCTGGCCGATTTCGCCAAACTGCCGCAACTTCTGGAGGTGGCGCGCAAGGAATTGGCAAAGTCCGCGCCTGCCATAGTTGAGGAACCGAAGGAAGAGCCGAAGCAGTTGAGTATGTTTTAGGCTTTTCGCCCTCACCCCCGGCCCCTTCGCGACACTTGCACCTGGCGCACACTTGCCCTGGGTGCAAGCGCCAGGGAGTGCAGGTGAGCGCCCCTTTGGGGCTCCCTGTTCAGGGAGAGGGGAGCGATTTAAAACACCAAGCGTCGAGGCCGGGTTTTGTTATAATCCTTGCCGCACGATGAAAGGAGCGCGTATGGATTCCGATGAATTTGTCAAACAGCTGCACGTAAAAGCCTCGAAAGGAGAAAAACTCTCCGCGGAGGAGCGAAAGCAGTTGGACGCCTGGTATGCGAAACAAGACGCCTTGGAAAGCGAAATGTTATCCCGGCCATCGAACGACAAGACGATCGAAACCCTCCAAACGCAATTGGAATTGTCGCAAGCTCAACTCGTTGCAGTTATGCAGCGAATCCAGGAGGTCACCATTGAGAACGATGCGCTGCGACACGAGATAGCCGCCTTGCGGCGTCAATTGGTTCAGCGGCGCGGGGTGCAACCCGCATGACCATACCAAGAGAACTTCGAGAACAAGTTCGCCAACGGGCGAAATCTGCTTGTGAGTTTTGCGGCATCAGGGAGACAGACACCGGCGGCGAACTATGGATTGACCATTATCAACCAAAAGCCAGGGGTGGAGGCGACGACTCCTGTCCCAGAACCAGGAAACGGTCCAGTTGTTGAGAACAGTAAATCTTCAACTATCAACTCTTATGGAAGAACAACGACGGCTTCTTGACGTAATGCAAGAGGTGTTGCGGGCGCTTACTGAATGGGAAGAGTAACGTTATACCAGCCCCTATTCAAGCCGTAGTGAATGCGACACCGCGCTGAAACCAATGCGGGCGTTTCTGCAAGAATTTGAGTAAAGGAATCCAATGCCCACCAAAACCACCCTCATCCAAAAACTGCAAGATAAATCCGCCGAGATCGCCATTTTGGGACTCGGCTACGTCGGCCTGCCGCTGGCGGTCGTGTTCGGCGAAGCGGGATTCAAAGTGACGGGCGTTGACCCCGACGCGCGCAAAGTGGATTCGCTCGAGAAGGGCGAGTCGTACATTCCCGACGTGAAGACCGAGGCGGTGGCCGCGCTCGTCAAATCGGGGCATCTCAAAGCCACGACCGATTTTTCCGTGTTGAAAAACATGGACGCGGTCAGCATCTGCGTGCCGACTCCGCTTCGCAAAACGGGCGACCCAGACATGTCGTTCATATTGGCCGCCACCGATGAACTGGCGAAGTATATGCACAAGGGCATGGTCGTCGTGCTGGAGTCCACCACCTATCCCGGCACGACACGGGAAGTGCTGTTGCCAAAACTCGGCGCGGAGCATGGATTGACGGTCGGCGAGAACTGGTTCCTGGCCTTTTCGCCCGAGCGCGTGGACCCGGGCCGCGAAGACTGGACGACGGTCAACACCCCGAAAGTGATGGGCGGAATCACCGAAGCCTGCGGGGAGGTGGCAGCCGCCTGGTATGAGGGCGCGATTCAAACCGTCCATCGCGTTTCATCGGCTGAGGCGGCGGAGCTGGCGAAACTGCTGGAAAACACCTTTCGCATGATCAATATCGGCCTCGTCAACGAACTGGCGATCATGTGCGAGCGTCTCGGCGTGGACGTGTGGGAGGTGATCGAAGCCGCGGCCACCAAACCGTTCGGCTTCATGAAGTTCACGCCGGGTCCCGGCCTCGGTGGGCATTGCATCCCGATTGACCCGCTCTATCTCTCGTGGAAGATGAAAGCGTTCAACTACAACGCCCGCTTCATCGAACTGGCATCCGAGATCAATACCAACATGCCGCGTTACGTCGTCTCACGGATGCTCGAAGCGCTCAACGATCGCGGCCGGACCTTAAAGGGGGCGCGCGTACTCGTGCTGGGCGCGGCCTACAAGCCCGACATTGACGATATGCGCGAATCCCCCGCGCTGGACGTGATCGGCCTGCTCCAGAAGAAAGGCGCGCAGGTGGACTATCACGATCCCTATATCCCCCACATCCATCACGAATACGACGGCTGGCAAATGGACAGCGTGAAGGATGTGATGCAAGCCGTCCGTGAGGCGGACGCGGTGGTGATCGTCACCAACCACAAGGCCTACGATTACGCCGCGATTGTCAACGAGGCGAAATTCGTCTTCGACACGCGCAACGCGACGGCGAAGATCGCGAAGGGGAATGAGAAGGTCGTAAAACTTTAGGTTTCAAGTTCCAGATGTCAGGTTTCAGGTTTTGGTTCGCAGACCTGACACCTGACACCTGACACTCGACACCTGACACTTGGAGCAAACATGGCACACTATCTCGTCACCGGCGCGGCAGGTTTCATCGGTGCGCGGACTGCGGAAATGCTTATCGAGCAGGGACACACCGTCGTCGGCGCGGACAACATGAACGACGCGTACGACGTGCGCATCAAGGAATATCGCCTCCGACGATTGCAGGCGCTGCGCGGCTTCGAATTCGTTCGCGACGATATTTCGGACAAAGAGATCCTTCATCGCCAATCCCCAATTACCGATTACCGGTTCGACGCGGTGATCAATTTGGCCGCGCGCGCCGGCGTCCGCTACAGCGTCAGCGATCCCTGGGTGTTTCTCCAATCCAATATCATGGGGACTCTGAACATGCTCGAACTCTGCCGCCAGACGGGGTGCAAAAAATTCCTGCTGGCGTCCACCTCGAGCATCTACGGCGCGAATCCGCCCTACCCGACACCCGAGACCGCTTCGACGAGCGAACCGCTCCAGCCGTACGCGGCCAGCAAAAAGGGCGCGGAGGTCCTGGCGCATTCCTATCATTACCTCTACGGCATTGACGTGAGCGTCGTCCGTTACTTCACGGTCTATGGGCCTGCAGGCCGTCCCGACCTGGCGATGTTCCGCTTCGTGCAGTGGGTCAGCGAGGGACGCCCCGTGCTGGTCAACGGCGACGGGAAGCAGTCGCGCGGCTTCACCTTCGTGGACGACATCGCGCGCGGCACCGTCGCCGCCTTGAAACCGCTGGGCTACGAGATCGTCAACCTCGGCGGCCACGAGGTCATCACCATCAACGACCTGATCGAGTTGGCCGAGGAGGTGGTGGGCAAACCCGCGAACGTTCAATATGGACCTCCCAACCTGGCTGATATGTTCCAAAACTGGGCGGATGTCTCGAAGGCGCGCGAGATTCTCGGCTGGCAGCCGCAGGTGGGACTGCGCGAGGGGATGGGAAGACTCGTCGAGTGGTATCGCGCCGAGCGCGAATGGGCGAAGGATATTGTTACTGTTGCGAGCGGCTAAAACTGGTCGGTATCGGGATGTTCCGCGCGTTCCAGTTGGTCGGCTTTGAGAGGCGAACCACAGAGATCGCGATGACGCCGCTCGCAGCGAAAGGCGTGGAACGCATCAACCAGGTGAATTTTTTTACAGGAGCGCTCCATGCAAATAGACATTATCGGTGTCCCCGTCGACCTCGGCGCGGATCGGCGCGGCGTGGACATGGGTCCCAGCGCCATCCGCTACGCCCACCTGCAAAAACGTCTCGAAGACCTCGGTTATGCCGTCGAGGATAAGGGCAATGTAGAAGTTCCCATCGCCGAGATGTGTTCCATCTCCGAATCGAAGTTGAAATACATTGACTGCCTCGTGCCAATGGGGCGCCGCGTGGCGGGCGCGGTCGCCACCAGCGCGCAGGCGGGGCATTTCCCTCTCGTCCTCGGCGGCGATCACAGCCTGGCGCTCGCCTCCATTCGCGGCGCGGCCAAATTCAAAAAACTCGGCGTCATCTGGGTGGACGCGCACGCCGACTTCAACACGCCCGACACCACTCCCTCGGGCAACGTCCACGGGATGCCCCTCGCAGCGCTCGCGGGACTGGGCGACCCGCGCCTCGTCCAACTCTGGAGCGAAGCGGTTCCCGTCGTGGACCCGAGGCGGGTCGCGGTCGTCGGGGCGCGCGATCTCGACCCGGGCGAAAAGGTCAACCTGCGGGAGGCCGGGGTGATGGTGCAGAGCATGGAGCAGATTGACCGCCTCGGCATGTACCAGGTGATGATGAAGGCCATCGAACGCGTCAGCCGCGACGTGGACGGCATCTACCTCTCCTTCGACATGGACGCGCTCGACCCGCGTCACGCGCCGGGCGTCGGCACGCCCGTCCCCGCGGGGCTGACCCAGCGCGAGGGTCACCTGGCCTGCGAATTGGTCGCGGAGACGGGGAAACTCGCCGGCATGGACCTCGTCGAAGTAAATCCCATCCTCGATACGCAAAACCAGACCGCCATCCTCGCGGTGGACTTTGCGCTTTCGGCGTTGGGCCGCCGCGTGTGGAACGGCGACGGGGCGTAGAAAAAAAAAAAAAAAAACAGCAACTCGGCAACATTTTAATATTTGAGAGAACGCGAAACATTGACAAATTAGAACATTCGTTCTATACTGTCGTCACTCATTCCCTGGTTCTGTTCCTCAAAAGGAGGCTCGTATGAACCGCAGTCTAAATCTCCAACTGATGCCCATCCTCAAGGGGACCGCCCTCAAGCGCGGCGCCATCTTCGGGACGATCCTGGTGGCGGCGCTGGCGGCCTTCGAGGTCTTCAACTTCAGCACCACCCAGTTCGCTCTGCTGGATATGCTCGGGAACATGACGTTTGCCGGGATGCGCTGGGCGACCATCCTGGCGCTGGCATTTTGCGCGATGGATTTCGCCGGTATTGCCCGCATCTTCACCCCCGAACAGGGACGCGACGAACCCGCCGAAGTGTGGTATCTGTTCGGCGCGTGGCTGCTGGCCGCGGCCTTCAACGCCGGGCTGACGTGGTGGGGCGTTTCGGTGGCGATCGCCAGTCACCAGGCCGCGGGCGCGGGGCTGCTCGGACCCGCCACCCTGTCGCGCGGCGTGCCGGTCTTCGTGGCGGCCATGGTCTGGCTGATCCGCGTGCTGATCATCGGCACGTTCTCCATCGCGGGCGAGCGCCTGTTCACCCTGGCCGAGGATCGTCCGGCCTACCGTCCGTACGCGCGGCGCGAGGAACCGCGTCCCCAGCCGCGCCCGGCAACCAACGCCATTCCCAATTATGCCCGCCCCGCGCCGCGGCCTCTCTCCAGCCCGGCCGCCAGCCTGCGGACTCCCGCAAGCGTCGAGCCAACCTATCATCCTGTTGGGATGACGGCCCGCGGGCGCGAGACGAACGCTTCCGTTCGGAGGTGATTTCCCACTTTTCGCTCCTTTCCACCGAAAGATCCCATCCAACACAAAGAGGCGGTTCAGATGAGCCGTCTCTTTGTTCTTGACGCAATAACGGGAGGGGGGGATAAAATGTATTCGGCTTGCAACTCATGAAATGAGGAGGAAAGCATGAGCCGCGTCAATTCTCAGGAAGCAAACGACAAATTAACCGAGAGGGAAATCGAGGTGTTGAACCTCCTTCTGGAGGGATTTTCCAACCAGCAAATCGCGGCCGAACTGCGCGTCTCCGAAAAGACCGTGGAGAAACATTTGACGAGCATCTACAAAAAAGCAAAGGTTTCTTCCCGTTCGGAGGCGATCTTGTGGGAAATTTCACAAAGTGGGGATTTCCCTACTTGACGGCGCGCACCGATCCGCTACAATGAACGTGAAACAAACGGGCAAAACGTTCACACGGGAGCGAACCATGAACAGACGGTATTCTGCGCGTCGTAAGTTAATGACCTTCACTCTCATTTGTTTCATCTTGCCTTCTGCTTTATCATGGAATGGGGCAGGCCGCGTCCAAGCGCGTGCTGTGTGGGGAGCAAATATGCCCACGGTGGCTGGCTATTTTCATTCGCCTACGGACCCAAGTTGCGTTGGAGGTGGATGTACTGACC
>DAOUMJ010000303.1:0-2585 GCA_034411715.1 Anaerolineales bacterium | reverse complement strand
TTTTCCTGCAATTCTCGGCGGTCTCCGCGAACTCCCCTGGCACTGCCCGCCAGGGCAAGTGTGCGGTTAATCCCTGCCAACTGCTCTTGAGCGGGAGACTATCGGATATGCAAGAGGTCATTTGAAAAATGTCTCCAGGGCGCGCAGGCAATCGGCGCTGACCTTGTGACCGACCTCGGCTTCGCAATACGTGATTCGCGCGCCCGCCTGCTCGAGCAGGGACATCGAAGCCCGGGCGCGGTCCAACGGGATGAGATTATCCTGCGTGCCGTGCGCCACGAAGACCTGCTTCCCGGCCAGCGGTTTTTTGGCGACGATCTCCTCCATGCCGGAGGGCATGAACCCAGCCAAAATACCCGCCCTGCGGATTCTTTCGGGATGCAGGCACGCGATCACATTCGACAGAGCCGCGCCCTGGCTGAAGCCCATCACGTCGAACTGCCCCGCGTCTACCCGACCTCGCGCGGCGTACGCGTCCACGAGCCTTATCAACGCTTCGGCCGAGTCGCGCAGGTCGTCGAGGCTGGGACGCCCAAATGAGTCGGCGCGCGGCGGACGCCAGGACCAGCCTCCCTGCGGCGCGGGGTAGAGTCCGCGCGGGGCGAGGATCAGGGTGTCGGTCGGGAAGTTGCGGGCGAAGACCCAGGTGGAGTCCTCGTCGCCCGTCCAGCCGTGGAGCATCAGGAGCAGGCGCGCAGGAGTCCGCGAGGGAGTCCGCACGCGCAAAGTCCAGTTTTCGAAGGTTTCGAGGGTGGTGTTATTTGCGGCCTGCACGTTTCAATATCCAATCCATGACGGAGAAAATGCCGACGATGAGAACGACGGGAAGGAGACCCGCGATGAGGCAGAGGACGCCCAGCCCCGCGCCCGCCCCGCCGTAGAAATACCAGATCAGCCCGCCGCCGACGAGGAAGAGAATCAGCAGCGCGCCGATGATGAGACGGCGGTCGGTTTGCCTGGCGTATTCGCGGAGATCTCGTTTCACAGCGCAACCATTTATCAGACCTGATACCTGCCTGGCAAATCAACACTTGCGCCAGGGCCGGTTGCGTTTTCCAGCAAATCCAGCGCAAGCCGAATCGCTTTCTTTTGCGTTTCACGGTCGCCGGGCGCGCCAAGCGTCCGACCCATCGGGTACGGGGTAACGACCAAACGCGGCAGGCGCATCGCCATAAGCCGATCTCGAAATGCCTTTATCCCAATCACGACAGTCGGTATCCCGCCAGCCTCCATCAAGCGCGCAACGTGTCCCACGGACGCGTGACATACAGGTCAGACAGGTACCAGCAGAAGCGCATCTATTCCTTTCTCCTGAAACATCATCACCCATTGCGGCCCAGTGTGGTTGAGCAGGCGCAATTGCGATGTCGCCCCCATGAAGGAATAGGATTCCGAAGCCAGTTCGCCAATCTGCCCTTCTTCCCGCAACTCACGCAGACGGGAGATTGGAAAATTCACATTTGGGTCAGCCATTGAACCGCGCACGTCATACCCGCCATGCCTCACACGCAGTTTCTCGATGGGGGTATCCGTCGGGATCGCTGAAAGTTGCGGCTCGACCTTCAAAAAATCGTCAATGCGCGCTTCCGCTTCCTTCTGAGACATGTTTTCCACGCCAAAGGGTTTGGGGTCGTCGCCATCCACAAAGTGTCCGCTGGAAGACATCAATCCCAGCCGCAGTTGGGCCAGCGGCGCGCGCAGGGGAGTGAAGGGCGCATCCTCGTACACAAATCGTCCCGCGCCCGCGTAGGCTTTCGCCTGGGTCTCGATAAAATGCTCAACCAGACGCGAAAAATCTCCGTCATTGAGCGTGTCGCCCATCTTCCACAAAAGTCCTTGAAGGAAAAGGCTGGCATCCTCATCCGACATATTTTTGAGATATTTGAAATTCAAGTCCGAGCGCGAACCGTAATTGAACGAGTTCTTGAACTCTTCGAAGGTCTCTTTTTGGGATTCCATGGCTCCTCACTTCTTCCAAATTCGTACGAACGAAAGACTCCAGGTCGGCCTTTATATTTTATCCGCTTTTTCCGCTTATCCGCTTCGACATCCGTTGACCACTATGAACAACGGCCTCGGGACGAAACGTCCAGGAGGCCGTTTTTGGGTGAGGCAGATTCACGACTTCTGCGATTATTTCATCAGCCGGGACAAAACTTCATCGGGGACGCGCGTCCGCAATTCGGGATACGCCTCCAAAATCCGCGCAATGTCAGCCAGGTCTTTTTGACGCTTGCTCGCCCTGCGGTCGGGGTCTTGAACGGCCCAGATTTTTCCCTGCAAGATATCTTCCAGCGTATACCTGACCGGATTATTATTGACAAACGCATACCGATCCCAGGCCTGCGTCCCCTGCGTGGAGGTGGGGACGATGGTGTCGGGCGACATGAACCGCCCTAACGAAGGATCGAACCAGCGCGACTGGAACCAGTAAATCCCTCCCAGCGAACTTTCTTCGCGTTGACCGGTGAAGCGGTAGTCCGTGTTGAGATTGCCGAGAGTATACCGCGTCTCGCCAAAGGCTTTGTCCCTACGGGATGCTTCGCGATACAGCGCGGAGGCGGTCTTTGCGCCATTGGCATCGG
>DAOUMJ010000302.1:0-5960 GCA_034411715.1 Anaerolineales bacterium | reverse complement strand
CATCACGCGTTACGAGTTGTGGGTGGACGGCAATCTGGCTCTCTTCGAGAATCCACAAGCGGGCGCAAGCGAACTTCCCCCCGTGACCGAAATGATGTGGCGTCCCTCGGAGTTGGGCACGCGCGTCCTCGTGGCGCGCGCGACCGATGAGCGCGGCCGCGTCGGCGTTTCGCAGCCCGTTGTCGTTGAAGTCGTGGAACCGCCTGCAGACGAACTGGTCTGCGCGCCGGTCGAGGTACAACCGGGCGACACCTGGGAGACGGTTGCCGCACGATATGGGGTTTCGCCCAACCAGGCGCGTCAGTGCAATCCCGGCCTGACGGAATTGCCCGCGCCCGGGGGTGTTGTGAACGCGCCGATTCCACGAGATCAATTGCCAGCGGACTTTTTCGGCGTGGATGAACCGGGCGATAATGCAGAACCGGCTGGGCCCGCCGGCCCGCCGGTCGAGCCGCCGCAAGGCGAGGGCGCCGGGCCGGCAAACGAAGTGGAAGGTGGCAGCGCGGGCAACAATCTGCCCTGGGGGTTTGGCGCGGGTTTCGGCGCGCCCGATCCGCCCACCGCGCCCGCGCAACTCACCCTTGAACTGACCGGCGGCTGCGGCGTTCGCGCGCACTGGAGCGACAACTCGATCAACGAGACCGGCTTTCGCCTCTACCGTTCGGGCGCGGGCGCTGACTTCCGCGTGATTCGAGACTTCGGGGCCAACGAGGCGCTGGCCGAACTGACGTATGACGACACCGTTCCGCTTGGAGGCCACTATGAATATTACGCGGCGGCGGTGAACGACGGCGGCGAATCGCCCGGTCCCATTGCCGGCATTGACGTGCCAAACGAGGCATGCGCGATACAAATTCCACCGCTGGTTATGGGAGTCGCCACCCCGCTGCAATTCGAGGCGCTCGAGCTGACCACCAGCAACGATTTCGACAGGGTGTATTGTTTTCTGTCTCTTGCGCGCCTGGAGCCGCACAGCCGCATCCCAAGATTGGAGGATTCTTTCCTCGGTCACGCGGGCCCCGGATGGAACATCGCAGATTGGGCGGCGGGGAGTCTGCGCTACGTGTTCATCCAAGACTCGACCCAAGCGGTGCCGGTGGAAATCAACTGCTGGGGCACGCGCCTGCCCGACGAGACCTACGACCTGGGAACGTGGATGGGCAGCCATCCATCTGAAGAATGGGACGGACGCGATTTGTTCGGCGAAACGGACGGCTTCCGCGTGCGGTATCGCATCGAGGGTTTCAAGAATGAGCCGCCTCTGGCGCACGAAATCGCGGATTGGAGCATTCCCCGACCGACGAACGTGCGGCAAGCGGCCAACCCGCTCGAGTGCGCGGATAATGTCAACAAGCCTGGCGGGCATGAACTGAGCCCGGGCGAGGGCGTAATCGGACAGTGGGCCTGCCTGGAGATCTGGGAGCAGATGCTCATCTGGGATTGGGCGCCGAACGAGTACACGCCGCGCGAGGAATTGACCGGCTTCCGCGTCTACATCAACCGCGCCACCGCCGGCCAGCAGGAGGTTGACCCCGAGGGCTGGGAGGCATTGGGCGAGAGCGGATCGGTCAATCAAATCATCCCCATCCCCACACCTTCCTGCGATCAAGTTTTTCATTTCCGGGTGAAAGCCTTTAAATCTGGATTTCCGGAGATCGTGTCGAATCCAAGCGAGCCCTTTAGCATTTACGGCCCGCCCTGCCCCAACCAGGCGCTGGTCGAGATCACGCTGGAGACCATAGCCGTGAGCGACCTGGACGACGGCTGTCTGCTCTTCTGCGACGGCGAAAATCTCCAGTCTTATGGGTGGGGGTGGCTGAACCTGTATCATGCTGACGGCGACTGGGACCAGGGCGCGTCCGTCTGGTTCTTTCAACAACACATACAAGCGGGCTTGGGGCGAGGCGTTATCAATGCCTACCGCCACGTATACAATGGGACGCTGTATCTGGAGAATGAAGATCTGATGATGTGCGGACCGTGCGACGATTTCGGGCCCGGCAACAATCGCATCCAACTGAGATTCCGCGACGGCGATTCCTTGTCTTTCCCATTCTGGTTATTTGACGAAGATGACATCGAGGATGACATCTGGTGCGGCACAACGGAGGACTCTGGGATCGGAGACGACATAAACCGCGATGTATTCGGCAACGAGAAAGAGACCAAGCCATTTGTGATCGGCCCGTTCACTCTCGATGAATGGGCGACGATGGATCGCCAATTCACCTGGGACAATTCCGGCGACGCGCTGTCTGACCAGGATGCCAACTGCACATTTACAATCCGCATACGCGGATTGGGGAGGGTGCCATGAAACCCAAATTGCTTCTGACCGTCGTCTTGATACTGATACTCACCGCGTGCAGCCTGCCCGCGGGTGAACCGGCCAATTCGCCGGCTGGAAGCGGCTCGGGAGGCCCGCGCGCCTGGGTTGACGTGCCAGTCGAGGGATCACGGTTTCCGCTCGGAGAGGCGATCAACATCCGCTGGCACGCCTCGGCGGTCGGAGGCATCCGGCAGGTCGAGGTGCGCATCAACGGCCAGGCCTTTATCCTCGCGCAGGATTTCGATCACGCCGCGCAACTTGTGACTCAGCAATACGAATGGACGCCGAACGCGGCGGGCGAGTATTTGATTCAAGTTGTCGCAACAGGGATGGACGGCGCTGTCAGTCCGCCGGCCGAGAACCGGATCATCGTCGGCGAGATCGAGCCGACGCCGGTCACGCTGGCTCCGCCTACAGCAGCGCCGCCAACGGAAGCGCCACCCACCGCGGCGCCGCCAACCGCAATTCCACCTACTGCGATACCGCCCACTGCGGCGCCGCCTACAGCAATTCCGCCCACCTATACGCTGACGCCGCCACCCGACACGCAGGGACCGCCCGCGCCTGTCATCGTCATGCCCTGGGGAAATCCAACCCTCCCTTGTCCGCCCAGCGTGAAACTGGTTTGGAATGCGCCCAGCGACCCGAGCGGGATCGCCAACTACCGCGTCGTGCTGCAAGTCAAGACGATGGACTGGAATACGCAGAAGATCTGGGAGCCTGTGACCACGACACAGGTCACCGCCTCCGGCGAGTTGACCTGCGGCGGTGTATACCGTTGGCGCGTCCGTGCGACCGACGGCGCGGGCAATGAAGGGCAGTTTTCGGAGTGGGCGTACTTCGGAATCATGCTGCCCTGATTTGCATACCAGGAGAGGCTAACATGTTCAAGCGAACACTCTTGCGACTTGTAATTCCTTTGCTAATCGTGTCGCTGGCCTGCAATTTCCTGAGCGGAACAACACCAGCGGGTCCGGGAACTCAAGCGCCTCCGGGGACTATTGCGACGCCCTCCACCCGCGCGACTCCAGGCGCTTTGTCAACGCCGGTGACAATGGAGACGATCATGGCGACCAGCGGGGCGGTGTATTTCGTCCGCCCGGATGGCGGCTCGAGCGAACAATGCACCGGTCTCGCGGACGCGCCGTATCCGGGCGGCGGCTCGAGTCAACCCTGCGCGTGGGACCATCCCTTCCGCGCGCTGCCGCCCGGAGGGACGCCGCGCCTCACGGGCGGCGACACGCTCATCGTCGCGAGCGGCGCGTACCAAATGGGATTCGGCGCGCCCGGAACGGAGGCTTGCGATCAGTCCGGTTCGTACGGTTGCCTGATGCCGCCCATCCCCAGCGGCCCGGACGCCGGTCATCCGACGCGCATCCTGGGCGCAGGTTTCGACTCGGGCTGCGGCAATCCACCAGAGTTGTGGGGTTCGGGGCGGCCGTGGTTCATCGTCAACCTGACAGACTCGAGCAATGTTGAAGTCGCCTGTTTCGAAATTACGGATCATTCTCCGTGCGTCGAGAACCACACCGGCGGCCTGGCCTGCGAACGCGACAATCCTCCCTACGGCGACTGGGCTTCGTATGGCTTGTTCGCGGAGGACTCGTCGAACGTGCATCTGCGCGATCTGGACATCCACGGCCTGGCCGCGGGCGGGGTTCATGCTGGCCGCTTGAAAGACTGGACCGTGGAAAACGTGCGCATCGCTGGCAATGGATCCGTCGGCTGGGATGGCGATCTATGGGACGACGACGGCGATGCAAATTCAGGCACGCTGATCTTCCGCAATTGGGTGGTCGAGTGGAACGGCTGCGGTGAAACCTATCCCGGCGGCGAGCCGGCTGGCTGTTGGGGACAGGAGGCGGGCGGTTACGGCGACGGCGTCGGCACGGGCGAGACCGGCGGCGACTGGATCATCGAAGACTCGGCCTTCCTGCACAACACCTCCGACGGTCTCGACCTGCTCTATCACACTTTGGGCGGAAGCCTCAGCCTCAACCGCGTGCGCGCCGAGGGAAACGCCGGCAACCAGGTCAAAACAACTGGCCAGGCGGAGATCATCAACAGCGTGCTGGTGGGCAACTGCGCCTTCTTCGAGAACCAGCCCTTCACCTATTGGGTGGATCAATGCCGGGCGGGCGGCAATACGCTGGCCGGGTTCTTCACCGGAGGCGACACCATTTCCATCCTGAATTCGACGATCTATGGACAGGGTGACGGCCTGGTCATGCCCGGTATCCGCGAGGGATTTCAGTGCAGCGGCGCGGAGAAATTCACCGCGCGCAACTCCATCTTCATCGGCGATACCGACTATTTCGACCCGTCCGACATATCATACTTTTTCTATAACGAAGACTGTCCAGGCCTCAAACTCGATTCGGACTACAACATCATCTTCAATGCGAAAAACGTCGAGTGCAATGCGACGGGCGATTACGTGGCCTCGGGCGCCCACGACCTGTGCGTTGACCCGCTTCTTACCGGACCGTTGAGCGGATCGGCGTTTGGAATGACGCCTGCGCCCGGCAGTCCCGCCATAGATGGGGGCGATAACAATCTCTGCCCGCCCCTCGACATCCTGAGACTTCCCCGGCCCGCGGACGGAAACGCCGACGGCAATGCCGTGTGCGACATTGGCGCTTACGAAACGCCTTAATCGGCCAGAGTACAGTTGTTCGATGCTGCTTCTGACTGCCCGAATCGAGACGGACTATGAGCAGAAATCAAACCTTCCCAATCAGTCTCGTCCTGTGCGCCGGACTTCTCCTCGCGTGCGCCCTCCTGTCAGGGCCGCAAACGCCGCAATCGTCCGATATAACCGCCAGCGCTCCGACGATCACGCCAACGGCGTCTGCGATCCCGGAGGCTTCGCCCACTCCCGAGGAATCCCCCACCAGCACACCCATCTCACCAGTCCGTACTACTTTCACAGAAGAAGGCAGAGTTCTCTATATGGAGAGCGATGAGGTTCGAATCGGAATTGACCTGGATTGGGGCGGCGCCATCCGAGAGATTTGGTTCAACGGTCAGAACCTGGTTAACAACTATGATGGCGGACGGCTCATCGGAGTATCCTTCTATGACAGCGACCTGCCTCCCCAAAGTAACTTTCCCGACACCGGGTGGAACCCCACTCCGTCAGACAGGTTCAACCACGTGAACCGGCCGTTGGAAATCTCTACAGCGAACAACGAGGCCTACATTCGCTCGCGTTATCTTCAGTGGTTTCCCGACGACAAGGGCGGAGGTCCAAATCGGTCCGTTGCGACGGATATCGTCGTAGAGACCTGGATTGCGTTCTATGGCGACGCCCGCACCATTCGCCTGACGTATCGGGTTACAAACGAGAGCAAAGACTCTCACGGCGTTGCGGGCCAGGAGTTCCCCTTTGCCTACATCCGAACACCGTTCAACCGGTTCGTCGCCTATACCGGCAGCCGCCCCTGGACAAACGACACCGCCCTGGTCAGAGAGATACCCGAGCAGACCATCACGAGCGACTTTCACGGGCCCGAGAACTGGATTGGCGCGCCCGAGAATTGGGCCGGCATGGTCAATTCGGACGGCATCGGAATCGTTCTCTGGGCTCCGCAGGCTTATGGCATCTTCACGTACTCGAATATCAAAAATC
>DAOUMJ010000301.1:0-11793 GCA_034411715.1 Anaerolineales bacterium | reverse complement strand
TGCAGGACAATCCATGTTCGGGCAAAATAGGTCTTGTGGGTTCATTGTCTCCTCGCACGATTTGGTAGTCGCACGAGTGTGCCAGTGAACCCCGTTTTCCGCAAGTCTTACACACCACCACGCTTTAGTGGGGTGCTATCGATGTTCCCGCCCTTTTATTTTTTCTTTGGGGAAATTGGAAACTCGAACGGCGGGCGCTGGTTGAGTTTCAATAGACTTGCTCCCATTTCCCCAATGTTCAAAACGGTCAGGCTGCCTGTCTCGCAACCCAGCCTTTGGAAGTGATCGAGCGGCAGTCCGATGAAATGCGCGACGGCCAATTTGATCGGGTCGGCGTGGAAGACAACCGCGATCACATCCTGCGGTTTGTGGTTACGGACGATTCGCTCAAGGACATTCACCACCCGCAGTTGGGTTTCGGGAAACGTTTCGCCTTCGGGGAATCGGAAACGGGAGGGGGAGTGTTGCACGGCTTTCCAGGCTTTTGTCAGCCGCAGCGCCTTCCACGAGCGTCCCTGCCATTTGCCAACGTCGGTATCCATCAAGTCCGGCTCGGGGACGACCTGCAAGCCGCGCGCGGACGCAATCGGGGCAGCCGTTTCCACGGCGCGCTCTAGCGGACTTGCGTAGATGGCGGCGAGCGGCGCGTCCTTGAGCGAATCTGCCAATGCCCGCGCCTGTTTTTGCCCCTTTTCGTTCAAGTGGACATCGGGCAGGCGTCCCGGAAGTTTGCCCTTTTGGGTGAAGTCGTTTTCGCCGTGGCGGATGAGAAGAAGGAGGGGCATGATCGGCTTGTTATTTCGACGCCATTTCGTCGAAAATGTGATCGAATAAATACGAGATGTAATGCGATCCAAACGGAGACAGATGATCTTCGTCCAGGTAGAGCGGTTGTCCATTTGCCGCCGCATTGCATCGGTATTCATCGCATAATGCCACGGCCGGGTCCACGATCTGGACGGTCCCGGTTTCTTTAATCGCGTTGATCACTTTCAGGACGATGAGATTCCTTTCCAGATATTCCTGCAGGGTTGGCGCAATGATTTCATTGGGCTCCCTGCCGGTGCGGACGGCGATGGAAAAGGCTGAGGGGACATCGTAGCCGATCTCGGGAATTTCAGAGACAAGGATAATTTCGCGATCCAATTTGAGCAATATGTCAATCGTCCGGCGCAGGCCGACATCGAACAGGACGGCATTCGGGTCTTTCCGATTCTGCATCAAATCAACCAGCGTCAGAGCCGCTTCCGTTTCGGTCTTGTAATATCTGCCCTCTGCCGGCAGCGTCCATCTGGCCGCCAGGATGACCGTCTTCAGTTCGGGATGTTTTTGGATGTAACGCATGATTCTTCTGTTGTAGTTGTAGCAAACCCCTTCGTATTCATCCCGGTAGTCCATGCCGAAGAGCGGCGGGCATCCCATCATGCCGGTTGCGTATCCGCTCACTCCCGCTTGCGCCGCGGAAGCGTCAACTGACGTGGCCAGGGCGCGGGCGTGCGAATCTCCCCATAACAGGAAAGTGGGTTCCTGGTTGCCTGCACCGATCCTGCAAGTTGCGGGATCGTGGGAATAATTCTTTCGGCTCTCCACGCAACTTTCCCATCGTCTCCATTCCGGGTCGTTTCTGCCAAGCGAAATGACGCGGCCGGTGGTGAAGCGGAGAGGAAAGCCATCGTTGACGTAAACGACGCCGCCGATCATCGCCGACAGGACCATGATGCTGCCGGCGTATACAAAGATTCGCGGTTTCTTGAGGAAACTTTTCACGCGGAAGGGATTCTCGATGTATTTCCAGGAAAGCGCGGAAACAGTGAAAGTCGCCAGCAGCCAGATGATCAGGTGCGCCGCCGTCGGTTCCAGGATCAAATAGTATTTTCCAATGACCAGCAGGGGCCAGTGCCAGAGATAGAGCGAGTATGAAATCTGGCCGACGAATACGAGCGGCCGCAGGCTGAGAACCTTCCCGATCAGGGAGGTTCCATCCATGCCGCTGTAGATGACGAAGGCCGAACCCAATACAGGGAACAGGGCGGACGCGCCTGGAAAGGGCGTGTCGTGGCTATACAGGGTGACGCTTGCCAGTATCATCGCGATCCCGGTCAGGGAAAGAATATTCCGGGGGATCGTCCCGATCCGCGTGGGCAGGATGTCGAGCGCGAGCATGCTTCCGGTCAACAGTTCCCAGGCGCGGAACTGCATGAGATAAAAAGCCGCGCTGGCATCGCGGCTCATCCAGGCTATGCTTGCAATCAAGGATGCCATGGCGGTCAGCGCCAGCGAGAGGCCGAAGCGGGATTTGAAGAAGCGGACAACGAGCAGGATCAGGAGGGGAAACAGGATGTAGAACTGTTCTTCTACCGAGAGAGACCACGCATGGAGGAGAGGTTTGAGGGTGGACGGAGTTTCGAAATACCCCGATTCGGACCAGAAAAGAACATTCGAAAGGAAGAAAGTCACCGAGATCGCGCTTTTGCCGATCTCGGTGTATTCCATGGCGTCGTACAGCAATGCGCTGACGAGCAGGGTAAACGCCACAACCGCAAACAGGGCGGGATAGATGCGGCGGATTCTCCGTTCGTAGAAATTAATGAGCCTGAATTCGTTGGCCTTGATCTCTCTGACGATGATCGAGGTGATCAAATAGCCCGAGATCACGAAAAACACATCCACCCCTACAAATCCGCCCGGGAACAGTTTTATGCCGGCATGATAAAAAAGGACAGACAATACCGCGACGGCTCTCAACCCGTCAATATCGGGTCGGTAGGCTAATTTCGACGACATGCTATTTTATCTTCCTCTTCATCTCTTGGATCTTTTCTTCGCTCAGGTCGGGAATTTCCACGCTTTTCTCGATTCCCAACGCTTTCCTCTGCGCCTCGCGCCACATTTCCAGCCGCGCCGCCACCTGCGCCTCGTACCCTTCTCCCGATGGCTTGTAGAAATACGCGCCGAGCAGCCGTTTCGGCAGGTATTGTTGGGGGATGAAATGCCCCTCGTGTTCGTGTGGATAGACGTAATCCTTTCCGTGTCCGAGCCCTTCCGCGTCTCGATTGCCATCCATCAGGTGGCGCGGCACGGAGACCTGACCCTCCTCTTCGAGTTTTTTCATCGCCTTGAAGTACGCGCCCGCGCTGTTGGACTTGGGCGCGGTGGAGAGATACAGCGTCGCTTCGACGATGGGGTAGATGCCTTCGGGCAGGCCGATGTAATCGAAGGCCTGCGCGGCGGAGGTTGCCACGACGACGCCCATCGGGTCGGCCAGGCCGATGTCTTCGCCTGCGAGGATGATGAGCCGGCGGAGGATGAAGCGCGGGTCTTCCCCCGCATAGAGCATCTTGGCGAGCCAGTAGAGCGCCGCGTCGGGATCGGAGCCGCGCACGGACTTGATGAACGCGCTGATCGTGTCGTAGTGAGCGTCGCCGTCTTTATCGTACAGCACCGCGCGGCGTTGAATGGATTCCTGCGCGACTTCCAGCGTGATGCGGATCAATCCGTCCGAATCGGGCGGCGTGGATTCGACCGCCAGCTCGAGCGCGTTGAGGGCGTTACGCGCGTCGCCGCCGGCAACCTCGGTTAAGTGGGCGCGCGCCTCGGGGTCCAGAAGGATGCGCTTCGTCCCGTAGCCGCGTTCCTCGTCCGCGAGGGCGCGGTCGAGCAGAATCCCCGTCTCCTCCTGGTTCAGGTTCCGCAGTTGGAAAACGCGCGAGCGCGAGATGAGCGCCTTGATGACTTCGAAATACGGGTTCTCGGTGGTCGCGCCGATGAAAGTGATGACGCCGCTTTCGATGTGCGGCAGGAGCGCGTCCTGCTGGGCCTTGTTCCAGCGGTGAACCTCGTCCACGAAGAGGATGGTGCGCCGGTTATGCAGGCGGCGGCGTTCCAGCGCGGCGTCCACCACTTGGCGCAGTTCGGCCTTGCCCGCCAGGATGGCCGAGATGGTGACGAAGTGACTCTTGGTGGTGTTTGCGATGACTTGGGCGAGGGTGGTCTTGCCTGAACCCGGCGGGCCGAAGAGGATGATGGAGGAGAAGAGCCGGTCCGCTTCGATGGCGCGGCGCAGGAGTTTGCCTTCGCCCACGATGTGTTCCTGCCCCACGAACTCTTCCAGCGCGCGCGGTCTCATTCTTGCGGCGAGCGGCGCTTCGGTTTTCATGCGTTCGCGCATGGCGTGGTCGAAGAGGTCAGACATGGGGCGATTCTACTACTTTCCAGAAGCGGGCGCGGATTCCAAACTTTGTTCGGCCTGGGCGCGGGCGTGCGCTTGATTGACGAGGTAGATGCCCGCCAGCGCGACGATACCGCCAACGATCTGTATCGCGCCGGGCGTTTCGCCCAATAACGGGATCGCCAGGATGGTGGTGACAATGGGCTGCCCAATTAAACTGGGGGAAACGACCGAGGCGGGCAAATGTCCCAGCGCGTACGAGATGGACATGTAGCCGACGATCTGTGAAACGATTGCAGTCGCAAGGAAGATAACCCATGACTGGGATGGATACCCCGTCAACGGCAGGCGCATGGCGAGATTGACGATCATCAGTCCCGCTGTGGCGGAAAGGCTGGCGAGCCACCAGTAGCGGAACATATCCAGGTTGGCGCGGCCGCGCTGGGTGGTGAGCATGTACGCGGCGTAGAAGACCGCCGCGCCGCAGGCCAGCAGGTCGCCCAGGCCGAGCGAGGGATGAAGCAGAAAGTCGCGGCCGACGATGAGCGCCGCGCCCGTCAGCGCGAGGGCGAGACCCAGCCAGAAGTCCAGGCGGAGGCGCTCGCGGAAAAACAGCCAGGCTGTCAGCGTCACCCACAATGGTGTGGTGTTGCCGAGCAGGGTGGCGTTCGCGGCGGTGGTGTGAAGCACGGATGTGTTCCACAACGCGAAATCGCCCGCGATGAAAAGCCCGCCCAGCAGGGGGATGAGAAGGTGGGCGCGCGGGATGGCCGCGCTGCGTCGTTGTCTTTGGACGAATAACGGGGCGGTCAGCGCAGTGGCGATGGCGAGGCGGTAGAAGCCGGTCACAGGACCGGGCGCCTCGGCCCAGCGCACGAACATGGCGGTCATCCCCAGCGATAAAATTCCCGTTGCGAGAGCGAGATAGGCCGGAATGCGGCTGTTTGGATGGGGGCAGGTCATTGGGCGGGATTGTATCACGCTGCCAGACGACTGAGGAGCGCGGGCAATTCGGCCAGCGACTGGATTTCCGCGTCGGGCTGGACCCCGCGCCGGGCTGCAGCCTTCGAGACGCGGCGCGTGATCCAGACGCCGAAGATGCCGAGGGCTTGCGCGCCGCGGATGTCCGCTTCGAGGCTGTCGCCGACCATGGCCACCTCGCGGGCGGGGATGTTCCAGTGCGCCAGCGCCAGTTCGAAGATGCGCGGGTGCGGCTTGCGCCAGGAGCAGGCCGCGGAGGTCAGGATGAAATCGAAGAAGGGTTCGATCTGGAAGCGGTCAACAAGTTGAACGACATCCTGGTGGTCGCCCGCGTTCGAAACGAGACCCAGCCGGTAGCCTCCCGCCTCCAGCGTGCGGAGGGTGAGCAGGGCGTCTTCCTCCAGCGCCCAGTTCGGCTGGGTATGGGCGTAGAAGGCATCCAGCGCGCGGCGGATGGTTTTCGTATCCGCCCTGGGAAAGCCTTTCTCTGCCAGCAGTTCGCGAATGACGGCGACGTAGGTTGTCTCGAACAGGTCTTCGTCACGGCGGGCGAAATATCGGTCGAGGTGATAGCGGACGGCTTTTGGGAGTTCTGCGCTGTCGAGGTTGAAGCCCTGAAAGCGGACGTCTTTTGGGAGTTCTGCGCTGTCGAGGTTGAAGCCCTGTTCGTAGAGCGCGTTGGCCAGGGCCTGGTAGCCGCGCTCGAGAATTGGCTCCCAGGGGTGGCGCGAATACATCAAGGTTCCCCCCAGGTCGAAGAGCGCGGCGCGGATGAAGACGGCCATCGCCCCTCATATACTTCGACTATTGTTTTTCGTAAAGGGAGACAAGGGTCATGAAGGCGCGGGCTGGCTGGTTTGCATGCCCAATGCAATGTGATCGTCGGCGCTGAGGAAGGCCAGCGCGGTGATCATGTATCCCGCCAGGTAGGCCAGAGTGGAAAGCAGATCCCAGAAGTAGTAAGCCTGTTCCGTGATCCAGTTGTAACCGCCCAGCCAGAAGAAGATGTTAATGGCGTCGGCGAAGGCGAAGGCGATCAATCCCCACCAGGGGCGGCCGAGGTAACCGCGCCCGAAGAGGAAGAAAAGCCAGAGGGCGGCCGTGCCCTGGAAGAGGTCGAATACGGGATACGTGACCGCCAGGTACATGGCGCCCCAGGAGTAGTCCTCCCCCAATCCGGCGCGAATCGCCAATTGGGTCAATCCCAATGCGACCAGGAGCGTGAAGCCCAGATAGGCGAGATAATGGATATTCTGCCGCTGGCGTTTGCGGCTGTAGATCAGGCGGAATTGATGGTAGAGCGAGATTCCAAAGAACAGGTAGCCCAGCAGCCAGCAGAAATCAATCAAGGTGATTTCGGGATAAGCCACATACCAGTAGTAATAATCGTAAACGAAGCCGAGCAGTTCGCCGCCCACCCAGGCCCACCAGCCGAGGGTGAACAGGAGCCAAATGCGATGCGGCGGCTCGGAGGGGTGGAAGTGGCGGGTCAGTTTTACTCCGAATATGGCCGCGGCCAGCGCCGCCGCCAGGGTGATTACATCGGCGACTTTGTCGTTGAAATAGTCCGAAATGAAGGCCAGGGGTTCCGCGTAGTAGATCCAGCCAAAGACTGCCAGCACGATTGCCGCGAAACAGGCCCACATCCAGGAACGCCTGGAGTGTCTGGCAATCGGTCGTGTAACGGGGCTGATGTTCATGGAATGTCTCTCAATAAGAAAATGCGGCGGGGACGAGACGATGCGCGCCCAGGGCGGCGCGTTGATCCTGGTCCAGTTCATTGAAGACTTCGTTCAGGATGCGTTGGGTCATCGTGCCGCCGATCACGAAATTCATCTGCGCGCCCATGCTCATGAACAGGGCGCGGTAGGCGTGCGCGGCGGCTTCGGCGCCTGCAAAGAAGTGGTCGTCCGCCACCGTTGTGCCGGCTATTTCGATCTTCCATTCCCAGGGCTGAATGGCCTGTTGGATCTCGCGGACGGTCACTTGCAGGAATTTCTGCCCGGCGATCTCCCGGTAACGCTCCAGCGCGCCGCATGCCCAGCAGGTGACGCACTCGCGCAGGTTCAGGCATTGCCACGCGCTCGAGAGGGGGGAGGCCGCGTACGTGGCAGCCAGCCAGTTTCCGTGGGTTCCGATCGCCGGCAGAAGGGCGTATTCGAATCCCTGCCCATTGAAGAAGACCGTTTCCGTTTCCATCGGGATTCCCATTTGCAGGACGAGAAATCCCTGGATGGTTTTGGAGGTGAGTTCCACCGCGCCGTTGAACCTTTCCTCCCTCAGGCGCGTCATCAAATCTTCCCAGCCCGCTTCATCGCGAACCTCGACCTGCTCGCGTGGGCGGGAGTCGAGGATCAACCAGACGGCGCGCCCGGCGCGGTCCGGCAGGCTGACCGAGGAAACGGAGAACGGCGCGCCGCCCCACAGCATGGAAAGTTCCGCCAGGTTGAACGGGTGGCTCGTTCCATTTTCCAGCAGGTACACGCCGGTCTGCGCGCCATTGGCATACACCGCCAGCGCCTGCCTGCTCGCGCCCACTTTGACCTCGATCAGGCCTGTGGCTCTCTGTTCGCGCATGCGGGCCTGCATGGAATTCAAGGCAACGAGCGAACCGTGCAATTCCGTTTGGCCGGTGAGAAAGAGGTGGCGTTCCATCGCGTCCGATTGTAATACAAACGCCGGTTTTGGCCGTTTTCAGCCTTGTAAGGCTATCCGCCGCTTTTAAGATAAATCCCCGTGGGGTCGAGTTCCTCGCGCAATATTTTCAATTCGGTTTCGGACACGGGATCGGTGGTTCGCACCCGCGCGGCGATTTTCAGATCCCAGCCGGTGTTTGCTTTCGCCTCGTCAACGGTTTTGCCGGGGTGAAGCGCGGTCAACGTCAGTTCGCCGCTCTCATCCGGCTCGAGAATCCCAATGTCGGTGACCACGGCCTCCATGCCGCGGCCGCGCAAACCGATGCGCTGACGCTCGCCGCCCCCGTCCAGCGCGCCCACGGAGGTGCGGAAGTCGCACCGCGCCGGGAAGCGGCGTTTTTGGTGGGGCGTCATGACGTAACAACGGTTGGCCCAGGCGGCGATCTCCTGCGAGCCGCCGGAGCCGGGCAGGCGCACTTTCGGCTTGCCGTATTCGCCGATCACCGTGGCGTTGATGTTGCCGTATTTGTCAATCTGCGCCCCGCCCATGAAGCCCACGTCCACGTTGCCGCGCTGGAGGTAATTGCTGAAAATATCGTACATGCTCACCACCGAAAGCGAACCGCTCACCAGCGTGGGGTCGCCGATGGAGAGCGGCAGGCGCGCCGGTTCCGCGCCGATCACGCCCGCTTCGTAGATCATGACGAGGTTCGGCGCGTGGGTGCGCTTGGCAAGGTTGCAGGCCAGGTTGGGCTGTCCCACCCCCACGAAGACCACGTCGCCGTCGCGCAGCAGGCGCGCGGCGTTGACGATCATCAGTTCGGCGGAGGAATATTGTGGTTCAGGCATGGGAGTCTCCTTGTTTGCAAATGCAGAATGATACGCAACCATCTGGTCGCGTCCCTTTTCCTTGGCTCGGTAGAGCGCCTTGTCCGCTTTGAGCAGGATGCTGTCCAGGTCAACGGATACAGAATTTTCGCGCTCGGCAACCCCCCCGCTGAGGGTGATTCCAAAGCGCCGCCCTTCCGATTCGAACTGGATTTCCCGCACGGCGGCGGCGATCCGTTTTGCGATTTGCAAGGCTTCCTCGATTCCCGCGGTTGGCAGGGCCACGACGAACTCCTCCCCTCCATAGCGTCCGAGGATGTCCATGTGACGGATTTGGGATTGCATGACCTGTGTGGTTCGCTTCAATACCCGATCTCCAACCGCGTGGCCGTAGCGGTCGTTGACGGTTTTGAAATGATCCACGTCGAAGATGGCGACGGAGAATGTGTGGTCGAGCCGCCTGGCTTCGGAAAGCGATTGCTCGGAAAGGGAGAAGAAATGCCCGCGATTGTATACGCCGGTCAGCGGATCGGTGATGGCGAGCAATTTGAGGGCGCGGGTGCGTTCCTCCACCTGGGCTTCGAGCGTCGCGGCGTACCGTTCCAGTTTGTTGCGGGATTCGTTGATCTCCGCTTTCATGCGGTTGAGCGCCTGCGCCAGGGCGCCCATTTCGTCGTCGGTGGCAATGTCAATAACTGTGTCTATGGAGGCGTGCGGCAAATTTCGCACGCTTTCGGTCAACGCGGTGAGCGGGATGACAAAACGTTTCGCGAGCCAGAGCGACATGATGGCCGCCAGGACAATGGCCGTGACGGTCAGCGCGAAGAGAAAGACGGCGATTTGAGCGGCATATTTTTCCGCCTGCGCGATGGATTTTTCCGCGGCGCTCCGCTCGAATGTTTCAAACGCCTCCAGCGAGTCGAGCAGGGCGGGCTGGTAATGATCGAGCAGGTTGTTCATTTGGCGCATTGTTTCCGGCCCCAACCCGCCCTCCTTGTCGGCGATATCCAGCACATAGCGGCTTTGCACTTTGAAGGCAAACAGGTATTGGCGCACCAACCCGATGGCGAGGCTTTCATCCACATCGTTCGGATTGACGCTGTTCACAGCCTGCTGGAGCAGGTCTTCCAACAGGGCGATCTGTTCGTTGATCGCCTGGCGTTCCGCCTCCCCGCTTTGCGGCGTGATAACGTAATGTTGGATGGCATTGGTCAGGAACAGGGCCTCCGAGCGGATGCGCGCGCTGAACAACGCCGCCTCCTGCCGTTGGCGCGCTTCCTCAACGAGCAACCACCGGGCGAGACCCATTCCCCCGATGGACCCGGCGGAAACCAGCGCGATAATCACAGCCAGGCCGGAGTAGGTGAGCGTAATCCTGCGGGCGATGTTTCCGCTGAGAGGTTTCATCGGCCGAATGCCTGGGCGTCCAACTCCTTTTGATAGATTGGAGCGATCTCATCCATTGCCTGCTGCGCCGTTTTCTCGCCTAATAAAATGGATTGCAGGGCCAACTCCAATTGGTTTTCCATGTCCATTGGAACGTCCGCCGGCGTTTCGTAGATTCCGTAAACGACCAGTTGGGAGACAATGGAACGCGCCTCGTCGGTGGCGAAGAACGTGTTGCTGCGCCGCAGGCTGGGGGCGAGTTGGTAGCCCGGAATATCCTGCGCCACCTCAGTGCTGGTCAGGTAGCGGGCAAAGGCGTGTGACGCCGCAAGGACGTTCGGGTCGTCCGCCTGGACGACGGCAAAGAGGCCGAACCCGCCCGAGGTCACGAGTTGGCCCGTCTCACCGAGAGGGTTCGGGAAGACGAAGAACGGAATCCCCTCGGTTTGCAGTTCTGTGATCAGGTTGGGCGTTTCCATGATCATGGCAACCGTTCCTGCCTTGAATTGGGCGCGCACTTCCGGCTGTCCCACCGTCCCGAAATCGGGCGGCGTGACGTTTTCCACGAGATGCAGGTCGGCAAATTTTTGCAGGGCCGATACCGCCTCGGGGTGATTCAAGGTAAACGTGCGGCCGTCCGGGGTGCGGACGCGCCCGCCGTCCATGTAAAAAATGGGCAGAAAAACCATCTGGCCCGGCACAGATGGCGTTGAGAAACCGTACACTTGCGCGCCATCCTCGCGCATAAATGTGAGTTTGCGGCAGGCTTCCACAAATTCCTGCCACGTCCAGGGGTCTTCGATGGTGGGCGGGGCGACGCCTCGTTCCGCGAAAATGTCCGGGTTGCCGTACACCGCGATCACCGTCACCCATTGCGGCCAGGCATACACCTTGCCGTTGACCATGGCCATCTGCATGGCGTTCTCGTAATAGTCCTCTTTATCTTCTTTCGTCATAAACGGTTCAATGTTCGAGATAATGCCGCGGCGCACCAGGTCGGGGATCATGCCTGGGACGAGCGAAAACACGTTGATATCTTCGCGCCTCTCCAGCGCCGCGTATAGTTGGCTGGTTCCATCGGAAGTGTACGGAATGCCCACGATCTTCACGGTGATGTGCGGATATCGTTTTTGGAAGGATGCCACGATCAGGCGGGCCTTTTGGGAGGCGGCATCCTCTCCGCCTTCCACGTAGCCGCGGCGGTAGTAGGTGATCGTTACCGGCAGCGGTTCCTTTACGCCGCAGGCCGGCAGGAGCAGGGAAAAGAGCGCCAGGAGTAAGATCGAATGGCGCAGGCGCCTGGTTTGCATGTTTATTTCTCCTTGTTCTACGAATGGATGCGATCTGCAAACTCGACAATAAGGCGGCCGACTTTCTCCGGTTCTTCCAACGGTAAGATGTGTGTGGTTTTTTCGAGCGTTTCAATCCGGACATTCGGGTTGGCGCGCCGGACGCGTGCCGCGGTCCTCGCCCAAAACGTGTCGGACTGCGCGCCGCGCAGGATGAGGGTCGGGATTTGCAGATGTTTCAGGCCGCGCCACAGGTCGAAGTCGCGCCAAATGCCGGTGTAGTAGATGCGAGTCTCCCATTCTGGCGAGTAGACGAGTTCGTAGCCGCCTTCCGCACGCGGACGCGTCATGCCCGCGATGTAGGCGCGCAGGCTCTCATCTGAAACATGGCGGAAGACATCTCGACGACGATAGCCGCGAAATACGGTTTCGAGATCGTCGAAGCGGCGGCGGCGATTCAGCGCGGCGGGAATTTTGGGATGCTTTTTCCAGCCGAGACCGGACG
>DAOUMJ010000300.1:0-7552 GCA_034411715.1 Anaerolineales bacterium | reverse complement strand
CCATGACGCTCTTCGGCCTCGAACCCGCCGTGACGGCCATGCTCTTCGGCAAACAGAAAACCGTCGAGGCGCATCGCTACTGCGAACGCTCCGTGGATTTGGTGCGCGGCCTGATCCGCGAACACGACATCCAAAGCGACTTCGAATACACGGGATTCCTGCGACTGGCGACGACTCCCGGCTACGTCAAACGCATCCAGCATGACATGGAACTGCTCACCGGCCTCGGCGTGACCGGCATCGAATGGCTGGACAAAGAGAAAGCCCGCGCCGAGGTAAACAGCCCGCTCGTGCTGGGGGCCTGGAGCGAGGCGCGCTGCGGGATTTTGAACCCCGCCAAACAGGTCCGCGAATTGAAGCGCATCGCCCAGGAAGCCGGGGCAATCGTTTACGAGGGGTCGCCCGTCACCGAGATCCGCCGTACCGCACACTTGCCCTGGCGGGCAGTGCCAGGGAGATTTATCTTGCGTACTCCTCGCGGCACGGTCACTGCCGACAAGATCGTCTTCGCCACGAACGCGTATTCGCACCTCATCCCCGAAATCTGGAACAAGCAGGTTCCCGCCTTCACGCACATGGTCATCACCGAGCCGTTGACGGAAGCGCAGATGGATTCCATCGGCTGGAAGAATCGCCAGGGCCTCGAAGACGCGCGCAACCTCGTCCACTATCTGCGCCTGACGAAGGATAACCGTCTCGCCATCGGCGGAAGCGACGTGACCATCGCCTACGGCCGCGACATGGATCGCGACTTGAACGAAAAAACGTTTCAGCAGTTGGAGAAAGACACGGTTGGGTTATTTCCCGGTTTGAAGGATGTGAAGTTCGTCTTCCACTGGGGCGGGCCCGTCAGCGTGACGATGGACATGGCGCCCGCGATTGGGATGGTCGGCGATGCGCGGGCGTGGTACAGCCTCGGCTGCGTGGGTCACGGCGTCGCGCCGACGCACCTCAACGGGCAGACGCTGGCCGATCTTTTGTTGGAACGAAAGACAGACCTGACCTCGATCTGGTTCGTGGACCGCAAACCGATTCCCTGGCCGCCCGAGCCGCTGCGCTGGGTGGCGTCACAGGCCTTGCTCGGATATCTGCACGCCGAAGATTGGTGGTACGAGCGGAACAGGAAAGCGGTTGCCTGATGATGCGCGAAAATGAAAACGGGACTGGCTTCTCTCCAGTCCCGTTTCGTCATTCCTTGTGTCCGACCTCGTCCATATACAACTTGATCGCGGGCAGGGAAGTCATCTTCTCGTAGAAGAAATTGTTGACCAGGTTCATTACCTCGGCGCGGGCGGTCTCCACATCATCGTGCATCGCCTGTCCGCTTTCCTGCTTGTCGAGACTGCGGCGCAGGCGGAGCAGATGCTTCACGACGGTGGCCTCCTCGTCCCCTTCGAGCGCCTCGATCACCGACAGGATCAACTTGTCGGCCTGCTCGATCACCTCGCTGATCGGGATTTGCGAACCCGGCAGGCAGCATTCCTGTATGGTGCGGAACAACGACCAGACCTGGTAGAGCATCGAAGCGGGCTCATCGAAAAGTTCGCGGATGAAGACCGCCTCCTCGTATCGTCCCGTCAGGCGGAAGACGTTGTACATTCGTTTGGCGGCTTTGCCGTAGTTGATGTCCTTCGTCACGTACTTGTTGATCTCGCGTTCGAGTTGCGCCACGTAATGATCGAGCGCGTTCGCCGAGACGTGCTGTGCGAGTTTCGAGAAAATGGGGACGGATTCCGCCTCGAGATAGACCTCCTGAAAATACGGATCGAGATACCCGTCCAGCGGCGTGATCGAACCGTCGGGCGCCTCCCACGTGACGTCGAGCATGTTGCTGGCGTTGACGAGCTGGCCGCGCACCCCGTCCGTCGTCACCCAGTCCAGTTTGCACCAGCCGGGCTCCAGCATCCCATCCTCCCAGCGGATAAACGTCGGGCTTCCGTCTGGGAGCGTTGCCTCGAAGCCTCCCGCGACGATCTCCTGCGGAGTCCACGAGATCGAATCGCCTTTCTTCCTCAACTTGCCGCCGCGCGCCATGTCCATCGGATACGAGCCGAACTTGACCTCGATCATCAGGTAGTTCGGGCCTTTGAGTGTCGCCATCGTTTTTTCGCGGATCAGGTCGGCGAGGATTTTGCAGGCTTCATCACGCGTCGACGCGAAAATATTGACGCGCTCGAAGTAATCCGCGTCTCCGGGATAAGTCTGAATCTTGGATTGGGCGGCCGATCCAGAAAGCGCCAGCGCGGTCTCGACCCGCCCCGGCACATCGCTGAATTCCACCAACCGCCCCAGCCTGCGGAAGTGCTCGAGATCGGCCTCGCTGAAATCCAACATGCTGACCTTGTGGCCGAAGACGCCCGCGCGCTCGTTGACAACGATCCCATCGTTGGCTTGCACGGCGGACATGGCCGCCAGCCATTGCAGGGCGTCGGCCTCGTTCATTTCCACGCCCAGCCGCTGCGCGGACTGGATGATTCTCTGAATATCCTCTTTTGGCGAAGAGTTGTTCATGATCTGCTCCTTTTTAATTTTCGGAATCATTAGTGCCGCAAGATTTATCTTGCCCGCGCGGGCGCAAAATGAATTTTGCGGTACGAACCGCGCTATGAGATTGCTCCTCCAACATTCCGCGAAAAAGCGCCGCCTGTGCGAGCGCGTCTTCCAATGCGTTGTGATTTAATTTCCGCTCGACCTGATAACACTTCGTCATCTCCTCGAATCCCGCCTCTTCCCATGGGATGCCGCGCATCCCCATAAAATACGCTTTCATATCGAGCGCCTTGTGGCCGAAGGGATTCTTCCCCAAATAGCGATGAAAATAATCGGCCACGAACATCCAGTCGAAGGGCGCATTGAGGGCTACGAAGACAGGCCGACCGTCCGCGGCGACGCGCTCCACCCAATCCGCGAACCGCTTCATCGCCTCGACAGGAGGCAGGCCGCGCCGCTTCAAATCGTTCAGATCCAATTTGCTGACTTCCATCGCCTCCGACGTGACTGAGTCGTTCACGGGTTGCAACTCAAGATAGATCCGTTGCGCGGGGTCAAAGACGAGACACGCTCCAATGGACAGCAAGGCATACGAGCCGGGGTTCGGCCCCGCGGTCTCCACGTCCACCGAAATGTAGATTTCCTTGGTCGGCAAGTCCATATTCCTGACTCTATCACGAAAGGGGTTTCTGCCTCACAGATACTTTCATTGCCCGCCCGCCTTTGGCGCGTTCGAGAGAAATGTGCGCGGTGACGCCGCCAATCGTCTGCACGCCCTCGAGCGCGGGGTGTTCCCGAAGATGGCGCGCCGCGAGCCGGAGCGAAGCGACCGTCAGCCGCTGGAATTCCAATCCGTAGGCCAGGTCCGCCCCTTCGTCCGGGATGGGCGGCATGCGTTCGTTCCAGGCGTGGAGCAGGAGAACGTCCGCGCCGCGTGGGATTGTCCCTTCAGGCAGGATCAGGTCGTGCTTCGCGCGGCCAGTTTGCATCCGCAGAATGCACTGCGGATCGTCCGTAAACGGCGCCACCCCCTCCATGTCACTCAACCAGCCATCGAAGCGGCGGATGATGGCGCGCAGGAGGTTCATCTACCGGTAGATGAATAGAATGCCCAATAAGAAAGCCGCGCCAGGTGGGGCTGAAAGCCGAAACTTTGAAAGCGGCGTTGGCGAGAATGTTGAAGACCAGGTTGACGACCAGCAATCCCATCATGATGGCAAAGGATGTCTCCATGCGGGGAAGGGCGATATTAAAGCGGTGAAACATGTCGGCCTCCTTGTCAACGGAATTGTCGTTTCTTTCTCATTGTATTACCAAACCGCGCGGTTCAGGATTGTCAATTCCCCAAACCCGTCTATAATTCAACCACACTGTTCACCGTTCACTGATTACTGATAACTGATGACTGATTACCGACATGTCCACCATTGATGAGATCAAAGCCAAAATAGACATCGTGGATCTCGTTTCCGAAGCGGGGGTAAAACTCCGCCATTCGGGCAGAAACTACACCGGCTTCTGTCCCTTCCACGAGAACAAGCGCACGCCTGCCTTCGTCGTCTGGCCGGAGACCGGGACGTGGCGCTGCTTCGGCGCGTGCAACGAGGGCGGCGACATCTTCAAGTTCGTGATGAAGAAAGAGGGGATTGATTTCAAAGAGGCGCTCCACGAACTCGCGGCCCGCGCCGGCGTGACAGTGGAATCCTTCCAGCGCGAGACGCCCGAGCAGCGCGAAGCCTACGATCACCTGCGAAAACTGCTCGAAGACGCGCTCCTCTTCTATCGCGGACACCTGCTCGCCAACAAGGACGTCCTCTCCTACCTGCGCGAGCGGCGCGGACTCACCGACGCCTCCATCGAGACCTTCGGTCTGGGCTACGCCCCCAATGCCTGGGACGCCGCGCTGACTCATTTCATCCAGCGCGGCTACTCGGAACAGGACCTCGTTGACGCGGGTCTGCTCTCGGAACGCGAGAGCGGCGGTTACTATGACCGTTTCAGGAACCGCATCACGATCCCAATTCGAGACGAAAATGGAAGAATGGCAGGTTTCGGCGCGCGCATCGTTGATCCCAATGACGTTCCCAAATTCCTGAACTCGCCCGAAACCCCGATCTTCTCGAAGGGACGTTTGCTCTACGGCCTCGACCGCGCCCGCAAACCGATTCGCGTCGCGGACCAGGCCGTCATCGTGGAGGGCTACCTCGACGTGATCGCGCTCCACCAGGCGGGATACGAGAACGTCGTCTCGCCGATGGGGACGGCGCTGACGGAGGAGCAACTGCGCCTGCTCAAACGATTCACGCGGCGCATCGTCCTCGCGCTGGACCCGGACACGGCCGGGCAGAAAGCCGTGCTGCGCGGGTTGGATGCGGCGCGCTCGGCCATGGACCGCGAGGGCGAGTTCGGCTTCGACGCGCGCGGCCTGCTCAGGAACGAGGCGCGCCTGCAAGCCGATCTTCGTGTCGCCAGCCTTCCCGATGAACTCGACCCCGATGAAATTGTAGCGCGCGACAAAGACGAATGGGCGCGATTGATTGAGAACGCGAAACCCATCGTCACGCACGTGATGGAGACCCTCGCGGCAGGCCAGAATTTGAACGACGCGAAAACGAAGAACCTGATCGCCGCGCAAGTTCTGCCGTTGATCGAGGATCTTCCCAGCCCCTTGGAACGCGACACGTATCGTCAGTCGCTGGCGCGCATGTTGCGGGTGGATGAAAGCGCGTTGATTGGCGCGCCCGCCCGGGGTCCGCGCGGGAGGCGGCCGGGGCTCGTGAAGCGGGAAGAGGCGCGAGAGTCCGCGCCCGTCGCGGCGGCCGTCTCGCCCGTCTCCAGGACCGAGGTCTATCTGCTCGGAATCCTGTTCCGCCGTCCCGAATTGCTTTATCGTCTCGACCGCCAGTTGCAGGAATCGGGGCTGCAACCCCTCGCGCCGGAGGATTTCGAGTATACTGACCACCAGGTTTTTCTGAAAATCATCCGCCAGTCGCTGGAGCAAGTGGAGAGCGAACAGCATCAGTTCGTCGTGATCAACCTGCCGGAGACTCTGCGGGGCTTCGCGCAGGAACTTCTCGCCGAAACCGAAAAACTCGCGCCGCTCGAGGAGCGACTGCTGGAGGAACTGCAAAGGCTGGTGCAAAAACTACGGCGAACGCGCGCCAATATGGATCTGACCCAGACGCGTTTTTTGCAGGAGGAAGCCCAGCAAAACGGCGACCCGCGCGCCTCGCTCTATCGGCAACAGGTGTTGCAATTGACGAAATTGATCCATTCCCTTGACCAGGCCAACCGACGATTGACATTGAAGCGACAAACCTGACATGCCCGCCAAACGCGCTCATTTGCCCCGTGAAAAAAAGAGAAAAACGTCCCCCCCGCGTCCGCGTCCACCCAGGCGCAGGGATGCAACGTTGAACGAATCCCTGCTCGAGGATGAACTGGAAGAATCCGCGGAAGCGGCGACTGGTTTGCGCGACGCGCCCATCCTGATGGATTCCGGCGACGACCTGGGGGAACCCGATCTCTCGAACCTGGCGCAGGTGGAAGAGGACCTGCTCGAAGACGCCTTCGATATTCACGCACAGGATGCTTCCTCGGAATTGGCGGAGGACCCTGTGCGTTTGTATTTGCGCGAGATCGGGCTGGTGAAATTGCTGGACGTGGACAGCGAGTTCCGCCTCGCCACCCGCATCGAGGCCGAGCGCCTCATTCTGGCGTTGCGACGGCATCCCGTTCGAAAGAGCGTGGACCTGGCCTGTTCGGTCTACCACGCGGTCCTCCGCGAGTTGCGCGTCTCCTGGGCGCGGCTGGGCGAGGACGCCGAACATCTGGGAACCGACCTGCCCGATCTGTCGCCGGCGCTGGAGGAGGCCCAGTCGCTTCACGATGCGTGGGAATTCAGTGCGCCATCCTATTTCCGTTCCCGCCTCGCCAACGACCTGTGGGGGCGCGATCCATTGTGGGACAACCTGGTAAACAAGGCATTCTCGGTTTTCCTCTGTCTCTACCTGCTTCCGCCCGGCTACGCCGATTGGGTGCAGGCGCATCTGCGCGCATATCACGCCCTGCCTGCGCTGCGGACGATGTACGCCCACCTGCCCGAGGATTCCGTCCTCGAAGCGGAAATGGACGCCGTGCACGCGCGCGCCGAAGAGGCGCACCAGGCGCTCATCCGCGCCAACCTGCGGCTGGTGGTGAGCGTGGCCAAACGTTACGTCGGGCGCGGCATCCCGTTCCTCGACCTGATTCAGGAGGGGAACCTCGGCCTGCTGCGCGCCATCAACAAATTCGACACGCGCCGCGGCTTCAAGTTCAGCACGTACGCCACCTGGTGGATCCGCCAATCCATCAACCGTTCCATCGCCGAGCAGGCGCGCACCATCCGCATTCCGGTGCATTTGTTCGAATCCATCACACGGATCCTGCGCGCCCAGCACCAGTTGACCCAGGAACTGGGGCGCGATCCCAATCCCGAGGAACTGGCGCTGGAGGTCGGCTACCTGCCCACTGCGGATGTGCAGGCCGTCCTGCGCGCCCGCGCCGAGAACAAGCCGCTCGCCCCCGCGGTTCAACGCAGGCTGGAGGCCGCCGCCCGCCGCATTGGACGGGTGCTTCGCTCGGCGGAGGATCCTGTCTCGCTGGACGGGCCGGTCGGCGAGGATAGTTCCAGCCAGTTGGAGGATTTCATTCCCGACGAGGACTCGCTTTCCCCGCTGGATTCCGCCGTGCGCGAAATGCTGCGTGAACAGATCCAACACGCGCTGGAGGCGCTTACCGAGCGCGAGCGCCAGGTGCTGGAACTGCGCTTCGGCCTGGCGGATGGCCAGAGCCATACGCTGGACGAGGTCAGCGAGTTTTTCAATGTGACCCGTGAGCGCATCCGCCAGATCGAGGCCAAAGCCCTGCGGAAACTCCGCCATCCCACCTACACCCGCCTGCTGAGGGATTACCTGGGGTAAATCTGTAGTACCTTACCAATGAAATTCTTGCACAAAAAACAAGAAAATCAGGGCTGAGGAATCGGCGCGAAGGCCAGTTGCGGAATGATGAACATTTCGCG
>DAOUMJ010000299.1:0-4117 GCA_034411715.1 Anaerolineales bacterium | reverse complement strand
CTGAGCAGGAGTAGAGCGCGAGCGCGAGGATGATCAGCAGTTGGGCGGTGAGATAAGCAGGCGAACTGACCGCTGAGGCAAAGGCTGTCACATCGAGGGATGGTTGAAGCAACATCGCCATAAAGATCAACATCCCCGAAATCATCAACGCCGCCGCGCCCAGACGGATGCGGTTGATGAACAACGCGGCAGTATCGGGGTATAACGCCGCCAGACTCCGATACATCTTCGCCGCCTCCTCCCAGCGCTGTTCGCGGGCGTAGGCGTCCGCCAGCGCCTGTTTGAGTTCACTGCTGTTCGGGCTGCTTTGCGCGCGGTGTTCGAGTTGCGAAAGCGATTGCATGGATTCAATCCCCCGTTACCTGGATTAGGTCTGATTTCCGTTTGGCGGGCGTCTGCGGTTCGAGTTGACCGATGATCCAATCGCAGTTGTAGAAATCGCGCAGGTGATGCGAGTAGAAGCGATAGCCCATGTTCGCCACCCACCACACGGGAGTCTGGATGCGCGATTTGAGGTAGCGCGCCGCCATCGCGGAGTAGGAATAGGTGTGCTTCCACGCTTTTTCGTGACCTTCGTACAACTCGGCGGGCGTCATCATTTTCGGCTGAAAGACAACGTGCTGGGCGTCGTACAGTTCCCAGTTCTTCGTGAGGATACGACCTTCTGCTTCTAGCCGCTTGTAAAGTCCCGTATTGGGGAAGGGCGTGACGATGGCATAGCGCGACAGGTCAATGCCGGCTTCGATGGCGAATTTTGCCGTCTGCATGAAGATGTCGGGCGTGTCGTTGTCCATGCCAAAGGTGAAGCACGCCATGAGCGTGATGCCGTATTGGTGCAGGAGCGCGACTAGTTCCTGGTATTGCGCGGGAGAGTTGAATCCTTTTTTGGATTGTTTGAGATTTTCGGGCGTGATGGATTCGAATCCCATCAGCAAGCCCGTGCATCCGCTGCGCGCGGCCAGTTCGAGCAGGGGAATGTCCCTGCCGAGCAGGGTGGTGGACAGCCCAAACCACTTCACCTTGAGGGGAATCAACGCCTCGAACAGGCGGGCGGCGTAGTCCTTGTCCGAGATCAGGTTCAGGTCAATGAAGATGATGCGGTTTCCCCAGTGTCCCTTGATGTCGGCGATCACGTCTTCGACGGGTTTCTTGTAGGGCTTGTGTCCCCAGGCGGCGGGAGCGACACAGAAGTCGCAGGTGTGGATGCATGAGCGCGTCGCCTCGAAAACGTGCGTGGTGAGGTAATGCTGTTTCTTCATCATTTCCCGCTTTGGGAAGGGGCGGTTCGCAAGACTCAGGTCGGGCGATTGCGCATAACGCGGCTTCATCTGCCCGTTGGCAAAATCGAGCAGGAGTTGGGGCCAGGTGTCTTCGGCGTAGCCCACCACGATCGCGTCGGCGTGCGGCTGGGCATCGTCGGGCATCAGCGTAATGTGAGGTCCGCCGAGCACGACGGGAATCCCCCGTCCGCGAAAGTGAGCCGAGAGTTCGTAGGCGCGTTTCGACGAGCCCGTGATGACGGTCATGCCGATCAGGTTGGCTTGCAGGTTCAAGTCCACGTTTTCGATGCCTTCGTCAATAATCTCGACAGTAGCGTTGAGTTCAGGCGGAACATACGCGGCAAGCGTGGTGAGGGTCAGTGGAGCGTAGCGCAGATTCTTCCTGAAAATTCCCCCGCGGTGACGATAGAGCGGACCCTTTGGCGAAATGAGCGTGATCTTCATGGGATATGACCTCCAAGATCGAACGAGAACCAAAGCGTACTTTTCCGGTGCGAAACATCAATTTTCTGATTATTACACAATTTCCCCCCCCAACAAGGGTTCTCGGGGTTTGGTGGGGTAAAAACCTCCCTGAACGCGGAGTCTTTCAATCGTTGGCGGTATTATTCGGGGTAGTCCGCGTCGACGCGGGTGAGGGGATGGATGCCGAGGGAGTCGAGGCGGCTAAGTTGGGGTTGGATGTCGCGGGAAAGGAGTTGCGTGAGACGTGTTGCGTGTTCCGTAAGTACCGCAAGATTCATCTTGCGCCTGGGAGCAACATAAATGTAGCAGTACTGCTACGCGTCCGCGTGAATTGTTCTTGTTAAGGTCAACACGTTGACGCGGGAGGCTTTGTTTCGGAGCAGGACTTTTGTGATCTCTTCGAGCGTCGCGCCTGAGTCGAAGAGGTCATCCACCAACAGAATATTTTTGCCATTTATATCACCGTTCACCGCGAATGCGCCCGCGACGTTATCGCGCTTTTGCGGGAGGGTCTGCAATTCCTTTTGCGGTTTGGTTTGATGGGTCTTCACGACGCAGACCTGCACGGGTTTGCCAAGCGCGCTTGCCAATGCTATGCAAAATTCATGAACAGGACTGAACGCGCGCTGGGTGGACGACGGCACGGGAACGATGATGTCGAATTGACTCATCTCGGGATGCGCGGCGAACATGCTGCGCGTCTGCTCGATGAGTTTGGGGAGAACCGAGGCGTCCGATTCGTATTTGAGACGATAAACGAGATCACCGATTCCGCTGCGATTCCAGTCCGCGCCTTTGAAACCGCTGTGAAAGTCGAGGGCGAAACCTGCGCTCCAGGTTCCTTTGATGGGGCGGGGGTGGGAGGAGGAGAGGAAGGAGGAGATGGGGTCGGAGGATGCGGGTTGCGAGTTAGGCGATAGGGTGTCGAGAGGAGGGATGCTTCGCGATGTTGCGTATTGCGTATCGGGTGGCGAGGGACGGGTGGCGGGCATCGAAGTGTCGGGCGGAATTTTGCCGCGAAGTTGTTGGATGGCGTGTTTGGCCGAGTCGCGAGTGTAGTGCATTTCAGTTTCATCGTCCGAGATCTTTTGGAGCAGAGCAAGCGGGCGCGGGTCTCGAAGATTGCCCAGCGCTTTGACGGCATATTGGCGAACCTGCGGCTTCGTTTCTGTCGCGAGAAAATCCATCAAGGGTTGAACGGCGCGCGCGTCGCCGATTTTTCCGAGGGCGGAGGCGGCCAATCTTCTGGCGTTGCCGTCTTCGTGTTTCAGCACGGCAATCAGATTGGAAACAGACTCTGGGTCTTTGCGTTCTCCGCTGTCAACGATGTCGTGGATAAAGGAGGCCTTGTCCAATACCGCACCATTCATGTTGCCACCCTGCGAAATGAATTTCGCGGTACTGTCTTGTGGCGCGACATTCTTGCTGCCCTGAGGCAAGATAAATCTTGCGGTACTGCCATGAGCCGCGACCACGCAGCGAATCATCTCGAAGGTGATCTCTTCAGGCAGGCGGCTTTTGATGAAGGAGAGGAATCGGGCTGGGTCGGCTTTGGGAATGACTTTTTCGATTTTCTCCTGGACATCTTTGGGGATGACTTTGTTCACGTCCAACTTTCCCGCTTCAATCAGTTTGGCACAGTGACCGTAGATCGTCATCAGAGTCAGCCCGCGTTGGCGCGCGATTTTTTCCGGAGTCGTCCCTTCATTGATGAGTTGCAGGGTGTATTCCACCGTCCCGCCCGCTTGCATTTGCGCTTTCTTCTTTTCGATTTTGTGTTCGGAGAGTCCCTGCGGTAGTTTGAGCGGAATGGAAGCCTTCTGTTGAATCGCAGACTCACCCTTCGGCGTCAGTTTGATCACGGGATATTCACCGCCGACGATTTTGAAATAGCCGAGCGAAGTCAACTCTTCGATCATGTCTTCGATTTGATTCTGCTGAAGCGCGGCAAGTTTGGCGTAGTAGGAATTTCTATCGTAGTGAAATTGCCGAATGTCCTGCGCTTTCGAACCTTTGAGAATTTGGGCAAGTTTCCGCTTGCCCACGAGTCGCGTTCCCATTCTGCGTACCGTGTCGAGGATGACCAGCGCGGCGCGTTCGGCGTGGGACATTTGAGACACGTCGCCAGCCGTCTCGCTTGCGGGCATGGACTTGTTCGATTCGCAGTTGTCGCAGCAGGCGGGCGCGTCCGCGCTTCCATTGTCGCCGAAATGCTTCAACACGATTCGGCGGCGGCAGGCATTCGACTCGGCGTAGCGGATGATATGATCCAATTGCTCGGTGCGATGACGCGTGTGTTCCTTGCTCCTCGCCGCGGCCTGCTGGATGGCGCGCGCGTCCCATGTCCCTTTTCGCAGCAACATCCGCACGTT
>DAOUMJ010000298.1:0-3151 GCA_034411715.1 Anaerolineales bacterium | reverse complement strand
GCTATCGTAATCCAGAAGGCGTCGAAATTCAACCGTCCGCATGGGCTAATTTTACAACAGATTTGACGGGCTGATAGCGGCGATTGAACGTGGACGCGGTGGGAATCAGCAAGCCCTATCTCTCGCAGATCGAGACGGGCAAACGCAAAGGAAGCGCTGACATCCTGTCCGCGCTGGCGAAGGCGTTGAAGGTGACGTTGGAAGAGGTGATCGCGAGGGAAGCGGAATGATCGGGATAGTCAGTCCGCGAATGGGGTCACGAATAAACAAATCGGCGCGCGTCGGTATTCGTTTACACTTGCACCGCACTGCGTTTGGTGCAGTGCAGGTGTTCGTGAAAAACTTGCCCTGAGCTGGTAGGTTGAGCTTGTCGAAACCCTGTCGAAGGGTTCGTGGATGGAATCTCTCACCCAACAGCAACTCGCCGACGCGGCAGGAATCAGCAAGCCCTACCTCTCGCAAATCGAGACTGGCAAACGCAAAGGACGCTGGCGAAGGCGTTGAAGGTTTCCCGCTAACAGACCCTTGAAAAAATGTTAGCAATGTGCTAATATCGTCTCCGTGTACAAAATCATCTTCAAGAAAGAAGCCGCGAAATCGTTGACGAAACTTCCACGCAATGTGGTCAAAACGATTCGCCAGAAACTTGAAGCCATTGCCGCCAACCCCTACGCAGACCATCCCAATGCGAAAAAGTTACAAGGACGAGAAGGTTATCGCTTGCGAGTTGGAGATTGGCGCGTGATTTACGAAATACAAAACGATCAACTGGTGATACTGGTATTGAAAGTCGCTCCACGCGGAGAGGTGTACCGATGAACGATAATATTCAATTGATTGAGCGTGACGGAAAGCCTGAATGGGCCGTGCTTCCCTATGAGCAATATCTTGCCTTGCTCGAACAGGCCGAAGAATTGGAAGATATTCGCGATTACGATGCGGCAAAGGCCGCGCTTGAAAATGGCGAAGATGAATTGATTCCCGCCGAAGTCGTCAACGCCATTATTGACGGAGAAAATCCTGTCAAAGTCTGGCGCGAGTTCCGCGGACTGACCCAGCAGCAACTCGCGGACGCGGCGGGAATCAGCAAGCCCTATCTCTCGCAGATCGAGACAGGCAAACGCAAGGGAAGCACAGACATCCTGTCCGCGCTGGCGAAGGCGTTGAAGGTGACGTTGGAAGAGGTGATCGCGAGAGAAGCGGAATGATCGGGACGGTCTCTCCCAGAATCAAAAAGGCGGCGTGACAGCCGCCTTTTGGTTTGAAGCGTATGCACGATGATGAAAGATTTCCTCTGTTTCGATGAGGCTTATCAATCAACAAACCGCTTGACCACCTTTTTGACAAACTCTGGTAGCGGTGAAGAATTCTGTTCCGCTTGCCGCTTCAACTTTTCGTAAATCTGAACTTCCTCCTCTTCCCAAACAATATCCGCCCTTCGGATTTCACGCAGGGCGATGTGAACATAGTTTTCAGGATTTGCCCAATAACATTTCAAGCAAACGCTCGGAGACTTTTCTTTCAATCCGTTTTCGCAATGTTCACACGACCAGGATTTCGCGCGATTGCACGAACCACAAACCAGCATGAAATGTTCGGGGTTTAATTCGCCTTGTGATTCGCCAGCGACCTCATAAGGAACGCGATGGTCAACTTGCAAATAGCGCGACTCAAAATTTCCAGAACAGACCGCGCACTTGCCGTTTTGCTTTTCGTAAAGAGCGGCTTTGAATTGCTTGGGGAAAGTTTGCCTGCCTTGCAATCTTCCTTTGCGGACCTGCATCAGATCGCCGAATCGATAGGCGGCAATCGTCCGTCCCTCCGTATCCTTTACCCGAAACGTTTCCAAAGGAATCCCTGCTTCGCGCACATCACGCGCTGCCCTGGGTGGATGATTGTAGCCATATTTCTTTTCGAGTTCTTCCGTTGTGATGAAGCCATGCTTCAAAATATGCTCAATCACAATGCGGGCGCGCTTGTTTGCAATGTTCTTCGATAGTTGTTTGATTTCTTTGCGTTGTTCTGATGTGAGCGTCATGGAATCCCTGTATTGCTCAAAGTTCAAACAGAGCAGGTTGGCGGATGGCGTGATTTGCCAATACTTGAACTGGTTCGATATTCAGTTTGCTTACAAGATTGCCAGAGAGATAGACGGACTCATACGTAACATCCTCCCTGCCAAGCAAAGTGGCCTGCGTGGAACGCCCCGCGTCCACTTCAAGACGATACATCCCCAGTTCGTCGGGCAAACTTTGACCATAGGATTTTTGTCCCGTGCGCCCATCGTAACTGAGAATGAATGGCACATTGCGCTGGTTGAGTCGTTTTAATTCCTGCATAAACCCGTCGAAGTCAATTCCGCTGAAATAGCGCGGATCGCCTGTGGCGCAGACGCCTTGATAGGGTGGATCCATGTAAACCAGGTCGGTTGATTTGGCAAGCGCCAAAACTTGTCTGTAATCCAGGCTGGTGACAGTCGTCTTCCCAGAGAAAAGCCTCGACACGGCCAGAATATCCTCTGTCATTTGCGCGGGGTTGCGACCCAGGCGGCGATTATCGGGACTTTGGTTGAATTCCCCGTAAGCGTTGTAGCGCACAGAAGCCTTTACACACCGTGCTAACAGATAAAGCAGGTAATCCGCTTGCTTTGTTTTGTTGAACTCGTCACGGACAAAATCGTAATATTTTCTTTCGTTCCCCTGCTGTTCCAGCCAGAGACGTTTATATTGTTCGGAAATTCTTTTCGGATGATCGATGATCTCATTCCATAAGGCCATGAGGGGAGCGTTTACATCGTTGAGATGAAAACGCGCCGCTTTTCCATGCAATGCCGCCGCGATGGAAATCGCCGCCGAACCCGCGAAGGGCTCAAACAGAATATCAATATTCTGCGGGAAAAACGGCAGGATATATTTGGCAAGATTTCGCTTGCTTCCTTGGTAGGGAATGGGGTGCGGCGCTTTCATGCCTCAGATTATACCTCGCCGACGCGGCAGGAATCAGCAAGCCCTATCTCTCACAGATCGAGACGGGCAAACGCAAAGGCAGCGCTGACATCCTGTCCGCGCTGGCGAAGGCGTTGCAGGTGACGTTGGAAGAGGTGGTCGCGAGGGGAGGGGAATGATCAGGATAGTCAACCGTCCACGAATAC
>DAOUMJ010000297.1:0-13159 GCA_034411715.1 Anaerolineales bacterium | reverse complement strand
GCAATGATGGGTAGTTGCATCTGGTCTTCTCCGATTGAACAGGATGCCAGCAAAAGTATCACATTTTGGCCGAAAACGCTAAAATACAACTATCGAGATGATTAAATTTCTCTAAAAGATCCTTGCGCAACTGTAATTGACGCATCCAAAAATCTGCTGTAAACTATAACCACTCCGATGGGGAGTAGCCCCCGAAACGTTTTCGGGCGCGACAGTCGTCATGACGGAAAGAGATTTCCCGGCTGTCTGGTGGCAAGCGCAAGACCATCGCCTGGTTGGCGATGGTCTTTTTTGTTCGCAAGCGACGGCAGGTCATCCCCATCCGAGCCGGTTCAACACGGAAAGGAGCCTTGCATGTCCAGGCATACACGCCCTGTCTCGCCCCTGCGAAGATTCTGGAAGCCCGCCCTGGCTACGGGCGCGGGTGGCACATCTCTCGTCGTCTGGTTCGAGGAGATCCTCGTCATCGTGGCGGATTTCATCGGCGTGATCTTCCTGCTCATCCTCGCAGGACCTATATACCTGCTTAACCACTTCCTCTTCAAATCCGCCACGCCAAGGCCGGAGGATAAGAAATAAACAAGGAGCAAAACGACAATCCATGGAACAAAATAATCTCTGGCATACCAAAACCATCGGGCAGGCCTTTTCCCAACTGGACAGCCAGCCGGAAGGTCTGACCCAGGTCCAGGCGGCGGAGCGCGCCGCCCAATACGGCCCGAACGAGATACAGGCCGCCCATCGCGTTTCGGCGTGGGAGATCCTGCTCGCGCAGTTCAAAAACGTTCTGATCCTGATCCTGCTCGGCGCGACCGCCATCTCGCTCTTCCTCGGACACGGGGTCGAGTCCATCGTCATCGCGGTGATCGTGTTGTTTGCCGTCCTGCTCGGCTTCATCCAGGAATACCGCGCCGAACGCGCCATCGAGGCCCTGCGCCAGATGGCGGCTCCCACTGCCACCGTCCTGCGGGACGGGGAGGAGACCGGCGTCCCCGCGCGAGACCTGGTGCCGGGCGACGTGATTCTCCTGCGCACCGGCGACCGCATCCCCGCCGATGGACGCCTGCTCGAATCGATCAATTTACAGGTGGAGGAGGCCGCGCTGACGGGCGAATCGATGCCCCTGGAAAAACACACCGATCCGCTCCCGACTCACGATCTGCCGGTCGGCGACCGAAAGAACCTGGTCTACGCCGGGACCGCCGTCACCTACGGACGCGGCAAGGCGCTCGTCGTCGCCACAGGCATGCAGACCGAATTTGGAAAGATCGCCCAACTCCTGCAAACCGTGGAAACCGGAAAAACCCCCCTTCAGCAAAACCTGGATAAGGTCGGAACAGCGCTGGCGCGGGCCGCGTTCGTTGTGGTGGCCATCATCGTCGCGCTGGGCCTGCTGCGCGGACAGCCCTTCATCGAAATGCTCATCTTCGGCATCGCGCTGGCGGTGGCGGTCGTGCCGGAGGCGCTGCCTGCGGTGGTAACCATCTCGCTTGCCATCGGCGTGCAAAAGATGGTCAAACGTAACGCCCTCATCCGCCGCCTGCCCGCTGTGGAAACGCTGGGAAGCACGTCGGTCATCTGCTCCGACAAGACCGGCACGCTGACCAAGGACGAAATGACCGTGCGGAAGATCCACGTGGCAGGCCGGATCTTCAACGTCAGCGGTTCGGGTTACTCGCCGGTTGGAAATTTTTCCACTAACGGCGGCGTCCCCGCCGGGCCCAATGCGGAATTGATCCAACTCCTCTCCGCCGCCGCGCTCGCCTCGGATGCGAGACTCGTCCGAAACGGGAATAACGGCTCGGAAAGCGACTGGGACATCAAGGGCGATCCCACCGAAGGCGCGCTCGTCGTCGCCGCCGCCAAAGCCGGGCTCGAGAAAGAGGCGTTGGAAGAAACCTTTCCACGCGTGCAGGAAATCCCCTTCACGTCCGAATCCAAGCGCATGACCACGCTTCATCGGACCGAAAAGGGTATCGTGGCGTATACCAAAGGCGCGCCTGAAGTCGTTTTGGAAAACTGCGATTCGATCCTCGCCGAAAGCGGCGTAAAAAAACTGGATGACGCGGCCCGCAAGCAAGTGCTGGATACGGCGCAGGGATTCGCGAGCAACGCCCTGCGCGTGCTCGCCATCGCCTCCAAACCGGACGCCGCGCTCGAAACCGCCCAGAGGGGCATGACCTTCCTCGGGCTGGCAGGCATGATAGACCCGCCGCGCCCCGAAGCCAGGGAAGCGATCGCCGTGTGCGAAGAGGCGGGCATCCGACCGGTCATGATCACCGGAGATCATCCCCTGACAGCGCAGGCGGTGGCGCGCGAACTTGGCCTGCTCAAGACCGGTCGCGTGGTCACCGGCGCGGAACTGGAAGGAATGTCCGAGGAGCAATTCAAGCGCGAAGTCGAAACGATTGACGTGTACGCGCGCGTCTCTCCCGCCCATAAACTGCGCGTGGTGACCGCGCTCCAGGCGAACCAGCACATCGTCGCCATGACCGGCGACGGCGTGAACGACGCGCCCGCCCTCAAGAAAGCCGATATCGGCATCGCCATGGGCATCACCGGCACGGATGTCACCAAGGAAGCCGCCGCCATGACCCTGACCGACGATAACTTCGCCTCCATCGTCGCGGCAGTGGAGGAGGGGCGCGGCGTCTTCGGCAACATCAAAAAATACCTGATGTACCTGCTTTCTTCGAACATCGGGGAGATCGGCCTGATGGCTGGCGCGGCCCTGCTCGGACTCCCGCTCCCATTGACCGCCGTGCAGATCCTGTACGTCAACCTCGCCACCGACGGCCTGCCCGCGCTGGCGCTTTCGGTGGACCCGCCCGAAAAAGACTTGATGAAGCGCAAGCCGCGTAACCCGCGCACGGGCATCTTCACCCGCCCGGTCATCTCCCTGATGGTCGCAGGCGGGATATGGTCCACGCTCGTCAACCTGGGGTTGTTCGTCTGGGCGATGAATTCCGGGCGCGGCCTGGAAGAAGCGATGACCATGACCTTTGTCTCGCTGGTGCTGATTCAGTTCTTCAAAGCCTACAACTTCCGCTCTGATCGCCATTCGGTGTTCCAAAATCCGTTCGGGAACAGATGGCTGAACCTGGCGATCCTTTGGGAAGCCGTCCTGCTTCTGCTCATTGTGTACATCCCCGCCCTGCATGAGCCGTTCAGCACCTTCAGCCTGCCGCTGGTGGACTGGCTGATCGTCCTCGCGCTCGCCCTGACGATTTCCCCCGTTCTCGAATTCGTCAAGTGGATGGAACGCAGAGGCTGGTTGGGAAAATTGGATGCATGAGACGAGCCACAGAGTCACGGGGAACACAGAATTTTCCCCGTGACTTTAGAGACTCCCTGCATACCCGTCCGCGCGCGCATCGCTCCCCGCGCATAAAACGCCTGTTTCTGCATCGCGGACGATCACCTGGCCCCTGCCGAACAAAGCGCGTTCATAGCCGGTAACCCAGTGAACGGGATGCCCCAACTTTTCGAGCCCAGCGAACGTTTCGCTGGGCATTCCTTCTTCGATGGCGACGCGGCCCTCGGCAGACTCCGCTTCGATGCAGAAACGCGGCAGGTCGAGCGCGGACTGGGGATCGTGTCCCGCGTCAGCGAGCGCGGACAACACCTGGACGTGTCCCTGCGGCTGCATGAATCCGCCCATCACTCCATACGAAGCATAGAGGACCTCACCCCCGTCGCCCTCACCCCCAGCCCCTTCGCGAAGCGCCCCTGCGGGGCTCCCCATTCGGGGAGAGGGGAGTTTTGTTACCATGGCGGGGATGATGGTGTGGTAGGGACGTTTGCGCGGGGCGAGGCAGTTGGGATGGTTCGGATCGAGGCTGAAGTTGTGGCCGCGATTTTGGAGGGTGAAGCCCCAGCCTTTGGGAACGATGCCCGTGCCGAAGCCCATGTAGTTGCTGTTGATGAAGGAGCAGGCGTTTCCGAATTTGTCCACCACGCTGAGGTAGACGGTGTTGGAGGAGGTGGTGGGGACGCCGTGTTGCGTGTTGTGTGTTGCGTATTGCGTATTGATTAAGTTACGTCGCTCGTTGGCATAGTCTTTCGAGAGGAGTTGTGCGAGCGGGATGTTGTTGAAAGCGGGATCGGAGACGTACCAGCGCGCGTCTGCAAAGGCCAGGCGCAGGGCTTCGATCATCAGATGAAGTTTTTCCACGGAAAGAGATTCAAGCGAAGACAGGTCGAATCCTTCGAGGATGTTCAGCGCGATGAGGGCGGTGATGCCCTGTCCGTTCGGCGGACATTCGTAGACGCGCAGGCCGCGATACGTGACGGAGATCGGCTCCTCCCACGTGGAGGTGTGCGCGGCGAGGTCGTCCAGTTTCATGCATCCGCCTGATTCGCGAATCACGTTGATGATTGCATCCGCGATTTCACCTTGATAAAAGACCGACTTGCCGCCCTCCGCGATGGTTTTAAATGTCCGCGCCAGACCTGGATTGTGGAAAATTTCTCCCGCTTTTGGCGCGCGGCCATCAATGGTGAGTTCGTGTCCATTCGGCGCGGATTTAAGTTGACGATCCACGCCGCGCGCCCAAAAGTAGGAAGTCAACGGGGCGACGGGGAATCCTTCATCAGCGAGGCGAATGGCAGGCGCGAGAATATCGGCCATCGAGAGCGAGCCGTGACGTTCGATCAGGTCGCACCAGCCCGCGCACGCACCAGGGACGGTGACGGTGTGCGGGTGGAAGGGAGGCAACGCGTCAGCCAGGAGGCCTTCGCTCTTTAGCCGATCCAGCGTGAGGTCCGAGGGGGCGCGGCCGGAGCCGTTGAGGGCAGTGACGCGTTTCGAGTCCGCGTCAAAATAAAGCGCGAACATGTCCCCGCCGATCCCAGTCGAGGTCGGCTCGGTGACGTTGAGCGCGGCCGCGGCAGCCACCGCGGCGTCGGCGGCGTTGCCTCCGCGCGCGAGAATTTCGAGCCCAGCGGCGGTGGCGAGAGGCTGTGATGTGGCGACGATGCCGTTGCGTCCATAGACGGGCGAGCGGCGGGAGGCAAAAGAGAGAGGCTGCATTGTGTTCTCCAAAGGTGTTTTTATGAATGCAAACTTCCAACCACAGATTGCATTTCGAAAGGAACCGCGACGTTCGTGCGCCCGCCTTTCTTAAATCGAAAGTCACATTTGGCTGCGCCTTCGGCGAGGGTCGTTATGCGGGTGAGGCCCCAGCCGAGGGCTTCGCTGTAGAGGATGTCAACGGGACAAAGATACGGGGCAAGTTCGGACGCGCCATGTTTGGTGAGAAATTTGCAGGAGGCGCATTCGAGGTAGTCAATGCCGTAATCGAACGTTTTGCCGTCGCCTTCCACAAAGTTGTAGACATAATCATCGGGGTAGAGGCGCTTGTGCGATTCGATGGCGCGCTTGCGGGCGCGGTTCAAATAGAAACGCGAGAAGTTCATTCCCCCAAACATGCGCAAGAGAATGGGAGGATAGGAGCGCAGGAATTCTCTGCCGATCTCATAAACCAACCTGCCCGTCTCTTCGGCGGTTTTGCCGCGCGCCTTGTTGACGCGGTACACGGCCAGCAGCATCCCTGTGAAAACAATGAACTCCGTGAAGGGTTGTTTCCCGCCGATGTATGGAAGTTGGGGAATCAGGTGTTCGAATTCGCGCCTGGTTTCTGCCACCAGCGTATCAACACTTTCATCGCCAAAATATTCGACCAGCACGCGGCGGGAATGGCGGACAACCAGGTCAAATTCCTTTAAGAGCCGAGGCTTGCGCGAAGTGTAATAGCGGGATGGATGAAACATAGTGTTGCTCACTTTCCCAAACGGTAGTGAAAAATTCCCGTTGAGTTACGAAAGAATGAAATGGTGTACATAAATCGGAAGGGACGTACGCGCGGCTCGTCGGTTCCGTAGTAGTGCCATTCTTCCAACATTTTGATGCCAGGGCTCCATGCTTCCACATCGCGCCCGTGCTTCAAACCAAACTTCAAGCGCGCACTAATCTTTGAAAACGCCAGTTGCAGGTTATCGCCCCAGACAACCCAGGGCGTGTGCGCGTCGAAGACCATTTCCGCGTCGGGAAAAGCGGATTGCAAGGTCCGCACCAGCCACTTGACCTGCGCCTCTTCAAAATAGGGAAGCACGCCCTCGGCAATGAAAAGGAAAGGACGCGTCGTCCCAGCGGAGTGCAAAGTCTCCAGATTTTGCGCCGAAGTCGGGAGACTTCGGACTCCGACTTTCTCCATCCACGCGGGATCGAGAACGGAGCAAGCCAAAAGGTGATAGCGGCCAGCCTCCTCACCGACGAGTTTGCGCCGCAATTCGATCACTTCGGGCAGGTCGAGATCGAACCACTCGGCGCGGCCGTTATCCACGCGCTCGAAGCGGGTGTCGAGTCCGCAGCCGATGTGGACCACGACCCCGTCTGGATGCGCCGCGAGAAAGTCACGGGCGAAGCGATCAAATTCGCGGACACGCAGAACCAGGCCGACAACATCATGTTTTTGCAGTTTGAAGCGCGAGGGATCGAAATCCAGTTTGCGGACGATCTCAACCGCCCTATCGTCTTTCAACATCGCGTCGGGACGCTGGGTTTCCTGGGCGCGGTGGTAGAGTGGGATGAGCAGGGTTTCAGGCACACCGGTGAGGCATGGAGAAATTTTCTCAGGCATGAGGGCTGTTCCTTTTGTAGAACAAGTTTACGGACTTGTTCACAATTTCGGGAAGAAGGCGGGGACGCGGCGACAATACTCGATCCACTGCTCGCCAAACTCCGCCGATAATGCCATTTCTTCGCGCCGCGCGCGGACAAGCACGAACGGCGCGAAACAGGCGAAGAACAGGGTCGTCCAGGTCGAGTAAACCAGAAGCGCGCCGAGGGCGGCCACGATGAGTCCCACGTACATGGGATGGCGCACGATGGCAAACGGTCCGCGCGTGACCAACTGGTGTTCCTTGAACAACTGCGCGCCGAAGCCAGTGGAAACGAAATAATTTTTTCCAAGCGTCAGCCGTCCCCATAACACAAACCATAGTCCAGGGAAGTACAACAACGAACCGATGAGCAACATCCACGCGCGGGTTGGCGCGGAAACCGTCCACGGCAGGGGAATCCATCCCAGATAGGAAAGGCCAAAGAAGAACGCGGACGAGGCGACGTAAAACCATGGCGAACGAAGCCAGCGTTCGTTGATCCCAGCGGCGCGCCCCTCCTCACGCCGTAAGCCGCGCCCGATGCCCAGGAAGACGATTCCCAAAACCGCAAAAGCGAAAAGTCCACCCAGCCAACGGACAATGGAATCAATGAGCGCGAGATTCATCACGGCCTCCTGAACTCGATGCAATAGAACCAGTCCTTCCACGCATCGAAGAGGCGCGTCTCGACCATCTCCTTTGGCACAAGGTCAATCGGAGGGAGAATCGCTGCGCGCCTGCCTTCAAACGAACTCCTGAAACCTGGGATGAATTTTTCATATCCTTTTGCGCCTTTTTCGGTTTCATCGCCGATGAGAATCCGCGCGCCAGGCTTTGCGACGCGGATCATCTCGTCAATCGCGGACTTCTTGTCGTTGAAGAAGTTGATCCCGCCCACGTGCAGGACTCCGTCGAACGCTTCATCCTTGAACGGAAGTTGTTCGCCGTTGCCGAGGAAGAGATCCACGCTCCAGCCTTTTCTTGCCACATAACGCTGACAGTTTTTCAACTGCCCGAGCGAAATGTCCAACCCAAAGACCTCCCCCACATCGGGACGATTCATCAGATACGGCAGGTTGACTCCCGGCCCAATCGAGACTTCTAGCACGCGTCCGCCGCGCGGATCGAGGCGGTCGGTGATCTCGCGGCGGCCCGTTTCCTCGTCCATGCCGATGAAGGCGAAGGCAATTTTGGAGAAGGCGCGGTAGCCCCAGGATGTCAGGTCGTACATGCGCGAGAAGCGGCGGTTGAGTCCCGTCAGTTGCTCGGGCGCGATGAAGTGCGGAATCCCGTCCACGATGGGAAAATGCTTATCGCAAGCGGGACAGGCCAAACGTCCCGCGCGAAGCGGATCGTCATCCACACCCGAAAAATCCAATCGTCCGTGGCAGGTTGGGCAGGCGAGCAAATCCAATGTTGTGCGTTTCATGTCAATTCCTTTTCACCAGATGCGCGGGAGCAAACGCTTCACCCGGCGGGCGTAGTCTGCAAACGACGCGCCGAAATGTTCGGCCAGCAATTTGTCTTCCACGCGAATGCGGTACATCATGGAAGGCAATAAAAGCAAAAGAATGGACGCGAATCCCGCGAGACTCGAATATCCCAGCGCGAGGCCGAGAGTGATGAGGAGGTAGCCCGCGTAGGCTGGATGACGAATGAGGCGGTAGGGTCCGCATTGCATCAGCGGCTGCCCTTCGATGACCGAAACGTGCCCTGAATAGAAATGTCCAAGCGCACGACGCGCCCAGATGAAAAGAACGGAACCGAGAAAGAAGATTAGCAAACCTGCGGCCTGCAATGCAAGCGCGCGCGGCAGGAAAGCAGGCAGAAAGCGATATTCGAGCGGAGGCAGATAGAACGCGGCGATCATCCCGCCGGCGATCAGCCAGAACGACCAGTCGTTACGTTCCTCCTGAATTGTTTCGCCGTTCGCGCGCGGACGCCAGAATTGGATCCCGCGAATCCAGTAAACGACGATCACGCCGAAAAGGTAGACCAGCCCCAAAACCAGGAGCAGCCAGCCGAACAGGTTGGACGGAAGCGTCGCCAACCCGAGCCAGGCCAGCAGAAGGAACAGTCCCGGCGTGCATACAACCAGGAAGAAGATCGCGATGCGGTTCATGTCTCAACCTTTGATATGTTCCACACCCTGCTTGAACAAGGCGATGATGTGCGGATCGGTGACGCGATAGTGGACTTCCTTGCCGTCTTTCCGCGCCTCCACCAGCCGCATCTGACGAAGCCCGCGCATGTGGTGCGATACCGCCGATTCGCTGATGCCTACCAGGCCTGCCAGCGCGCCGACGTTTTTTTCGCCCCCCAACAACGCAGACATGATTCGCACGCGGCTGGTATCGCTGAAAGCGCGGAAGAGTTCCGCCACGTGCGCGGCAGAGTGTTCGTCGAGAACGGATATGGACATGATGGAATTCCTTTCTAAAATATCTGAACATATATTCATATATTATTGTAAGCCGTTTGAAAAGAATTTCAAGAGGCAATTTCGTTACATTCCTTTGGCTGTATAATCACCCAAACTCGTCTCGGAGGGCACTCATGGAACAAGTCTACGATTACGTGATCGTCGGGTCGGGATTCGGGGGAAGCGTCGCCGCGATGCGGCTGACGGAAAAAGGTTACTCGGTGCTGGTGCTCGAAAAGGGCAAACGCTACACCGAAGAGACATACGCCAAAACCAACTGGCAATTCTGGAAATATCTGTGGATGCCCGCCATTCGCGCCCACGGCATTTTACAGATCAGCATCCTCAAGGGCGTGATGGTGCTGCACGGCGCGGGCGTGGGCGGCGGGAGTCTCGGCTACTCGAACGTGCTAGAAGTCCCCAACGAAGAGACCTTCGCCACGCCCGCCTGGCATACGCCCATTTCGTGGGGCGAAGCGCTTCGTCCGCATTACGAGACGGCGAAGAAAATGCTCGGCGTGGAGCGCAACGACAGATTCGGCAAAGCGGACGAAGTTCTGAAAGAGATCGCCGAGAGACGCGGCATGGGCCGCACCTTCCGCGCCACCGACATCGGCGTGTACCTCGGCGAGGCGGGCGTGACCGTCCCCGATCCGTATTTCGGCGGCGAAGGTCCCGCGCGCACAGGCTGTAACTACTGCGGGGCGTGCATGGTCGGTTGCCGCTACAATGCCAAGAACACCCTGCCGAAAAATTATCTCTACTTCGCGGAAAAGAATGGGGCGAAGATTGTCGCGGAAGCGGAAGTGACGGACATTCGACCTTCGACCTTTGACGGCGAAGCCGCTTACCAGGTCACCTACCAGTCGAGCACCCGCTTCTTCAAGGGGACCCCGCGCCGGGTCCAGGCCAGAGGCGTGATCCTGTCTGCGAGCGTCCTTGGGACGATGCGCCTGCTCCTAAAACTGCGCGAGACGTCCCTGCCGAATCTCTCGCCGCGCCTGGGCCAAATGGTGCGGACCAATTCCGAAGCCCTGCTCGGCTCGCTGGCGCGCAAATCGGATGTGGACTATTCGGAGGGAGTCTGCATCACCTCCATCTACAATCACGATGAGGCGACGCGCGTCGAGCCTGTCCGCTACCCGGACGGTTCGAGCCTGATGCGCTACCTCGCCGCGCCGCTCATCGATACGGACGTGAGCGTGCCAATTCGCCTGTTGCGATTCCTGGGCTGGATCATCACGCATCCGATTGATTTTGCAAAGGCCATGTTCCTGCCTGGCTGGGCGCACAACACCACCATCCTGCTGGTGATGCAGAATACGGACAATCGTATGCGCCTGCGCAGGGGACGAAGCGGTTACACTCTCTTCCGCCGCGGACTGGTGGCGGACAAGGAACCTGGTTACGAGGTCAGCGCGCAGGTGGCAGGCTCCCACGAACTGGCGCGCGATTTCGCGGCGCGCACGAACGGCATCGCGCTCGGCTCCATCGGCGAGAACCTGCTCGGCCTGCCGACCACCGCTCACATCCTCGGCGGCGCGCCCATCGGCCGCGACGCGTCCGAGGGCGTGGTGGACGAGAATTTCCAGGTCCACAACTACTCTGGCCTGTACATCATTGACGGTTCGATCATGCCCGCCAATCCTGGAGTCAATCCGTCGCTGACGATCACCGCGCTGGCGGAGTACGCGATGAGCAAAGTGCCAGTGAAAAGTGATCAGTGATCAGTGATCAGTTTTCAGTGTAGGACAAATTGGCAATTTGTCCTACCTTTGTTCTCAGATGGCAACTCGCTCGGACGCATCACCAAAGCCTCCGCACAACGCGTCCGCGAAGTGGTGAAAGAGGAATGGGGCGCGACCTCATCCATACGGTGATGGCGGAGAAACGCTGCGAGAAATATCCGCAGGAAAGATTGGCAGTAACGTAATTTCCCGCGCAAATCTCCCCCACCTGCATCGGCAAACAGGCTTGCTGGAGATCGAATCCGACAACACCCACCTGTTTTTCAGAGGGCTTACACAATTGCAGTTAATGTGAAATGGCGCGCTGGGTATAATGTAATCGAAAGCCGCCCGAATGCCTGATCTGTATCTCACTCCCGCTTCCGTCAGTTACCTTAACCAGTTCCTGTTATCCCTTCTGATCACAGCCTATCTCGCCGCGCGGCGCTTCGGACGCGAACGTGCCGCAGTCCAGCGGCAGGATCAACTGCTGCTGCTATTTTTCGCCTGCGTCACGATTTTTTCACTCCTGTTTTTTCTCGAGGCATCCTTCCTGCCTGCGGAACGCTTCGTGGTGGTCTGCCTCGAAAACACGGTTCTCGCCATCCTGCTGGCAGTTCTGATCCAGTTCGCCTATCATTTTCCCGCCCCCCGTGAAACACAAAAAACAGAGCGAACCATCGCCCTCGCGCTGACCGGCCTCTACATCCTGGCCGAGGCGGGATTTGCCGCCTGGCGTCTTCTTCAACTCAAAGGGGGGCGGGTGGAATTTCGCTACAACCTGATGGACGTCCCCGTGGCGCTGGCGTTCCTGTGGGTCATCTTCGTTTTTGCGCGCAGTTCCATCCAAAACCGGGGGCAACGCGCCAGCCGCCGCTTTGCGTGGACCTTCGTTATCCCCCTCTGGCTGGCGATCCTCAACATCCTGCGCTCGTTCTACGCCATTTCCACGCCTGCTTATCACATCAACCTTTCCGTGGGGATCCTGTTCACCATCTTTATTTTCGCCCTCAATTACCTCGCCTCCCTGCCGGAAAGAACCTCCTTCATCACCAAAGTATCGGGAGCGGTGCTGACCAGCGTCCTGGCCGTCTTTGGCGTCATCGCCTGGCTGGTCGCGCCTGCCTACGCAATCCATTACCACCCTGCCATTATTGACCATCGCGCCATTCGATTTACCCCCAATGCAGGCGGCGGATACGACGTGCGCGAAACCCCATTTCACTTTGAAGAGCAGTTTGGCCAGAACCTGAACCTCTATGATGAGACCGGGAACAGTGACCGCGCTTTCCACAAAGTGGACTTTGAATTTCCGTTCCTGGGCCAGCGTTACGAATCCATCTTCATCACCAACGACGGCGCGCTCGGCATCGGCAGTTCATTCACCTGGAAGGAATACCAATATCACTTCACCAGCGCCCCTATGATCATCCCCCTCCTGGTGGATTTGAATCCGCAACTGGCCCCCACCAGCGGTGTTTTCCTGCGCCAGGAAACAGATCGCCTCCTTGTCACCTGGCTCGACGTCCCTTCCTACAATCATCCCGAAGCGCGCTACACATTCCAGGTTGCCCTGTTTTCGGACGGCAGTTTCGAATTCACTTACAACAGCCTGCCTGCCTTCACCTTTTACGTGGACGACCGGCCCGAGGCCACCGCCTGGGCGATTGGATACAAGCCTGCCCAGGCGCCGCAAGCCAACGCGGACTTTGCCAATCTGCCCCTGCAAGGCGGCCCCGAAGGATTGCTTCAGGACGAATATCGTTCTTTCCGAAAACACCTCCATAATTTTATGCTTCCCCTCGCGGCCGCCGTGCTGACGGGCGGACTGCTCTTTCTCACCGGCCTGCCGCTTCTCCTCAACTACAGTTTGATCCGACCGCTCAACACCCTCCTCAAAGGCGTGCAGGATTTCAATCGCGGCAAGCGCGGCGATACCATCCCGGTTCAGGTCAACGACGAGATCGGATTCCTGACCGACTCCTTCAACCGCATGAGCGCCGAACTGGACGGCCTGATCCGCGGCCTCGAAACCCGCGTCGCCGCGCGGACCTCGGACCTGCTCGCGGCCAACGAGCAGTTGCGCAAACTGACGAGCGCCATCGAGCAAAGCCCCAGCGCCATCATCATCACCGACACCCAGGCGCGCATCGAATACGTCAACCTCTCCTTCTCGCGAACCACAGGATACACATTCGAAGAGGTGAAGGGACGGAACCCGCGCTTCCTGAAATCCAGCCTCACACCCCCCGAAACCTACGAAGAATTATGGCATACCATCGCCGCAGGCCGCATCTGGCGCGGCGAACTCGTCAACTGCAAAAAGAACGGTGAAATCTTCTGGGAA
>DAOUMJ010000296.1:0-6488 GCA_034411715.1 Anaerolineales bacterium | reverse complement strand
CATCGTCCTGCAGGGCGCAATCCGTTCGCATCAATTGGTCTTGAAAAAGATTGACCTGACGAACGCCAAACAAATCCGTGAAACCGTTGGCGAGTCGCTGGCATACAATGGCGATCTAAAATTGAAGGGACTGAAACTGACGGGACCTTTCCTCGCCCGCCGCAAAGTAGATGGAAGCATCGAGCGACTCTACCCCATGCCTGCGGACGCCTACCAACTGAGAAGCGAAGGCTTCAAAGCCGCTTCGCTTCGTCCTCGGGACCCGAAACTGGTTTGCGGAACCTCGAGCCTTCTCCTCCGCCCAGACACCGACGCGGGCAAACCCGACGAGTCTCCCCGCTGGCTGACCAAAGAAGACCTGGCAAAATACTTCGCAGGCGATGTTTTTGAGGGCATCCGCGCCGATGAATTGTACGAAAAGGAGAACCGCTTCGGCATCGGGCGCAACGAGCAATGGGTGGTCAAGCAGGGCATGTTGTACGAAGCCGAATTCGTCCGCCTGCACGCAGGCGTGGGTCTGCTGGTCGAGATGGACGGTTACGACGATGCGGGCTGGGAAGCAGGCTTGATGCAACTGGGCGGCGAATCCCGCGCCGCGCATTATGAAACGGTCAATCGTGTTCCCATGCCGTCACAACCTGCCACGCTGCCGTCTTACTTCAAAATCTACTTCGTCTCTCTCGCCTATTTTGGAAACGGCGTCGAACCAAAAACGAAACCGTGGAAAGACTTCTTTGGCGGTGAAGTGCAGTTGGAAACGGTCGCCGTTCGCGGCTACGAAACCCTCGGCGGCTTCGACTGGGCAAAAGACTCCAACTCTCACGAAGCGCACCGCCCCTCCCGCCGTTATGTCCCTGCGGGAAGTGTGTACTACTTCAAAAGCGTCAGCGGGACGACAATTCCCGAAACCCTCACCGAGTTTGGAGCCGAGATCGGCTTCGGACGATTCATCCTTACGCAATCAAAGGAGTGGTAACCATGTACACAGCAAAATCCATGCTCTTCTTCTACGTCGAAACCCCGCTTCATGCAGGTACGGGCCGCTCTCTCGGCACGGTTGACCTACCCATCCAGCGCGAACGGTCAACGGGCTATCCCATCGTGCAGGCAAGCAGCATCAAGGGCCGCCTGCGTGCGGAAACGAACCCAGACCCCAAAAGCGGCTCCGACCCAAATTACAGATTGCCCAAAGACGATTGGCTTACTATTTTTGGACCAGAGCAGGAAGAAAAACCGGGCGAACCCAAGGCCTCGGACTTCGGCGGCGCGCTCTCCACTGGCGATGCGCGCATTCTGTTATTCCCCGTGCGCTCGCTGGCGGGCGTCTTCGCCTGGGTCACCTGTGTGGATGTGCTTGCCCGCTTCCAGCGCGAGGCGGCATCCATCGGCTTGAAATTGGATGCGACGGATCCCGACCTCCAAAAGGATAAAGGGAAATTCATCCTGCCGAACGAACCCGACAAAAACCCTGCCACCGCCATCACCATAAACAAGAATCTGTGGGCAGACGGAACGAACGTGATTCTCGAAGAATTCAGTTTTAAAGGCAGTGAAGACCCAAATCTTGCTCCGCTGGCAAAGTGGCTTGCGAACCATGTTCTGCCTTCAACTGCTGAATATCAATATTGGTGCGACCATCTCGCCGATAAACTTTGCATCCTCCCCGAAAATGCCTTCCGCGATTTCGTTCTCTACGGCACCGAAGTGCAAACCCACATCGCCCTCGATCCCGCAACCAAAACCGTCAAATCAGGTGCATTGTGGACCGCCGAGAGCCTGCCCGTGGACAGCATCCTCTATGCGCCTGTTCAATCCACCCCGCCGCGCAAGCCCAATCCAAGTTTTGCCGATGGTCAAGCCATCCTGAACGCCGTACGGAACGCTGGTTTGACTCGCGCCCACCTTGGTGGCGATGAGACGACGGGACAGGGCATCGTCTCGTTGCATTTTGAAGGAGGTGCGTGATGTCTCCGCAGGAAAATACGGTTTCCCCTCAGCAATCGCTGGAACAGAAGCGCGCCCAATTCGCCTGGAATTGCATTGGTGATGTTAAAGAAAAAAAAGCAGATTATGCAAATGTCGCTAAAAAAGCGCCATCAGATATCCAAATCAACGGTCTAGGGCAGACATTGGCTTTTTGGCGCGCCAAGGGCAAGAAGGATAAAGAATACGAGCAGATCTACAACCACGTATCTAAATGGGTATTGGAAAAACGTTTGGAAAAAAAACACCCAAAGGGTTTGCTTGGGTGGGTGATGTCAGAAGGCGAAACTGACAAAGCAAAGTTTACAACAACAGACGACTACCGCCGCGCCACAACCGAAGCCATCGCGTTCCTCGTCTGGCTCAAGCGCTTTGCTGAAGCCGAACTGGACGAAAAATAGGCTGGAGCAAACATGGAATTGAAATATCCCATCCCACACGCCAGCGCCGAAGCCTTCAAAAACTTCCTGACCAAAACGTCTCCTGTCAATGCGGGGCTGATCTTCGATCGCTTTGCTCCCGACACGTTGGAAGAAGAAAAAGGCGGCAAAGAAGACCCTCCAAAGAAAAAGGGACTCAATCAAGTGCATATGCTGGCGAAAAGAGCGGATTTGTCTCTGCTTCAAGCATGGAAACAACGCTGGCTGGAAACTGTCAAAAAAGATCGCGCCGAGCCGTTCTCTAAATCCACTGATTGGCGCTTCATCACGGGTTTGGGGCGCAAGGGTCCCTTTGAAGTGGGCTTCACCTTCAACCGCTACGGTTTCCCCTATCTACCTGGGAGCAGCGTCAAAGGTATTGCCCGGGCGCAGGCGTTTTACAACATTGCAGAAGCCGTCACAATCGAGAAACTCACGCCTCTGTTTCAAAAGTGGCGCGAGAAACTACCTGAAAAGGAAAAAGAGAAATTAAAGCCTTTGAACGCTCTCGACCTGACCCTTTCACTTGAAAAAGATGATGAGTTTGCGAAGGAGTTGGACATCTGCCGACCGTCAGACGAGTGCAAAAAGGCCGCGAAAAATTTCCGTATGATATTCGGCAACACAGCCAGGGCGGGTGGTGCGGTCTTCTTCGACGCCATCCCCGATGAGAAGAAGCTTCCATTCCTTGACCTGGACATTATCAACCCGCACTATCCCGAGTATTACAAGGAAGGGAGTTCGGAATATCCCACCGATTGGCAAAGTCCAATCCCTACCTACTTCCTCACGGTCGCGCCCAATACCACATTCTGGTTCGCAGTCGGTTGGCGTGGTGAAGCAGATCATGATTTACAGAACGATGCAATCAACTGGCTCAAGGCCGGTCTCGAAAACCTCGGCGCGGGCGCGAAGACCAGCGCGGGGTATGGATATTTTGTGTAGAAAGAGGTAAAGTGACATGCAATCAGTAAATGATTTCTTCAACCATCCTTTCTTTGTAATTCTCGGCGGCATTGCCACTTTGTTTTCTCTGCTAGCACTTGGCTTTACGGTCTATTTGTGGGCGAGGGGCATACTTCCCGTCTGGTGGAGGCTTGGCATTGGATTATCCACGAGAAAAATTGCGATTTTTGCGGATAAAGAGTTCGACAATCTGAAAGATGTGCTCGTGGACTCGAAGTTGTTTCGGGAATCTAATATCGTGAGAATAGACACGGAATCTATAAAGAGAGCAGAAGGTTGCCCTTTGTTGCTTGTACATTGGAAAGCCTTTGAGAATCAAATTGATGATATCTTGCATATTAAGAGGGATTTCGATGCGCTGGTTATCTATGCTCCTCATAAAGATGGACCAGTGCCGCCAGAAGCAACCGAAAAAATTAACCGTCATCGAAACGCAATACTGGTAAACATGAGGGGCAGACTTTTGAACGACATTCTTACTTGCATGATGACGACAGGTTTCGTACGAGGGTGACTTCCAAAACCATGCTCCTCTCCTCCATTCTCATCCTCTCTTCCACTACCACTGTTCCCATCTTCGGCGCATTGGGACGACCCGCGCAGGCGTGGTTCCTCAACCAGATCATGCTCAAGCGTCCGCGCCTGGCGGAGGCGCTGCATGATGAGGGCGGCGTCAAGCCGTTTACGGTTTCCACTCTTCTGGAGCGGAACGGACGTCCGTTCAAGCCGGGGGAGCGGCTGCAAGAGGGACAGGAATGTTGGTTGCGTGTGACCACCATCGGCGAGGAACTGTCCGAAACATTCCTAAAGGATGTCCTGCGAAAACTCCCCAAGAAACTTACGATCTACAAAATGGACTTTCGCATTGATGGCTACACCCTCAATCCTCACGAACACCCGTGGGCGGGACAGACCTCGTTTGTTGAGATGGCCCAGGACGACCAATATCAAAAGGTGACACGTGAGGCGCGTATGGAATTCGTCTCGCCGACCGCCTTTCGCAACAACGGTAACGATGTGGCTCTCCCCATGCCCGGTCAGGTCTTTCGAAGTCTGGCGCAGAAGTGGAACGCTTTTTCTCCCGAGTCTATGCAGTTGCAGGAGATCTGGCCTGAGTTTGCGGGGGATTGCATACTTGTGAGCGAGATGACTGCCGTCAACACCACGCGCTGGGAATTTGCCGAGGGGTTGCGCGGTGCGGCGACGGGCTTCACGGGCACAGTCGGATTCACGCTGCTACCCAGGGACAAAGTGAAAGAATCCTGGCGAACTTATTGGGAAGGCGCGAATGTGGTGATGCAGTCCCTCGCAAGGTACGCGTTCTATTGTGGGGTGGGACATCATACAACCATAGGCATGGGGCAAGTGCGCTCACTTCCGCTAAACAAAGGCAATCTACCCAATCATCGCTGATCTATTCAACAAAATACATCCAGAGATTGTTCCTGCCGGGTTCTCGTCCGGTCAGTGCCTTCCACGCCGGGATGAATTCCAAATCGAAGAGAAAGCCGACATTCAGCGCATTCAATTCGCGAGTTCTTGTGTTTCGTGATAGGGCAAACAACGGATTCTGATCTGCAAATTTGGATAACCGGCTTTGTTGCTCGCGTTTCATTCTCTGGACTTCGACCGGCGACAACGGTGTTAATTATTACCCACCGCCAAACAATAGCATAAAAACGAGAGTTTTTATTCCAACAGATCGGAAAATAGAATTAGATGATTTAGTGGAAGTTATGCCTTGGTATTCTTTTGAACCTTATCCCAATTCAGAAGTGTTGAAAAATGAATTGATGCGGGCAGGATTTAAGATAAACAGTGATGGAATTGTGACAGGTAACGGGGACTTATATCTAATACCAACGCCTGAATTTCTTGACTATTTCAAAAAGAATTTGAGCTTGGGAGAATCGTACGACAGATTTTATCCAGGAAAACAAGTAACAGCGATGCGATTTGAAAAATACATACCCGATTCAAAAGAAGGTGTTCCTTTTCTCGCTTATCTTGAACCTACAGAATTGCGAATTGTTGTCCCCGATATCCAGACCTTGGAGGGTGAAATTCTGGCATTGAACATTGACCCAAGTATTATTTCTTCTGTTTTTCTCGATGGACAACCAATTGAACCTCAGGAAATTTTATCGAAGGGGAATTATATTGGCGTGTTCTTGCGTACAATTGTGGAAAAGGAGATGGATTTTGGTCTAAATGCGAAAACATTTTCTCGATCATTGAAAATTATTGACAGCCGAGGAGAAGTGAAAATTAACATTCTCATTGCTCCAGCGCATTGGAATGTAAGTTTGGGGAATTCTTGGGAGGGCTCCAAACCGTTTAATGAAAAAGTTTCTGAAAAGGCCACAAGAATAGCCGAAGATGGGGCAACTGGAATGGAATTTGCAATAACTTACTTTGTAAAGGATGAGTATTCAAACGTTATATATAAGGGAATGTGGTCTGCTGACGAAACGACTATAAGAAATATTGCTGAAAACGCAAAGCGAAACGGACTAAGGTCTGGACTGGCACTTCATGTTGTTGTTGATGAGGAAAAATGGCAATGGGCTGGTTTGTTACATCCAAACGACATGAACGAATTAAAAAGAACCTACGCAGACGATTATGTAATTCCTGTTGCGCTGTTGGCAGAAAAATATGGCATTGATTCGATATCAATATTCAATGAATTGGATTGGGCTGTTAGCGATGAGAGATATGCTCTTGATCTCATTAGAAGAGTAAGATCTGAATACTCAGGGGAAATTGGGATCAAATTGGCTTCCTGGAAGGGAAATCAACCTGGAGGATTCTTGAAAGCAATGGATTATGGTTCCATATTCAATATTCTGAGTATCGCTGTAATCGAAGAGATTGACTGGCTAGGTTTGAATCTCTACGTCCCTGGTCCTACCAGAGAAAGTTGTTCTGATAAAGAAACACTGATGACTTACATGATTCCACAATTGAATTATATTTCTGGAGAGTTTCGTGCAAGAGGAGTGGATATCAATAAATTAAGGCAATAGCGCATAACTTGCTATTCTAGGCTGTTTCGCCTTGGCGCAGTTGTTGAAATCTTCCCCCACATTTTGGCTAAAACGGACTTCAAGTGTCATT
>DAOUMJ010000295.1:0-14983 GCA_034411715.1 Anaerolineales bacterium | reverse complement strand
AATGACACTTGAAGTCCGTTTTAGCCAAAATGTGGGGGAAGATTTCAACAACTGCGCCAAGGCGAAACAGCCTAGAATAGCAAGTTATGCGCTATTGCGTATAATCTGAACTACCATGCAACTCCCCGACAATTCCAATGCTTACGTTTCCATGAGCAAGATCACCGATTATCTGATTTCGGAGACTCATGCTATTGGAAAGTCGAAGGCAAAATTCTTCCGATCACTAGGTTTTGATGAGGAAAATGTCGGACGCTTTATCCAAGGATTGATTCGCATAGCGCAAACCGAGTCAGTGACAGATGTAAGCGAAACTGCCTATGGGAAAAAGTACGTAATTGACGGCGATTTGGAAACGCCAAAAGGTGATATGATTCGCTTGCGAACAGTTTGGATTATTGAGACAGGCGATTTCGTCCCCAGATTAGTGACGGCCTATCCGTTGGATTAGCATAGGAGCAAGATATGTTTAGCGAACTTGATACCGTTGTTTTGGCGCACGACTTGAAGGTACATAACCTGACTCGCGGCGATGTTGGGACAATTGTCCATTGCTACGCGGATGGAAAAGCCTACGAGGTGGAGTTCGTGACGGGCGAGGGGAAGACAATCGCAGTGATCACGCTTGAAAGATCGGATATTCGCCCCATGCAACGACAGGAAATCCTGCACGTTCGCGAGTATGCGATGGCGTAGTGAAATTGGGTTTGAAAGCGGCGGTTTATCCGCCACCGTTATCTCGAACTGTGTGCCTCGGCCATCGCTGAGACGATGATCTCCTCTTTCACACCCTTCTTTCGCAGGCTTTCGAGCAGGGCGGAAAGTTCAACGCCACTTTCGAGACGCTCCAGGTCTGTCCGAAGTCCTTGACCGATGTAGGCTTTGACCAGGGCCTGGTAGCCTGAAAAGCCGAGTATGGGCGCGACGCGCTTGAGGTCGTCAATCACATCGTTCGGAATGCGGATGCTCACCATCGTCATTGGACGGTCTTTTTGCAGGCGTTGGGCAAGTTTATTGATTTTCATAGGTTTCTCTTTCTGCAAGTGTTGCTAAACGGGCGGAAATGACACGAATGTTTTCGTCCCGTAAAACGTAAACCACGAAGAGGGTTTTCCAGTTTGTGCTCAGTCCAAGAATTCGTTCGCGGAGTTCGTCTTCAATTACTGCATCCTCGAGACGTACCAGAAATGGATCGAAGAACGCTTCGCAAGCCTGCTCAAACGACACACCATGTTTCCGAAGATTCGCGATCGCTTTTTGGCTGTCCCATTCAAAGACGATTTCGTGGAGTGTGTATTGGATATTCATCGCGGCAGAGTATAGCGGGTCGTATATGCTTTGTCAATACGGTGTTTTGCGCGGGGATTTTGGGGACGCTCAATGTCGTCCAGACCACCGCCTACGAGTTCTACTCCCCTGATCGGAGTCCTTGCTATAATCAAGATGTTCACTCAGGTCGCCATTTACTTAACCGCAGGAACAGATGAATAAGCCCTGATTTCTTGGGAAGGGAATTTTTGCTGGGAAAGTGAAGGCTTTTCCCGCTGCGAAGAAAGGAGTAAAAATGGACAGAACTGCCATCAAGAATACCAAGGATTTTGTCAAAGAGTTTTTGAAGGAATACCTGGCAGACGGGATGGGCGCGAAAACCAAACGGGAAATTGATATTCTGGTCATGCACCTGCTTCTGACTTACGCCGGCCTGGCGGATAAGAGCAACCAGGAACTCAGCATTCAATTGCAGGCGCCCGTCTCGAAGATAAAAAGCCTGCGATACGAGGCCAGGCTGAAATATCCGCCCGATCCCGATTACGTGAAGCGGGAATTTCTTTATACGCTCACGAGGTCCCAATTCGATATGGAAAGGGGAAAAATCACATTCGTCATCGAGGACGAATTCATCCGACAGGCTATTCAGGGACGGTTGAAGGCAAAGGGGATGTTTGCGGATACTTCGTTCAATACGGAATTGGTGAAGATTGATCGAAGGTCGCTCGAATCTGTGATCGGCGAATTGTATGGGAAGGAGATTGCCGACGACTTCAAAAACGGCTTCGACGAAATGACGCGGCAAGTGGAAGGCGGGGATGTCAATGTTGCGGAGGAATTTGCGAAAACGATCTTCGCGTTCGCGGCGGAAACTGCGAAGAAACTTGCTTTTGAGTTCATCAGAGGCCGCGCTGGATTTTAAGGCTCTCCCGTTCGCGGGACCTATCCGAATAACGGAGCGCGGACTTCTGATCCGCCTGTGGCGAGCGAATAGATTCCAAGAGAGTGTCTGAAAAATCGGGTTTGTTCCTTGCAAAGTGTAATCTGCGCTCTCTAGCGCAGATGCGACGTTAGAGAACGTCGCTTACGCGAAGGCAAATAAAGAAACCGCCTTCGCAGGGAAGGCGGTTCGGGCAAAAGGTCATCGCCAAAACGCGGGGAGGAAGATTCGCAACAGCACATCCGCCAGCAGGCCGAGCATGAAGAGCGAGCCGAATTTGCGGTTGTTCCAAAAGGCCATCGGCGCGAAGTATAAAGGCCAGCCGCCCTGCCCTTCGGGAAAATCGGCGGGACGCGTTGCGGGCTTGGGTTTCAGGAAGGCGGGATAGAGCATTCGCAAAGTGGGGATCGCGAACAGGACAACCGCCATCACAGGCGTAAAAAATTTTATAAGGATGAGGTAGCCAGTGATGAAATACGGCAGGATCATCATTGCCAATACAGCGTAACGCGCGGCCTTCTCGCCGATGACGACCGGCAGGGTGTGAATCTTCTTCTCTTTGTCAATCAGGCGCTTGTCAATATGCTTGCCGAAGATGACGGTGGTCACGCCGAGGACATAGGGCAGGCTGGCGAGGGTCACTTCCCAACTCCAGGCGCGGGTGAGAACGTAGTAACCGCCGCCGATCATCAGCGGCCCCCAAACGATCAGCACAGCCGCCTCTCCCAGCGCGATATACTTCAGCGGCCAGGTGTAAAAGAGGACGAAGAACGCCCCGAGTCCGAGCAGGAGCCAGATAACGGGATCGTTGGCATTGGTAAAGACAAGGTAGAGTCCGCAGACGAGGGCGAGCAGGCCGGTCACCGCGAAGTAGGCGAGGTGCTGGCGTTTGGTCATCAGGCCGGAGGCCACGGGCTGCGCGCCATAAATGGTGCGGAAGTAGTTGTCCTTGTCCACGCCGCGCACGTAGTCGGTGTAGTCGTTGAAGATGTTGTTCGAGGCGTGGGCGAGGATCAGGCCGAAAGTCAGTACCAGCCAGGGGGTGAAGGCGAACGAACCGTCGCGCCAGGCGAACAGTCCCGCGAGAGCGCCGGAGATGAAGGTCATGATGAGGACGGCGGCGCGGGTCGAGATCAGCCATTTCGAGATCACGTCCAGTCTGTCCCACTCCTCCTTCGAGACATTGGGGATGACATTCAGGGCTTTCTTCCACATGGCGAAATTCATAGGACACTCCTAAAGTGAATTGGGGCGATTATAACAACACCGGGCGCAAAAAGATCATTGCAAAACGAGCCAGAGATATTGATAGGATTGGAGGGCGATCAAATCCGTCGAGAGCGGTTCGCCGGTAAACGCGTTCGAGGCGCGAATATGGGGCAAATGGACGATCTGTGTTTCGCCGCTCAGGTTGTTCAAAACCAGCATGGTCTCGTTTTCGTATCGGCGTCGGTATGCGGCGACGGCGTTCGTCCCCGCGTCCACCCACGCGAAGGCGCCTCGGCCAAAGGCGTGATGCGCTTTGCGGACGGCGATCATGCGGCGGATGGTGTGGAAAAGCGAATCCGAGTCGGCCATCTGCGCGGCGACGTTGACGCGGGACGGGCTGTATTCCCCGGCCAGGAGGGGGATGAACGGCGGGACGGCGCTGAACCCCGCGTAGGTCGAGTCGTCCCACTGCATGGGTGTGCGGACGCCGTTGCGGTCGTCGAGCCAGATGTTATCGCCCATGCCGATCTCGTCGCCGTAGTAGACGATGGGCGAGCCGGGCAGGGTGAAGAGCAGGGAATTGGCGAGTTCGATCTTGCGGCGGTCGTTGTCGAGCAGGGCCGCGAGGCGGCGGCGAATGCCGAGGTTGAGCCTCATGCGCGGTTCGGGCGCGTATTGCTCCCACATCCACCGGCGCTCCTCGGGCGTGACCATTTCGAGGGTGAGTTCGTCGTGATTTCGGAGAAAGATGCACCATTGGCAATTTTCGGGGATGGGCGGCGTGCGGTTCAGGATTTCGAGCATGTCGTCCACGCGGCCGTGCTTGAGCGCCATGAAGATGCGCGGCATGATGGGAAAGTGGAACCCCATGTGAAACTGATCGCCATCGCCGAAGTACTCACGGACATCCTCCGGCCACTGGTTGGCCTCACAAAGAAGGATGCGGCCGGGGTAACGTTCATCCATGAAGGCGCGCAGCTTCTTGAGATAGGCATGGGTCTCGGGTAGATTCTCACAGTTGGTGCCTTCGCGCTCGAAGAGATACGGCACAGCGTCGGCGCGGAAACCGTCAATGCCGAGGTCGAGCCAGAAGCGCGCCACGTTGATCATCTCCTCCTGGACTTTGGGATTATCGTAGTTCAAGTCGGGCTGGCTGGCGTAGAAGCGATGCCAATAAAATTGACCGGCCTGCTCGTCCCACGTCCAGTTGGAGGGCTCGGTATCAATGAAGATGATGCGCGCATCTTTGTACTTTTGGTCGGTGTCGCTCCAGACGTAGTAATCGCGGTACAGCGAGTTGCGGTCGGCGCGGGCGGATTGGAACCAGGGATGCGCGTCGGAGGTGTGATTCAGCACGAGGTCCGAGATGATGCGGATGCCGCGCGCGTGCGCGGCCTCGACCAGCGTCTTGAAATCGTCCAGCGTCCCAAACGGCGCGGCGACGTTGCGATAGTCGGCGATGTCGTAACCGTCGTCCCTCCAGGGCGAGGGATAGATCGGCATGAGCCAGATGCAGTCCACGCCCAGGTCTTTGAGATAGTCCAGTTTTTCCGTGATGCCGCGCAGGTCGCCGTGACCGTCGCCGGTGCCGTCCTTGAAGGCGCGCACGGAGATTTGATAAAAGACGGCGTCTTTGTACCAGAGGGTGTCATTCGGATTTGTCATGTCAGCGATAACGTGTTGCGTGTTGCGTGTTCCGTTTGGTTTACCTGTGGAATTGTGTGCCTGATTTCAAGCGGATTAAAGTCCGCGCTCCGATGGATCGGCCGAGGCTTGAATCGCCAAATCAATAAAGACCGCCGCGCTCCAGCCAAAGGCAGGGACGGCGCGTCCGCCGGGGCGGCCGGTTTCCGAATTGTAGTATTCGTAGATGGAAGGTTGACTCATAATCATATTCAGCGTTTTGCCGCGCAGTCGGCGGGCGAGATCAGTTCTTCCAATTCGCTGGAAGGCTTCGATGAAAAAATAGTTGATGTTCGCCCAGGCCGGGCCGCGCCACATTTTATCAGGGTCGCAGGCCGGGTCGTCGCGGGCGACGGTGGGAAGCATGGTCTCGCCGGAGAATTCGCGGGGATTGGCGAGATGTTCGAGAACGCGGGCGGTGACGCGCGGGGGAAGGGAACCCGTCCACAGCGGAAGCAGGTTGAAGGGAGTCCGAACCGGGATGGGCTTTTCATTGTGAAGCGCGCGGAAGAATCCCGTCTCTTCGTCCCAGAGATCCTCCAGCATTCGCCGCGCGAGCGCGTCCGTTTTGCGCTTCCACATCGCGGCGTCGGGTTTTAAATCTAACGCCTCAGCCATGCGCGCCAGCGACTCCATCTGGATGAACAAATACGTGTTGAGATCGGGCGCTTCGACCGGCAGGCCGTGATCCCAGAGCGGGCTGTCGTCGAGGCCGGAGGAATAGGGATGGTTGTATTGCGCCAGCCCGTCGCGGTCGTCGTCGTTGAGCTCGAACCACCAGGCGTTCTCGCGCGTCAGCGGCTCGTACACCTCACGCAGAAAATCCAGGCTGGGATGCATCTCGTGGACCTTCCACGCCGCCCACGCGAGAATGGGCGGTTTGGTCACTTTGCCGTGAACCGGATGATCCAATTCGACCAGCACGCCCTCGTCGAAGACCACGTCGGGCAACATGCCGTCGGGCTGTTGGTACTTCAAGGCGACGCGCACCTGGTTGCGCGCGAGTTCCGCGTCCGCGTGACGGAAAGCGATGGCGTGGAAGGCGTTATCCCACAGCCACAATCCGATGTACAGCGCCTTGGAAGGCGCCGCGCTTTCGTACGCGATATGCCCGCGCGGACTCACCAGGTTGTTCGCCATCACCCACCAGGCATACGCGTATTTTTCGGCGTAACGCTCGTCCACCGGCGGCGCATGCTCGAACCATTTTTTCCAGGCCGTCGCTGCCTGCTCGCGAATCTGCGAAAACGGTGGAACCTCTTCTGTGAACGCGGGCGACTCGCCGATGCGAAGGGCGAGGGCGCAATCCGCGCCGCGCGCCCGATATTCGAGCCGCGCGCCAAAGGGTTCGGGAGTAATCACTTCACTCAACATTTCGCCATTCGTCGCGCAGGCCAGGCGGCGAATCTGGTTTGACAGACCATCCGCTTCGATCCTGCGAAAGAGCGCGGCGTTCAGGTCGAAGCGCAAGCCCGCCTCCGCATTGGGAGGCAGGCCAAAAGCCAGCGTTTGCTCATCCAGAAACACAAGTCCAAATTCCCCCAGGCGCGTCCGCAGTCGAATCACGTCCGGCGAAGCCTCCGCCTCGAAATGCAGCGCATCGCCGTCTGCATCCACCAGTTGCAGGTTCTGGAGGAACGGCGGACGCATCACGTGCGCCTCAGGGTCGGCATCCAACTCGATCAGCCGTTCCCCCAGCCTGACGAACAAACTGCTTTCCCCTGCGGTTTGCTGGACGATCAGCCGCGAGCCGCGCCCGCTAAACGGATCGCGCGTGAGGTCAATCTGGCCGCGCATCAACTCGAAGAGCGACTCGGCCCACTTCCGCTTCGTCCCGGACCTCTGGCCGGGCGCCTCCATCCCAAGCCGACTCACCCTTTGACCGCTCCCGCCAACATGCCGCGCACGAAGTACCGCTGCAAGCCAAAGAACACGATCATGGGCAGCAGCATCGAAAGGAACGCCGCGGCCGTGAGCAAATGCCAGCCCGCGCCGAGCGAAGTGACCATGTTGCTGATCTGGTACGTCATCACCGGCGTAGTCCCGCCGAGGAACACCAGCGCCACGAGCAGGTCGTTCCACACCCACAGGAACTGGAAGATTCCCAGCGAGGCAATGGCCGGCATGGCAAGCGGAATCACGAGACTGCGGAATACCGTCCAGTGTGAGGCGCCGTCCAGGTAGGCCGCTTCGAACAAGTCGCTGGGAAGCGAGCCGAGAAAATTCCGCATGAGGTAGATGGCGTAGGGCAGGCCAAATCCCGTGTGAAACAACCAGACTCCGAGAAAGGTTCCATTGAGTCCCACCTGGGCATAAAAACGCGAAATCGGGACGAGCGTCATTTGCAGTGGGACGACCTGCAGGCCGACCAGGATGGCGAAGAGGACAAAGCGTCCCTTGAAATGGAGCCAGGCGAAGGCGTATCCCGCGAAGGCGGCGAACAGGATCGGCAGGATGGTGGCGGGAATCGTGACGAGCAGGCTGTTGAGGAAGGCGCGTCCCATGCCGCGCGGATTGAGAAAATCGCGCGGCGTGCAGGCGAGATCGAGGGCCTGGCTTCCCCCGGCGCAATCCTGCATGTAGCTGCGCGTGCCGCGATAGCCGACCAGCACGTCCAGGTAATTGCTGAATGTGAAGCGGGCCCTGGGTGAGGCCTCCTGATTCTTCAGGTAATTCGCGATGTCGGCCGCCTCCTGTGCGCCGGGCAGGGGAACCTCGCCCGTATGCGGCTGGCCGTTGATCGGCTTTTTCAACATGGCGAGCAGCTGCAGCGAGCGCGGATATTTGCCGTACACGCTCGGGTCGGTGAGATCGGCTGCGGGGAGCGCGGTCCCATCGCCGCCGTGGCAGGAGGCGCAGTAGGTCGCGTAGGCGGTGTTGGCCTTGCCGGGCAGAAATACGGTCCACCAGCCGCTGGTGTTGATATCCTGCATGGGTCGCAGCGAGGTGACCAGCAGCCCAAAGGTCGGGACGATCCAGATGAGCAGGGTAAAGAGGACGATGGCGTGAACGGGGATCCTGCCGAGAATTTTGTTGATCCGGTCGCGGTTCATCGCATCGCCTCCTGCGCGATAAAGCGCTTGATGTTGTAATACACGAACGGGATGATGAACAGCACCAGGATGACCGCCACCGCCGTGCCGCGCCCCACGTTGAAGTTCTTGTACATCTCGGTGTACATGCGGTTGGCGATCACGTCGGTGCCGTAGTTGCCGCCGGTCATCACGTAGACGATGTCGAAGAGTTTCAAGACGTTGATGACCATGGTCGTGATCACAACCAGGATGGTCGGCATGATGATCGGCACCATGATCTTCCAGAAGGTGGTCCACTCCGTCGCGCCGTCCACGCGGGCCGCTTCCAGGATTTCATCGGGAACCGCCTTGAGCGCGGCCGAGAGGATGGTCATGCAAAAACCGGTCCAGATCCAGATGCCCACCACAATCAGCGCCAGGGTGTTGATGACCGGCGTGGACATGAAGGCGATTGGGCTTCCGCCCAGCGACGTGATGATCGAATTGAGCAAACCGATCTGAACCTGCTGCGTGCCGTAATCGTAGACGAACTTCCAGATGACGCCTGCGCCGACGAATGAGATTGCCATCGGCATGAAGATGACCGCTTTTGCCAGCGCCTCGTACTTGACCCGGTCGGCCAGCACCGCGAACGCCAGGCCGATGCTCACCGTCCCGGCGGTCATCAGGATGATCCATTTGAGATTGTTGCCGAAGGAGGAACTCCAGAAGGAAAACCAGAATGACCGGAAAGAATGGAAGTCAATCTCGTAGGTCAGCGCGTGGCGATAATTCTCGAAACGTCCCCAGCAGGGCTGGCCCTCCACGCAGGTCGTTTCTGCGGGAGCGGTGCCGTTCCTGTTGCTGAAGCTCAAGCCGATGGTGTTGATCATCGGATACACGATAAAAAAGGACATCACAACGAGAGCGGGCAGAAGATACAGCCACGGCGCAACCCGGCCCTGCTTCATGATCTTGGGAATATCTTGCGAGGCCATCTGCTCCTCCGGTAAAAGTGTCGGGACGCCTCCCCGGGAGGAGGCGTCCCGTAATTTCGGCGATCGCGTTTACTTCAATGCTTCGGCTTGTACGGCTGCGGCCGCGGCCAGCGCGGCATCCAGGTCGCCGCCATTGAGGAAGTCCACAATGGCTTTCCACTCGGCGCTGCCGAACCCGCCGGGGATGGTATCGCCAATATCGGGCGTGAAGCCCTTCGTGTTGGCGAGCGCGTCACCCAGTTTCTGGAGAGCGGCGTCGGTGTAGTTCCCGGTCGCGCCCTTGTTGGGCGAGAGGCCGAAGGTGGCCTTGGCCCAGTTGGCGCCGCCCAGCGGCGAGGACAGGTACGCAACCAGCGCCTTGACTGCGGGTTTGTCGCTGAAGGCCATCATCCAGTCCGCGCCGCCCTGCAGGCCCTGCGCGCCCGGCACGATGAAGAAGTCATAGTCCGTGCCTTGCTTGAGATCGGGGAACTGCGCCGCAATCTCGCTGCCCGCAAAGCCCGATTGCTTGACCATCATCGCCTCCGGGGGATCGGAGAACGGTTTGAAGATGGCGTCCTTGAAACTGGTGGACAAGGTTCCTTGCGCGCCGCCAACCGCGTACTTGGGATCCATGGCCCACTTGCCGTAGGTCTCATACGCCTGTTTGACGCCCGCATCGTTGTAAGGGATGCTGCCGTCAATCAAGCCCATCACGTACGCCGGGCCCTGCTGCACCAGCAGAATATCCTGAATGAAGTCCGAGCCGGTCCAGCCGGTGGCGTCTCCGGACTCGATGCCCATGCTCCACGGGACGTTGCCATCGGCAACCATCTTCTCGACCAGCGCATCCAGCTCTTCCCATGTAGCGGGGACTGTGTATCCCAGCGCCTCGAAGTTGGACGGGCTGTACCAGACGATGGTCTTCACGTCGGCTTTGACCGGCAGGCCCAGCCATCTACCCTCGATGGTGCCGGGGGCGATGAAGAAATCGGCGTAGGAATCGCGGTTCGCGCCGATCTCATCCATGACCATCAGCTTATCCTGGTACTGCACGAGCTGGGCTACATTCCAGAACGCAACATCGGGCGGGGTTCCGGCCTGAACGCGCGTGTCCAGCAGGGCCTGGTCGCGCGTGGACTCCGGCTTGAGCACGATGCCGCAGGCGTCAACGAGAGGCTGCAACACCTGGTTGAGGGCCGCTTCCTCGACGCCCGACCATTGATACAACATGCTGATCTCGTCGCCGGATTGCGCTCCCATGCAGTCAATTTCTCCGGTTGGCTCAACGGTCGGCGCTTCGGTGGGCGCGGTGGTTGGAGCTTCGGTGGGAGCCGTGGTCGGAGCCTGGGTGGGTGTGGGTTTGGGGCCGCAGGCGGCCAGCAAAAGGGACGCGGCTGCCAGTATGGCCAACAACTTACTGATCTTGTACATCTTCATCCTCCAGTCTGAAGAGATTGGGTTGATTTTGTCGCATGTCGAAACAGGACAACCGGTATTTTATTCTGGAGCGGCCACCTCCTTTCGTGGCAACAAGCCGCCTGCGCAAATCAACAAGATGGGGGACAACCCGTCAACCTGCGGACGGATTGGTAGCGCTGGATTCGCGGACGAGCAACGCGGTATCCATCAATACGCTGGCCTGGTCCAGGCCTTCGCCGCGGATGAGGCGGATCAGCCGTTCGCCGGCGGCAAAGCCCAAACCAAAAGCAGGCAGGCGAATCGTTGTCAAGGGTGGGTCGAAATATTCGGCCATGGGGATGTCGTCGAATCCGACAATCGAAAGATCGTCGGGAATTCCAAGCCCCGCGCGCCGGGCCGCCAGGATTGCGCCCATCGCCACCACGTCGCTGGCGACGAAGACCGCGGTTGGGCGCGGGGTTCGATCCAAAAGGGCGCGCATGGCCTGGTATCCGCTGGCGGGGGTGTAATTACCCTCCTGGATCGAAGAATCGCCCGATTCCAATCCGGCCTTGTGAAGCGCCTGTAAATATCCGTCGCGGCGCTGCTGCGCGGAGGTGTAAGTGAGCGGGGCGTTGGTGATCATGGCGATATGCCGGTGGCCGAGTTCGATCAGATGCCTCACGGCGGTCTCGGCTCCGGACCCCGCGTCTATGTCTACGAATGGGATGTCGCTGCCCGGCAGTTGCCCCTGCAACATGATCGGGACGCCCTCACGATGCAAGCAGACAATTTCCCCATCGTCCTGGCGCGGACCGGAGAGGATGATTCCGTCAACGTGCTTTTCGTTGACGAGGCGCGTATAACCTTGTGTGTGATTGAGTTCGACGGGTTTGAGCAACACATTGAACCCCCGCTCGAGGGCGGCCTGCTCCACACCCAGGATCACCTGGGGCAGGAAAGCATCCGTGATCACTTGTTCGTGGGACTGGCAAAGAACGAGGCCGAGCGTTTTCGATTTCCCACTGACGAGTTTTCGGCCGGCGGCGTTCGGGTGGTAATTCAACGTTCGCGCGGCCTCCAGCACCCGTTTGCGCGTGGCACCACCGATGTTGGCGTCCGGAACATCGTTCAGCACGAACGAAACCGTCGTGCGGGAAACGCCAGCCAGTTTAGCCACATCCTTGCTTGTAACGCGCTGCATAACGAAGCACCTCGTCCTTGCCCAAAACAAACCATTAACACGTGTTACTAACTCGTGTTAATAGTTTAGCGGATTTTGAAAGAGTTGTCAACTCGGGTTTTGAAAATCTTTAACTTCTTCTTCACTACACAATTCCTCAGTTATTATATATAATATACAATATGACCATGACCGAGGTTCTTCCCCGCCGCTCCCTGCGCGATGAGGTGTACGAAATTCTCCACAAACGCGTCATCGCGGGCGAAGTCCGCCCCGGCGAATGGCTTCGTCAGGAGGATGTGGCATCCCAACTGGGGGTCAGCATGACGCCCGTCCGCGAGGCGCTCGACCTGCTGGTGGCCGCGGGTGTGGCTGAACGCGTTCCCTATCGCGGCGTGCGCGTCATCGAACTGACCCATGACGAGATGCTGGATGCCTACGGCCTGCGGATTCTGCTGGAGCCGCTCGCCGCGCGCCACGCGTCGGAAACCGCGACCCCGCGCGAGGTCGAGGAATTGAAGCGCCTCCTCGCCGGGACCCTCGACCTGGTCCGCCTCGAGGACATGTCCCGCCTGCGCGAAGTCTCCCGCCAATTCCATGCCTCCATCGTCGCCATGAGCGGAAGTCCGCTGCTGGCGCGCCTCTACGGGATCGTCGCCAACCAATTCCCCGATTGGATGCTCTACGAGGCCATGTTCCGCCACCCCGAAGCGTTGACCGAGAGTCTGCAGCGTGAGCAGGCTCAACATCGCGCCATTGTGGAGGCCATCGCCGCCCGCAACCCTGAAGCGGCCAGCCGCGCCGCCCGCGACCACCTCCTTTCCCTCGGCCGCGACCTCGAGATCTACCTCGGCATCTCCGCCGAGCACATTCACCAAAAGGAACAGCAATTCTTATTAGTCAAATAGTCGAATAGTCAAATAGTCCAAAGGTCGTTATGATAGACGACTATGAGACCATAAGACCATCAGACTATCCGACTATCAGACTATCAGACAAAAAGACCAAACAAGGAGAACCCATGTCCCAGGAACTACTGAACCAAATGGCCCAATCCATCATTGACGGCGATTCGGACGTTTCAGCCGAACTCGCCAGGCAGGCCATCGCGCAAGGGGTGGACCCGCTCGACGCCATCACGAATGGTTACGTCGTCGGTATCAACAAGGTCGGCGATGCCTTCGCGGCGGGAGACGCCTTTCTGCCCGAACTCGTCATGGCGGGCGAAGCGATGAAGGCCGCAGTCGCCATCCTCGAACCCGAGTTGGTGAAGAAAGGCTCGGCGCGCAAAACCCTCGGCAAGGTGGTGATGGCTACCGTCGAAGGCGACATCCACGAGATCGGCAAGTCGCTCGTCTCCACCATGCTCGGCGCTTCGGGCTTCACCGTGGTGGACATGGGCGTGGACAACCCCTCGGACAAAATCATCGAGAAGGCGCTCGAAATTGACGCTGACATCATCGGCCTGTCCGCGCTGCTCACCACCACGATGATCCGCCAGAAGGAAGTCATCGAAAAACTGGACGCGCGCGGCCTGCGAAAGAAGATCAAGGTCATGGTCGGCGGCGCGCCCGTGACCCGCGAGTGGGTGCAGAAGATCGAAGCCGACGGCTACTCGGAAGACGCCATCGGCGCGGTCCAGGTTGCCAAGCAACTCATGGGCGAAGCATAGTTACGCAATAAGAAAGATCTTCCATGGCCAAAAACATCAAATCCATCACCAACCCAAAACTGAAGTTAGATATTTTGACGCCCGCCGAAGTGAAGAAGATTCACGACGCCACGCTTCACATCATCGAAAACGTCGGCGTGCGATTCCCATCCAAACGCGCCCTCGAGATTTGGGAAGCCAGCGGCGCGAGCGTGGATCGCGAAAAGAAGATCGTCAAAGTCAAGCCGCACATCATCGAGGACGCCTTGAAGAAAGCGCCTCCCGCGTACGTTTTGGCGGCGCACGATCCCCAGCAGGATCTACCCCTCGACGGGGACCACGTCTTCGTCGGCACGGACGGCTGCGGCGTGGAAGTGATTGACATCGAGACGGGCGTCCGCCGCATGTCCAAACTGGACGACGTACGCGACATCGCCCGCATCGCTGACGCGACCGAAGAGGTGGCTTTCCACTGGGTGCCAGTCAGCGCGCAGGACAAGCCCGCTGAGACGCGCGGCCTGCACGAGATCAAAACCATCTGGGAGAACTCCACCAAGCACGTGCAGACCGAATCGATCTACACCGTCCACGAAGCGAAGGCCGCCATCGAAATGGCCGCCCTCCTAGTCAGCGGTAAATCAAAACTGCGCGAACGTCCCGTCCTCTCGCTGATGCAATGCACCGCGCCGCCTCTCGGACACGACGGCGGTTCGCTCGACGCCGCGCTGCTCGCCGCCGAAGTCGGCATCCCGACGGGATTCATGACCATGGCCGCCTGCCTCACCACCGGACCCGCTACGCTGGCGGGCAACCTGGCGGTGGGCAACGCTGAGGTGATCTCCGCTACCGCGCTCCTGCAACTCGCCTACCCTGGCGCGCCGGTCTTCTACGCCGCGGCGCAGACCGCCTCGGACCTCCGCACCGGCGCCTATACCGGCGGCGGCCCCGAAGACTTCCTCTTCGGCGCGGCTGGCGGCGTTCTGGCGGACTTCTACAACATCCCGATCTCGATGGGATCGTTCGCCACCGGCGCGAAGGAACCCAACTGGCAGGCAGGCATCGAAAACTCGCTCTCCACCTTCATGGCGAGCATCGTCATGTCCGATATGCTGCTGGGTGTGGGATTCCTGCACGGCTCGCGGATATGGTCTTTCGCCGAAATGCTGATGGACTGCGAGATCTTCAGCATCATCCACAAGACCATGCAGGGCATCGTAGTGGACGAGGAGACCCTCGCGCTCGATACTATCGCGGCCGTCGGCCCCGGCGGAAATTTCCTGGCGCAGAAACACACCAAGAAGCACATGCGCGAGATCTTCCTGCCCGAATTCATGGACAGGCGCCCTTACAATGTTTGGGAAGAGAAGAAAGACGACGCCCGCGACTGGGCGCTCGCCAAAGCCCGCAACATCCTCGCCGAACACCAGCCCGATCCCCTCGACCCGAAGATTTCCGCCGAAATGGCAAGAATCATCGCGGCGAACGAGAATTAATCTGTACACGGATTACGCCGATTTGACGGAGTCACACGGATTATTTCCGTTTGAATCAAAATCCGATGGTCTCCCGCTCAAGAGCAGTTGGCAGGGATTAACCGCACACTTGCCCTGGCGGGCAGTGCCAGGGGAGTTCGCGGAGACCGCCGAGAATTGCAGG
>DAOUMJ010000294.1:0-2980 GCA_034411715.1 Anaerolineales bacterium | reverse complement strand
GGCGGTCCCTGCGCCTACACCCCCAATCCCGATTTCGTCAACCAGATGCTGGCGCTCATCAACTCCCAGCGCGCCGCGCACGGCCTCCCCGCCCTCACCCTCAACTCGCAGTTGACCGCCGCCTCGCAGGGCCACGCGGCAGACATGGCCTGTAACAGTTTTCTCAGCCACATCGGTTCGGACGGCTCCAGCGCGCAGGCGCGCGTGGCGGCTTCGGGTTACAGCGCTTCGTTCGCGGTCGAAAACATCTACGGCCAACCCCCGCAATACGGCGGAACGCCCGAAGCCGCCGTGCAGTGGTGGATGAGCGATCTCGTTCATCGCAAGGCCATCCTCAACCCTACCGCCGTCGAAATCGGCGTGGGCTACGCCTACTACGCGGACAGCCAGTTGGACGGCTACTGGTCGGTCGTCTTCGCCGCGCCATAAGCAGTACCGCAAGATTTATCTTGCAGGGGAACGCAAAATAAATTTTGCGGTACTGAATTCCTCATGCGGACTCTCCTCCCCTCCCTCCTCTTTCTTGGACTATTGAAGGGCTGCCTCACCTTCGAGACGCGGACTCCCCCTCCGCCTCTCTTCGTGACCTCCACCCTGCCCGCCCCTCCCGCGTCCACGCCCACGCCGACGGCCACGCCCGAGGGATTTCTGCCGCGTCCCGAAGACTGCGCCGACAAGGCCGTCCTGCTCGAAGACGTGACCATCCCCGACGGGACGATTCTCGCACAAGGCGAATCCTTCACCAAAACCTGGCGGCTGATAAATACGGGCGCCTGCCCCTGGGACGCGGGCTACTCGCTCGTCTTTCTCGCGGGCGAGCGGATGTCCGCGCCCGATTCTGTAGCGTTGACCATCACCCTGCCCGGCGAAAGCGTGGACGTCTCCGTGCAACTCATCGCGCCTTCGGTCAAAGGGAGTTACATGGGAATATTCGGCCTGCGGAATCCGCTGGGGCAGGCGGTGATGATCGGGTCGAGCGATAATATCTGGGTGAAGATCGTGGTGGGGAAGTAATGCGTATTGCGTATTGCGTAAGGAGAATTGTGGTCGCGGCATGGCGCTGACGGCGGGGATGTTTTGTGCTAAAGTTGGGGGAGCGCGAGCAAGGATGAAGGATGAATTCTGAAGGATGAAGTTGGAGGGAAGGCATGGCAGACAAACAAAAATCGGAAAAAGATGGGAAGCCAGTTCCTCCTGGTTCTGTTCGAATTGGGGGAAATGTGGAGAAGAGCGTTGTCGTCACTGGCGACGGCAATGTGATTCATTATTACGCGGCCGATGGCGAAAAACGCGAGATGCGGACGGGGTGGTTTTACGGTCACCGCTATGGTGACTTGGCGACATTTACTGGACGAGACACTGAACTCAAGATGCTCAACGAATGGTTGGGCGATGATAAAGACAACCTGTTCATGTTGCGCGCACTCGGCGGGTTTGGCAAATCCGCGCTGGCGTGGACGTGGTTCAACCGCGTTGACCGCGCGCAATGGCAGACGGCGGTCTGGTGGTCGTTCTATGAGAAGGAATCGGGCTTCGAGAGTTTTCTCGCGGAGACGTTGAATCATCTCGGCGTGGAGGTCAAAGCGTCGGCGCGGTCCCAGCTCAATGATCTGCTGGAGGCGATGCGCGGGACGAACATCCTGATCGTGCTGGACGGCTTCGAGCGGTTGCTGCGTCAATACGGGCGGATGGACGCGGCGCTGCAACCCGATGACGAAGATGCCGACATTGACCCATCCCAGCGCGATTGCTCCTCCCCGCTGACGGAAACCTTCCTGCGCGGCTTGAGCGGCGCGGGAATGCAGTCCAAAGTCTTGATGACCACGCGCCTGTGTCCGCGCGCGCTGGAGAGCGCCGACGGCAAACTGCTCAAAGGCTGTCGCGAGGAGCCGCTCGCCGCCTTCGCGCCCGAGGACGCGGTGACGTACTTCCACAACGAGGGAGTCAAAGCCACGCGCGCGGAGGTCATCGAAGCCTGCGCCGCGTACGGCTATCACCCGTTGAGTTTGAGCCTGCTGGTCGGTTTGATCAACGCAGACCATGAACGGCGCGGCGATATTGCGGCGGTGAAGAACCTGGAAATCTTCGAGGATGTGAAAGCCAGGAGACATCACGTGTTGGAACGCGCCTACGGAAGTTTAGCCCCCGAGCGCAGGGATTTGCTGAGCAAGATGTCCTGCTTTCGCGGCTCGATGGAATACGCCGTGCTCAAAAAGGTGTTCCCCAGCCCCGACCTGGACAAAGCCCTGCTCGACCTGCGCCAGCGCGGACTGCTGCAATATGCGGACGCGACCCAACGCTACGATATGCACCCGATTGTGCGGCATTATGCCTACGACCACTTTACCGACGAGAAACGGCGCAAAGAGGCGCACGTGCAACTTGCTGAACATTTTATTGAAGCCATGCCTGTGACCAACAAGAACGTGAAAACGCTGGAAGACCTTGCGCCTGTCATCGAACTGTATCATCACATGGTCAGGGCGGGAAATTTGGATGAGGCAGTGAAGTTATTCGGCGAACGCCTTGTTCCAAATCCTTTGTACTATCAATTTGGCGCATATCAATTGGAGATTGAACTTTTACGCGCTTTATTTCTCGATGGCGAAGATAAACCGCCGCGTTTGAAAGATGAAGGATGGCAAGCATGGACACTCAACGCACTCGCCAATACCTACTCCCTTAGTGGGCAGCCGCGCCGCGCCGTTCCGCTATTTGAAATACACAATGTCATTCGAGAAAAAGCGGGCGACAAGAAAAATCTCGCTGGCGGGCTGAGGAACGTGGCAAGCATGGCGCAAATTTACATCGGTGCGTTGAGAGCTGCGGAGCGCAACCTGCGCCGCCAAATTGACCTGTGCCGCGAGATTGAGAATGAATTTTTCTCTACCGGACAAAATTCGTGTAGCGTGAAAATTACCAAATAGTGGTTGACGTCTGGTAAGCTTGGTTCCAATTACAGAGCCAAGGAGCGAACCAT
>DAOUMJ010000293.1:0-19305 GCA_034411715.1 Anaerolineales bacterium | reverse complement strand
CTCATAAGTGCTCCTTTGACTTGGCGGTCTGGGAGCCTATCCTACCTCAGCTTGCCTCTCCTTCAACCGCTTCCGTTGCACTTACGAGTTGAATCCGCCGTTCGAAATCCTGATATCTTTTCATAAAACGATTGGCTGTGATAGAAACTGGAAATATCCAAGTCGGAAACAGAAAAAGAAAGATTGCCTCCTGAAAGTACTCCTAACTTAGGCCCACAAATCTTATTTTGGGATACTTCAATTTCATATGAATTACGAAAAGCGAGTGAGAAAAACAAAGAGCACATTAACATCACAAACATTGCAGCAATATATTCAAGAATTGAATAATAGGAATAATGATGCCTTGCGCTTACCAGCAAAGTGCCAATTGCCCATCCAATATATATTGGAAAAAAATTCCATACTACTAATCGCCATAGAATTGGCCTGAAAGTAACAGTTTCATCCATGCACCATACTCCTGTTGAATCTCACCACCCACCCCGCCTAAAAACTCAACCGTCTAAACACCACCGACGGGACGTGTTTGATGACGAGCATGATCCATCCCCAAATGGGATGGGTGTAGATGACCTGCTTGCGTTTCTGGATTGCTTTGTAGATATCGTCGGCGGCGCGCTCGGGGGAGACGGTGAACGGTTTGGGACCCGCGCTGGCACGCAGCATTTCGGTGGACATGAAGCCAGGTTTCACCGTCAGCACATGTACGCCATGACGCGTGAGACGGTTGCGAAGCGCTTCGAGGTAGGTGGTGAGTCCCGCTTTGGAGGTGTTGTAGCCGGGGTTGGCAATTCGTCCGCGGTCGCCCGCGACGGAGGAGATGCCCACGATCATTCCGCTCTTGGCCTCTTTGAAGAGGTCGCCAACGGGAGCCAGCCAGGCAATCGCGCCCGAAAGGTTGGTGGCGATCATCTGGATGTCGTTCCCGGCGGACATTTTTTCGAGGCCGGGAGGAAGATTGATTCCCGCGTTGAAGATGAAGAGGTCGAGTCCGCCCAGGTCCGCAATGACGCGTTTGAGCAGGGAGGGCGCCTCGGCGTAGTGGGTCACGTCATGCTCGTAGGCCAGGGCGCGCGTCGCGCCGTCGGCGTTGATCTCCGCGCATAGGTCGGCGAGCAGGCCCGAACGTCGGGAAAGAAGCGCAAGGGTCCAGCCCTCGCGGGCGAGTTTTTTGGCGAGCGCCGCGCCCAATCCGCTGGATGCGCCGACGAGGATGGCGCGCTTGCGCGGTTGAAGCGGCGTAGCCGGGAAAAGGGACGAGGTCATGTCGTCCGCCCTCCTTTTCAATGTAAGGTTAGGAAAGTATTCTAACATGGGTGTCTGGAATTTGCCGTAATGGTTGCCAGAATGGACTATAATGTCAATACCGGGACCGCGAAGACAATTCTATGCTGGCACTGCCCGGGGCTTGGTTTGGTAGATAAAGGAGGGCAGACAATGATCGAACGAAGACTTGACATTCTCGAGGAGGCGCGGCGATCTCTGGAGAAGAGCGGCATCGGGGCCGACGACCGCACGGAATTGCTGACCCTGCTGAATATCCTCATCACCGCCATCGAAAAAGCCGACATTCCCGAAGACAAGGATGAATTATCGCTTTCGCTTGCATCCAGCCTGGTTTCCAGCCAGGCCCTGCTTTCCCTGCTGAAGCAACAGACGGCGGAACTGGACGCGCTTCGCCAATTGAGCCTGAAACTGACCTCCAGCCTGGACATGCCGGCAGTGCTGGATGCCATCGCGCAGGAGGCCATGCGGCTGGTGCGGAACGCGCGCGCCGCCCATATCTTCCTGTACAAGAACGGGTGGCTGGAATTCGGCGCGGCCATGCAGTCCGACGGCAGGACCGATCCCATCGCCACGCCGCGCCAGAACGGATTGACCTATACGGTGGCGCGTGAGGGCGGAACCATTGTCGTGGAGGACATCAGAAACCACCCGCTCTACAAGGATGCCCCCGCCGATTGGGGCGGTTCCATCGTCGGTATTCCCCTTAAAAGGGACGAGACTGTCGTTGGCGTTATGAATCTCTCGCGTTCCATCACAGGCGGATTCAACGCCTCGGAAATGCGCCTGCTCAACATGCTCGCCGACCAGGCCGCCATGGCCATCTCGAATGCCGCCTTGCACGAGTTGATCAGCCGCAAAGCCTACAGCGACACGGTCACCGGCCTGCCCAACCGCCGCGCGCTGGATGAACAACTGGAAAAGGAAGTGGCCCAGGCGCGGCGCATGGGACAAAGTTTTGCTCTCATTATGATGGATCTGGACGGATTCAAGGTCGTCAACGACACCTACGGCCACGCCCTGGGCGACCAGGTGCTGCGCGCCTTTTTCAATTATATGGCGCAGGGGCTTCGCTTGACGGACTTTCTGGCGCGCTACGGCGGCGACGAGTTGACCCTGATCATGAGCCAGACTTCGCTGCAAGCCGCCATTCTGGTGGGAGAAAAGATCATAGAAAAAATGAAAGAATTCTTCTTCGAAGCGCCGGACGGCGACTGCATCACCCTCGGCATTTCGGGCGGAATCGCCATCCATCCCCTGCATGGGCGCACCGCCACCGAACTCCTGCGCGCCGCCGATGAGGCCCTCTACCGCGCCAAGCGTCACGAGCGTGGGCGTTTCCTGGTTGCAAGGGCGGTATCCGGCCCGCTCAACCTGCCGGATCAGGCGCTGCTGTGACAGGACCGTCCGGCGTCCAGGCAACCAAACACCAGGACATGGGGTTATCACTTGCAAACCCATCGAGGAGAAGATCCATGCCACGCAAAGTCAAACTCATCCTCAATCCCATGGCCGACATGGGACGCGCCTGGAAGGCCGCCAACGACCTGCGCCCCATCGTGCAGGAATTTCTGGGCGACATCTCGTGGAGCGGAACCGTCTACCCGACTCACGCCGTCGAACTGGCGCAACAGGCCGCCGCGGAAGGCTGCGACCTGGTCATCGCGCTCGGCGGCGACGGCACCGCGCACGAAGTCGTCAACGGCTTGATGCAAATCCCGGAGGAGCGGCGTCCCGTCATGGGCGTCGTCCCCCTCGGTTCGGGCAACGACTTCGCCCACGCGCTCGGCGTCCCGCTGAAATCCGATTACGCCCTCGTCCACGCGCTCAAAGCCGAAAACGTTAGCGCAATAGATGTTGGCGTGATGACCGATGAAGCCAGCGGCCGCAAGGAATACTTCGACAACACCGTCGGCGCGGGCTTCGACGCGGTGGTCACCATCCGCTCGCACAGACTTCCCGTTGTCAAGGGCTTCCTCATGTACCTCACGGCGGTCATCCAAACCATCATCCTGAATCACAACCCCGCGACCGTTCAATTTCAAAGCGACGCAGAATCGTGGGATGATCGCGTGCTGATGACCACCGTCTGCAACGGGGGGCGCGAGGGCGGCGGCTTCCTCATCTCGCCCGAATCCAAAATAGACGACGGCGCGCTGCAATTCCTCAACGTCAAAAAAATCTCGCGTGCCATGATGTTCCGCCTCGTCCCCGAATTCATGAAAGGCACGCACCTGCGCTTCAAACAGGTTCAACTCGGCACATTCAAAAAACTCCACATGGTTTCGGACCGCCCCCTCTACATCCATGCCGATGGGGAAATCTTCACCTCCTTCGGCGCGGACGTGCGCGATGTTTTGTTTGAGGTGTTGCCGGGCGCGTTGAGGGTGGTAAGAGGGTAGTCTTCTCCCCATGCCCGACCTGCTTGCCTCTCTTCATCCATACGACCTCGGACATCTTCGCATCGTCGCCGAACTGTGGGGACTCGAACTCGAGGCGCGCGAACGCGACGCGGCCGCCGGGGAACTCTCCGCTACCCTCCTGGACCCCGGGCCGGTTCGCGAGACCCTCGACATCCTCCCGCGCGAAGCCCGCCGCGCGTTGGACGCGCTCCTCGCCGCGAACGGACGCCTCCCCTGGGCCGAATTCGCGCGCCGCTTCGGCGAGACCCGCGAAATGGGCGCGGGCAAACGCGACCGCGAAATGCCGCATCGCCGCCCCGTCTCTGCCGCGGAAACGCTCTTCTATCGCGGCATCCTGGCGAGGGCGTTCTTCGATACAGACAAGGGCGCGCAGGAATTTGCGTACATCCCCGACGATTTACTCGAAGTAATCAAACACGGAGACGCAGAGTCACGGAGAGAAAAAGAAGAATCCCCGCGTCTCCGTGGCTCCGTGGTTCCTCCACTTGGACGTCCCGCAACACCGATGGAAAAGGCGCATGAGATTCTCGCGAACGATCACATCCTCGATGACGCGACCACGTTGCTCGCCGCGCTGCGAGCGGGTAGGTCGGATTGGCAATCCGACCTACGACTCCCCGCGCTTCTCCACGCCGCCGAACTGCTCAAGAAGAACGTTCTGCAAACCGAGGCGGTAAAAAAGTTCCTCGAAGCCCCACGCGCGGACGCGCTATCCATGCTTATCGAAGCGTGGAAAACCTCCACCACCTTCGATGAACTGCGCCTCATGCCCTCCATCGTCTGCGAAGGCGAGTGGAAAAACGATCCTCACGCAACACGCAGCACGTTGCTGGGCTTTCTCCACGCCATTCCTCCCAACCAGTGGTGGAGCCTCCCCGCCTTCCTGCGCGACCTCAAACAAAAACATCCCGACTTTCAACGCCCCGCGGGAGATTACGATTCCTGGTTCATCAAACGTGCCTCCGACGGGCAATACCTGCGCGGCTTCGCCTGGTGGGATTCAGTGGACGGCGCGCTCGTGCGTTTCACGATCCAAACCATGCACTGGCTGGGACTGGTTGATCTTGCTTCTCCTGAAGAGGGGAAGGAGTTCACGGCGTTTCGGCTCACCCAGGAAAGTACACAGGTAGACAGGTACACAGGTACACAGGGGAAAATAGCAATTGCTTCCAACGGAAAAATCTCTGTATCGCGTTATTTCTCACGCGCCGCGCGTTATCAGATCGCGCGTTTCTGCGAATGGGACGAGCCCAAAGGTGATGACTTCATTTATCACGTCAGCGCGCGATCGCTCCAGCGCGCCAGCGAGCAGGGACTGAAAGCCGAACAACTGCTTGCGTTGCTGGTCAAAGCCACACAGGGCAGCGTCCCGCCCGCGCTGGTGAAGGCCCTCAAACGCTGGGAGGCGAATGGGACCGAAGCCCGGGCGGAGAGTCAAACCGTTTTACGGGTCAGCCGGCCAGAAGTCCTGGAAGAGTTGCGAAAGTCGAAGGCGGCGCGCTTTCTGGGCGAACCGCTCGGCCCAACGGCAGTCGTCGTCAAAAGCGAGACAGTCCCAAAGATCGCGGCCGCGCTGGCCGAGTTGGGAGTCCTGCTCGATGTGAAGGAGTCGCCTGCGTTATAATTCGCGCAAACCATTGGAGGCACCATGACCGAACCCAAACCCCTGAACTGGACTCCCGCGCCCGGCGTGGGACTGAGCGTTGTGCGCCGCGGCGACGGCGGCATGACGTTGACGTTTACCGACCTTTCCGACGCGACCATCAAGGCCTGGCACGATTTCGCGCTGGAACACCTGCTCGGCTCGGACCGCCGCACGCGCAACCTGTATGACCTGCGCGCGGTGAAGGAGATTCCCGAAAAGGCCGTGCGCGCGGCTGTGGAAGTGAACAGCGACCCCTCGGCGCGCAACATCCGCCTGGCGGTGGTGGTGGCCGACGCGAAAGTGGCCGACGCGATTCGCACTGTGGCCGCGCTGGCCCTGCCCGAAACCGCCGCGGCGATGAAGATCTTCACCGACATCAACGAAGCGGAAGCGTGGTTGGGCAGACCGCTGGATCAGATTCCGTAGACAGGTAAACAAGTACACACGTACACACGTAACTCGTAACTCGTAACGTGTAACTTGTATCCCCTAACTCGCATCTCCTATCCCGCATCTTCCATGCGTTCTCTTAATTTACACAACCACACCTTCGATTGGGGATCGCGCACGTATGTGATGGGCATCCTCAACGTCACGCCCGATTCGTTTTCGGGAGACGGTCTCCTACTCCCCTCTCCCGTAATCGGGAGCCCCGCAGGGGTGCTTCGCGAAGGGGCCGGGGATGATGGCGCGGCTCTCGAGCAAGCCCGCGCCTTCCTCGCCGCGAACTGCGACATCCTCGATGTGGGCGGGGAATCGACGCGTCCCGGCTCCCAGCCCGTGGACGCGACCGAGGAAAAAGCGCGCGTCCTCCCCGTCATCGAAGCCATCCTTCGCGAATTTCCCGACGCGCTGATTTCCATTGACACCTATAAAGCCGAAGTGGCTGAAGCCGCGCTGAAGGCGGGCGCGCGCATCGTCAACGATGTGTGGGGACTGCGCGCCGATCCCGACCTGGCGCGGGTCGCGGCGAAACACAACGCGCCCGTCATCCTGATGCACAACCGCAGCAACCCCGCCAGCGTGGAGGTGAAGGAACGTCTCGGTAACGCCTACATCGGCGCGGAATACGAGGACCTGATCGAAGACGTGAAACGCGAACTGATGGACTCGGTCGAAATCGCGCGCCGCGCCGGCATCCCCGACGAGCGCATCCTCCTCGACCCGGGAATCGGATTCGGCAAAACCGTGGCGCACAACCTCGAACTCATCCGCCGCCTGGACGAGATCCGCGCTCTCGGCTTTCCCGTCCTGCTCGGCGCCTCGCGCAAATCCTTCATCGGCTACACTCTCGACCTGCCGCCCGACCAGCGCGTGGAGGGGACGGCCGCCGCGGTCGTCGTTGGAATCACAAGGGGCGCGGACATCGTCCGCGTGCACGATGTCCTTCAAATCAGCCGCGTGGTGAAGATGACGGATGCGATCGTGCGGGGGAAGTAGTAATGGAACGCGATAACGAACTCGTCCACGAAGCATATATCAATCTGAAAGCGGGAGAACTCTCCTGGGCGCGGCGTTATGCCGAACGCGCCCTGCTTCAGGCGGACGATATTGAAACCAAGATCAAAGCCCATTACATCCTCAGCCAGACCACCGACGACCCTGCAGAGAAACGCGGCTTCCTCGAAACCGTCCTCGCGTACGACCCATCCCACGCCGAAGCGCGCCGCGCCCTCGCCATTCTGGACGGCAAACTGAAGCCCGAAGACATCGTGGATGCAAACAACCTCCCCGTCCAGGAAGGAGGCGAGCAACGGGCGCGCGCAGACCGATTCGTTTGTCCCAAATGCGGGGCGCGGCGGGTCTTTTCTCCCGATGGAAATTCCCTGCATTGCGAGCATTCCGGATACGACGACTCGCTGGCAGGCGGGAATGCAGACGAGTCGGATTTCTTCATCGCCATGGCCACTGCAAAGGGACATCGCAAGGCCAACGCCGCATTGATCTTCCATTGCAACGGCTGCGGCGCGGAATTCGTCCTTGCACCGGGCGTCATCTCGTCCACATGCGCTTACTGTGATTCGCCCCATGTCGTCCGTCTCCGTCAATTTCGGGAATTGCTCGAGCCCGACGGCATCATCCCGCACGCGTTGACAAAACAACAGGCCATCGAAAAACTGGTTTCCTGGGTGGAGTTGAATGAGATCAGGCCCGAACGCAAAGTGGACATTCCGCGTCCCATCTACGTGCCGTTGTGGACGTTCGACCTCGGCGGCGGAATCAACTGCATCGGCGATCGAGTCGAAATGACCGAGAATGAAGATTCCGTTCACTGGAAGTATGATTCACACAAGATGGGCATTGTCCACGTCAACGAACAGTACCCGATCCTTGTCAATGATTTTCCCGTTCCCGCCAGCCACAGGACAACCGGCTTCGTTACCCGCATCCTGCCGACCTTCGACCTGTCCGCGGTCAAGCCGTACGACCCGCGCTACCTCGCCGACTGGCCTGCCGAGATCTACGATATTTCAATGAGCGACGCTTCCCTGGAAGCGCGCGGACAGGTTGCCAGGGATTATATGGAAAGGGTGCGCCGTGAATATTCGCATCTCAGCAATCTGCGGCTCTCCTCCGCAGGCATGTTCGTGGAATCGTTCAAACTTATCCTGCTCCCAATTTGGATCACGGAAATCCATCACAGGGGACAACACACCCAGGCGCTAATTAATGGACAGAATGGGATGGTGATTACGTAGACAAGCACACAAGTACACACGTAAACAAGTCAGACCTGTGTACCTGTGTGCCTATCCTGTTATACTTCCCCTCATGCCCGATATGGCCGAGATCGTCCACCGCCGACGCGAACGCCGCGCGGAGCAGCGCCGCCTGAGAGAGTCGCGCCTGCGCGCCGCGGGGCTGGGACTCGGCTACGTCTTTTCCATCGCGCTCGCCGTTGTCATCTTCGCCTCGGTCTTCGCCTACGCGGATTTGACGCGCGGCCTGCCTTCGATTGACCAACTCCCCATTTTGTTGAATCAAAATAACGAACTCCTGCTCCAGCCCACGCGCGTTTACGATCGCACGGGCGAGCATATCATCTTCACCTTCGCCCCGACCGATTCGCAGCGCGCCTACCTGCCATTGACTCGCCTGCCCCAATCCCTCGTGGACGCGACCATCGCCGCCTCCGACCCGCGCTTCGAGTCGCACGCGGGCTATCTCCTCAGCGGCCTCGACAATCCCGATTCGCATCCCACCCTGGCGCAAAAACTGGCCTGCGATCTTCTGCTCTTCGCCGAGCCGCCCTCGCTCAAACGCGCCCTGCGCGAACGCCTGCTCGCCGCGCAGATCACGGCGCGCTTTGGACGCGACCAGGTGATGGAGTGGTATCTCAACTCCGCCAACTACGGACACTACGCCTTCGGAATCGAATCCGCCTCCGAACTCTACTTCGACAAACCCGCCGCCGAACTCACTCTGGCCGAATCTGCCCTGCTCGCCTCCGCCGCGCAGACCCCCAGCCTGAATCCCTTAGATGCTCCCGACGCCGCCACCCAACGCACCCGCGAGACCCTTCTCGTCATGCAGGCGCTGGGGATGATCGAGAACGTGCCATCATTGCCCTCACCCCCAGCCCCTTCGCGAAGCGCCCTGGAAGGGCTCCCGACAAACACGGGAGAGGGGAGCAATGCCTTCCTCAACCTCGTGATGACCCAGCTCTCCACGCGCTACGACCGCCAGCGCATCGAACGCGGCGGGCTCAATATCATCACTACACTCGATCACGAACTCCAAAACAGCGCGGCCTGTCTCACGCAAATCTACGCGGCGCGCCTCGCCAACGCAATCGCCGATGAAACCAATTGCGACGCGGCGCGTTACCTTTCTGCGCTTCCGCCTTCGAACCTCACAGAGCCATCGGCCAGCGCGCTTGTCCTCGACCCGCGTGATGGTCAAATCCTCGCGCTCGTCGGCGAAACGAGTCTGGGCGGCGAATCCGCGTTCCTCACCGCGCACAACCCAGGCACCCTCCTCACCCCCTTTGTTTACCTCACGGGCTTCGCGCGCGGCCTCGCGCCCGCCTCCCTCGTTTGGGACATCCCGCGCGGCGACATTCAAAATTCCGACCTCGCCTTTCACGGCCCTATGCGGCTGCGCGCCGCGCTGGCAAACGACTACCTCGCGCCCGCGCTGGATGTGCTGGACCAAATGGGCGCGGACAACGCCCTCCGCACCGCGCGCTCGTTCAGCCTGGACCTCGCGCCGGGCGCGGCCTTCGTGAGCGATTCCCCGCCCCAGACTCTCGTCACCCTCGCCGCGGCCTACGCGACCTTCGCGGCCTCCGGCCTCCGCAACGGGCAGCGCTTTGGGGATACGATCCAGCCCTCCTCCGTCCTGCGCGTCGAAAGCGTGGATGGCGCGCTCTGGCTGGATTGGACGCAACCCGAATCGCAATCGGTCGTCTCGCCGCAACTGGCCTACCTGATGAACCACGCCCTCAGCGACGCGCCCGCGCGCTGGCCGGGTTGGGGCAACCCCAACGTGACCGAGATCGGGCGCACCGCCGCCTTCAAATCAGGGTGGACAGGCTCCTCCGACGCTTGGGCGATTGGCTACACTCCCGCGCGCATCGTCGCCGTTTGGACGGGTTCCACCCACCTGGCTTCCCCCCTGGAGGGGGGACAGAAAGGGGTCTCCCCACGCCTGCCCGCCGCGCTGTGGGCCGCGCTGATGCAGACCGCAACCGCGTCCCTGCCCGCCGATTCGTGGACTCCGCCTGCGGGCGTCGTCGAGATGGACGTGTGCGATCCGTCGGGGCTGCTTCCCAGCGCCGACTGTCCCGATATTGTGCGCGAGGTTTTCGTCACCGGCTTCGAACCAACGCAGGTTGACAATTTATTCCACACGTACATTATCAATCGCGAAACAGGTTTGCTTGCGACCGTCTTTACGCCGCCTGATCTGATCGAGGAGCGCGTGTTTTTAACCGTCCCGGAGGAGGCGCGCGCTTGGGCGGGCGAGGCCGGCATCCCCGTCGCGCCCGAAGCGTACGACGCGATCCAGCCCGGGGCTCCGAATCCGGACGTCAACATCACATCTCCCGCGCTGTTCGCGGAGGTGAGCGGACGCGTCCAGATCGTCGGCACGGCCGCGGGGAATGGGTTTCAGTATTATCGAATTCAAGTGGGAGAGGGACTTTACCCGCGCCAGTGGACGCAAATCGGCGGGGACGCGACCGCCCCCGTCGTCAACGGCTTGCTGGCAGAGTGGGATACAACGGGATTGAATGGCTTGTACGCCATCCAATTGGTGGTAGTGTATGCGGATCAGAGGGTGGAGACGGCGGTGGTGTTGGTGACGGTGAGAGGGGAATGATGAAACCCTACAATTGCCAGGGATAGATCATTTCAAGCGAATTTGGTTCTCCGTTAAGTCCGATCAGTTTTGGCGACTGAACTGAGTAGGCCCGCGCAAACGTCAGCAAGCCTGAAGGCAACGCACGCGGAAACTGGAGTTTGACTTCGCAGGGCATTAAACCATCGGGAAGGTTGAGAACAAAATCCAATTCCTGCTTTTCCTTTGTCCGCCAGTAATAAATAGCGTTCACGCCGTGTTGTTTTACCAATTCGCCAAAGATGCTGGTTTCGAATACCGAACCCATAATTTCGCGAGGCAGGCGTTTCAACCATAACATTTGCATCAAGCCTGTATCGTGGAAAAATATTTTCGGCGTCTTGGTCAATTCGGAACGCAAATTGCGGCTGAATGGACGCACCAGGCGGATGATATAGGTTTGTTCGAGCAGGAAAAGGTAACGCTGAACGGTTTCCGCGGTCAGCGCGCAGGTATTGGCTAGTTCGGAAACATTCAACAGGTTTCCGCTTTGCGACGCCAATGTTTCCAAAAGGCGATTGAATTTGTTGACATCTTTTATATCCGCCAGGTCGCGAATATCCTTGCGGACGTACGTGTCTATGATTTGCTGTAAGTATTTGTCCTTGACGGATGCGTCGCCAGTCAAAACGATCTTTGGATAACCGCCATATAAGGCAAATTCGAAATAAAGCGATTGCAGTTCGGCAATTTTGGCCGCCGTAAAACGTTCCGCAGGCAAAAAGGAGATTCCACGAAAGGCAAGAAATTCGCGAAAAGATAACGGATAAATCTCAAAATTAACGGTTCGCCCCACCAGCGAGTCCCTGAATTTGCTTTTCATCTCGAAACTGGATGAACCAGAGACGATGATTTTCAAATAACGATGGTGGTCGGCCAGCAATTTCAGGAAGGAAGATGGATTGGCGAGGTACTGGATTTCATCAATTAGCACAAATATTTTTTTACCGGTCTGAGTCAGGCCAGACAGGTTAAAGCCCGTCTCTTTCAAATAAAGCAAAAACTCGTCCACGCCCCGATCCAAAATGGATAATAGTCGGCCATCTTCCAGGTCGATATAGTGAACGAGTTCTCCTGCGGCGACAAGTTGAGCCTGCAAATAAGCGAGGATGGAAGTTTTTCCCACCTGCCGCGCTCCATGGATGATAACGAGATCGTCAGTGTTGAGAAAGCGGGTAATTTCGTCCATTACATCGCGCTTGAAAATGGATGTCATTGAAACTCCTTTCGCTATCCACCCTATTTTATCTCCGATTATTTTCAGGGTCAACCCTTGTTTTTCTCGCAAAATATCCCAATTGGGTGTAGTTAAAGTTTCCCCCTTCTCCTCTCCAATAACTCGCGTATCTTGACGTATCTCTCCCGGTTGATGGGATAGAACCACGCGAACAAGGCCGCGCCCAATAACATCGTCGCGCCGAAGGGCGAAACGAGCAGGCGGATCATTGTGATGACCGAATTGGACTGGGTGTAGATTGTGGCGTCCGCGGGCGGGGGCTGGTATCCCGACCAGCCGAGCAGTTGCAGAGTGAGGAAGACCACGAACGCGCCGGCCATCTTGCGGATGAAGGCGCGCGCCCCGTAGTAGATGCCCTCCTGTCGGCGATTGGTGCGGAGTTCGTCCCATTCGATGATGTCGGGGAAGATCGAGTCGGGCAGGACGTAGGCCGAGGAGAGACCGATTCCGAGCAGGACGCACAAGACGAGCATTTTGTTTATTTCGCCGGGCTGGACGGTGAAGATGACAAATTGCATCGTCACCCAGAAGAGCATCCCTGCGATGTAGGCCGAGCGTTTGTTCGTCCGACGCGACATCCACAGCCAAAAGGGGACGAAGGCAATCGTCGTCAGCATGAGCGTGCCAAGCAACGCCGACTCAATCGCGAGGTCCAGGCCGAGGAGGCGGACGGTGGCGAGCGGGTCGCCGCGCGCCATCCAATAGAGCGCGAAGTAGGGGAAGGTCACCGCCACCATGTCCACCGCCGACCAGTTCATGGTGTGGATGCCCGCCACGAATCGAAAGGGTTTGTTGGCCCAGGCCGTCCGAAGCATTTCGGTCAGCGAGATGGGTTTGGGTTCCTCCGTCACTTTGTGCTCTTTGAAAACGAAGGGCATGATGAGGTAGGGGGGAATCGCCAGCCCGCCGAAGACCGCGCCGACCAGCACGAAGCCCTGTTGCTGGGTAAAGCCCGCCGCCAGCATCGCGTCCACGATGATGGGCGCGAAGATGACGACCGCCAGCGCGGAGGTGAGTTGGAAGAAGGTGCGAAAACTCGTCAGCGTGGTGCGCTCGTCGTAATCGGCCACCAGTTCGGGGGTGAGCGAAAGATACGGGATGGAGATGAGCGTGGACATCGTGTCGGCGATGATGAAGGCCAGCGTGATGTGGATGGCGAGCGCGGCCTGGGTCGTCCACGGCGGCGCCCACCAGAGGAGGACGAAGGACAGCCCGAAGGGAATCCCGAACCAGAGCAGGAAGGGGAGGCGGCGTCCCCGCTTCGTGCGGACGCGGTCGCTGATCATGCCGACGAGCGGATCGTTGATGGCGTCCCAGAAGATGCCCACCAGCGCGGCAAAAGAACCGATGCGCGCATCCAGGCCGACAACATCCGTGAGGTAAATGGCGTAGAAGACCGAGCGCAACATGCCCGTGGACGAGAGTCCCCAGTCGCCCGAGCCGTAGAGGAGTTTGTGCCAGAAGGTGAGTTTCATGGGAAAGCGACATTATCCTACACTTTGCGCGGGTTTGGGCGTGGAGTTTGTGGGAGGCTTGCTATTGAAGCCATCCCCTTCGTGAATTTCAAGACCTTTTGCAGGCGTCTTGAATATCGGCGAGAAAGGAACATGCCAAAGTATAATTACCCCGCATGACAGCCCCCCTGCCCCGCGAATTCTACAATCGCCCCACGTTGACCGTCGCCCGGGAACTCATCGGCGCGCGGCTGGCGCGGGTTTTGGACGGCGTCAAACTGGTCGGCATCATCGCCGAGACGGAGGCGTACATCGGCGAGGAGGACCTGGGTTGCCACGCCAGGGCGGGACGGACGCCGCGCACGCAGGTGATGTACGGACCGCCGGGGCACGCGTACGTTTATTTCACGTACGGCAACCACTGGATGCTGAACGCGGTGACGGAGAAAGAGGGGTTCCCAGCGGCGGTGTTGATTCGCGCCATCTGGCCCATCGAGGGCGCGGAGGTTATGTCGGCGCGGCGCGGGGGACGCGACACGTTCGGCCCCGGGAAACTCTGCCAGGCGCTGGGAATCGGCCGGGGCGAGAACAACGCCGATTTGACCGCGACCGCCTCAGGTCTATGGATCGAAGCGGGGGTGAACGTCCCGGATTCCGCCGTGACGATTAGTCCGCGCGTGGGTTTATATAGTGTGCCAGAGCCGTGGAAGTCGAAGCCCTGGCGGTATAAAGTTTCAGGTGTCAGGTTCCAGGTGTCAGGGAATCGAATCCACCTGATATGTGACATATAACACTGGAGGTAACATGGGTTTACTGGATGGCAAGAACGCGCTGGTGTTTGGGCTGGCGAACGACAAATCCATTGCGTGGGGAATCACGCAGGCGCTGCACCGCGAGGGCGCGCGGATCGGGATCAGTTACGCGGGGGAGGCGCTCAAGCGGCGCGTGATGCCGCTGGCCGAACAGATCGGCTGCCAGTGGGTCGAGGAATGTGACGTGACGAAGGATGAGCATGTCGTCGCGGTGGCCGAGAAAGCCGCGGCGCATTTCGGCAAAATTGACGCGCTGGTACATTCGATCGCGTTCGCGGGCCGCGAAGAACTGGCGGGGCCGTTCTACAACACCTCGCGCGAGGGCTTCAAGAACGCGCTGGACATTTCGGTCTTTTCGTTCGTGGCGCTGGCAAAGGCATTCCAGCCGATTTTGAATCCCGGCGCGTCGTTGATGTGCATGACCTATTACGGGTCGGTGAAGGTCGCGCCGCACTACAACGTGATGGGCGTGGCCAAGGCCGCGCTCGAAGCGACGACGCGTTACCTGGCCTACGACTTCGGCCCGCAGAAGGTTCGCGTGAACGCCATCTCAGCGGGGCCGATCCGCACTTTGGCGGCGGCGGGCGTGGGCGGGTTCCGCGATATGTACAAGCACTTCGCAGATATGTCCCCGATGCGCGAAAACGTGACCATCGAAGACGTGGGCAACGCGGCGGTGTTCCTGGCTTCGGATTTGTCGAGGCGCATCACGGGCGACGTGCTGTACGTGGACAGCGGCTTCAATATTGTGGGGGTGCAGATGGGGGCGGAACCGAAAAGCGAATAAAATCAACCTACAGAGGAAAGCGCTTGCAGCGCACACAAGCGGGCGATTTGGCGCGGAATGTCATTCCGCGCTTTGCAGTCTGGCGAGATTCCATCGCGTCACGAGGAGCGGCAATTTCAGGCGCGACGTTAGTCTCTCAGCGCGTTCGGCAATGGCTGGTGGTCTCCGTTGCTGATCTTGTGCTTCAACGCCTCCGCAACAAAAGGAGGAACCATCGAAGACACGTCGCCGTCGAGCATGGCGATTTCCTTCACTGTGCTTGATGAAAGGAAGGTGTGTTCCTCCGCGGTGATGAGCGCCACGATCTCGATATCCTCGGCGAGACGATGGTTTGCCAGCGCCATGCGGAACTCGAACTCGAAATCGGAGAAGACGCGCAGTCCGCGCACCATCACCTGCGCGCCAATCTTGCGGCAGGTTTCGACGGTGAGGCCAGAGTAGCCCATCACGCTGATCTTGGGATCGTCCGCCAGCGCCCGCTCGACGAGGGCGATGCGTTCCTCGGGCGTGAACAACAACGATTTGAGCGGCTTATCGTAGACGGCCATGACGACTTCATCGAAGAGACGCGCCGCTCGATGAGCGATGTCAATATGGCCGTAGTGGATGGGATCGAACGTGCCGGGGAAAAGAGCCTTAACCATGTAGTCCTCTGGTCTCCTAGTCTCATAGTCTCATAGTCTCATAGTCGCGTGGTCGCGTAGTCTGATGGTCGCATGGTCACGTGGTTTTCCACAACCCCGAAGGGGTGGAAGGATTATAGAACGCGGGGCATTCGGGTTTCGCAACCCCGAAGGGGTGACAGAGGGTTGAGGCGTATGTTGTCGAGGTGAGAATCATGCCATCCCTTCGGGATTGGATGGGCGCGCGGTGGGCGTTGTTACAATCATTTCATCCCTTCGGGATTAGTCTGTTCCAGCGAGGTCATTGTTTGATCCAAACTACTCCTCACCATCCGTCATTGCGAGCGCTCTTTGCGAAGCAATCTCGTGTTGCGCGGGGATTGCTTCGTCGGGTCGGGGTCTCGATATGCCGAAGTACACGGCTACTCGACCACCGACCCTCCTCGCAATGACGGAGGACAAGAAGGGTTTATGAAACGTCTCCCGAACTCTTGCCCCAGAAGCGGCCTAACGCCTCCGCCAGCAATTTGTGTTCGGGCAATTCAAGATTCGGGTCTTTCTCGAATAACATCTGCGCCTGGTTGCGCGCTTTTTCGATGAGGGGAATATCCGTAATGCTCGCCATTTTGAGGACGCTAAAGCCTGCCTGCCGCGTGCCGAGGAATTCGCCGGGACCGCGTTGTTGCAGGTCGCGGTCGGCCAGGATGAAGCCATCGGTGGTTTCGGCCATGGCTTGCAGACGTTCGTTCTCGACCGCGTCCTCGTGGTCGGGGATGAGCAGACAGTAGGATTGCGCCGCGCCGCGTCCGACACGGCCGCGCAGTTGGTGGAGTTGGGCGAGGCCGAAGTGGTTCGCGCCCTCCACCAGCATGACCGTCGCGTTCGAAACATCCACGCCGACTTCGACCACGGTGGTCGAGACGAGGATATCGTATTTCTTGTCGCGGAAGTCGGCCATGACGCGGTCTTTTTCGTCGGGCTTCAAGCGTCCGTGCAGGAGACCGAGTTTTAGTTCGGGGAAAATTTCGGTTTGGAGTTTCTCGTGTTCCTCGGTGGCCGCTTTGAGATTGTCCATCTTCTCGCTCTCTTCCACGAGCGGATAGATGATGAAGGCCTGACGTCCGTCTTTGATTTGCGAGCGGATGAGCGAGAATGCGCGCTCCAATTCCTGCGGACGGAGCACGTAGGTTTCGATGGGCTGACGACCCGCGGGCATTTCGTCCATGACGGAGAGGTCGAGGTCGCCGTAGAGGGTGAGGGCGAGGGAACGTGGAATCGGGGTGGCGGTCATCACGAGGAGATGGGGCGTTGTGCCTTTGTTGCGGAGCGCGGCGCGCTGTTCGACGCCGAAGCGGTGCTGTTCATCAATGACGACGAGTTGCAAATCCGCAAACGTGACGGGGTCTTCGATCAGCGCGTGCGTGCCGACGATGACTTTGATTGTGCCATCCGCAAGCCCCGCGCGGATTTCGGCTTTCTCCGATTCGGGCGTGTCGCCGACGAGCAGACGAACGTTCGTGCCTGCCAGCAAATCGGTGAAACTACGGAAATGTTGTTCGGCGAGAATTGAAGTCGGCGCCATGATGGCGGCTTGCGAACCCGATTGATTCACGATGGCGGCGGCGAGCGCAGCCACGACTGTTTTTCCCGAACCGACATCGCCTTGCAGGAGACGGTTCATTGGGCGGCCAGCCGCGAGGTCGCGGCGGATCTCGTCCACGGCGCGGGTTTGGGCAGATGTCAGGGTGAAGGGAAGGCCAGCCACGCGCGCGCCCAGCCACTCGTCGGAGGTTTCGAAGCGGCGTGCGGTCGCGGATTGCCAGTCGCGTTTTTGCGAAAGCACGCCCATCTGCAAGAAGAAAATTTCGTCGAAGGCGAGTCGTTCACGCGCCCGCTTCAAGTCCACTTGCGAATCGGGGAAGTGCGCCTGACCGATGGCGCGGCTGAGGGCGAAGAGTCCAGCCGACGTCCGAATCGAATCGGGCAGGTGATCCACGAGCGCGGGCGCCCAGTACGTCACCACCTGGTTCATCAGGCCGCGCAGCCATTTTTGCGTGATCCGTTGCGTGAGCGGATAGATCGGCACAATGCGATTAGTGTGCAGGTGTTCGGCCTCGACGGGTTCCACGTCGGGGTTGTTCATGACGAGGCGGCCGAGGTACTGATCGAGTTTGCCCGAGACGGCCACGTTGTCGCCCGCTTTCATGCGGTTGGCGATCCACGGTTGGTTGAACCACGAGAGCCGCAGAGCGCCCGTGCCGTCGGTGATGACGACCTCCACGATCTGCGCCTTGCCACCTTTGATCGGGCGCACCGTCACGGACTGCACCGCGCCGATGACGGTGACCTGTTCGTTGACCCACAAATTTTTGATGGGCTTGAGTTGGCTGTAATCTTCGTAGCGACGCGGGAAGTAGTAGAGCATGTCGCCGAGCGTGGACATGCCGAGTTGACCGAGGGTCTGCGCGTGACGCGGTCCGACGCCCTGGAGGACGGTGAGTTGCGCGCCGAGCGCGGCGGGTGTGGCGGAGGTTCGTCCGCCTGGTGCGGTCTCGCTTCTTCCTTGACTTGGGGCGGGCGCGCGTTGCACGGGCGGACGCGGCCTTTCAGCCGTTTCGCGCGGCGGAGCAGACTTGGTCTCTGGCTCCAACCACTTCGGCATTTCCTCGCCCGACCCCCCTTCCGTCCCCCCCGCTGGGGGGGAAACTGGTTGAGGGCGCGGTTGTTGTGGTTGCGGCCTCGGTTGTTGAGGGCGTTGCGGACGCGGCTGAACTTGGGGTTTTTGCGTGGCTTCGGGATAAGTCTCGCCGAGACGTTTCCACAGTCCCTTGAGCGAGTCGGCGCGGCCTGAGGGGGTCAGCGCTTCGTAGCCCTTGAGTCGCTGGGTCACGGCCTGAACGACGGCCTCGTCCACACCTTCGACGCGGGCCTCGCTTTCCCAAAAGTCGAGGATCTTGACCAGTCCGCCGATGATGGCGGTGTTGTTGTAGCCGTTCTCATGTTCGAGACGGAAGAATTTGCGGAGTTTTTCCAATGAGGGGAGCATGAGACTATTTTATCATGGGGACATGTGGGAATACAGGACGCGGAAAACGCGGATGAACGCGGAGGAACGCGGAAATTCTTTTTAAACACGAAGGGGCACAAAGGGGACGAAGGTGGGTTGAGTGAGGGGTGTGGTTCTTTGCTTTCGATCATCACGAGCGATGGTCGAGGAGAAGTCAACCTGTTGCGCCACGCAACAAACCTTTGAGTCCTTCGTGGACTTTGTGTTTAAAGGTTTTTTCACCCCATGATTTTTGTAAGCGAAAGTTTACGGCTGATTTGCTAATGCTTGCTTGTTGATGACAATCCAGCCAAAGTGTTCTGCCATTTCGATAGCGTCACCTGCGTAAGGAGCGGGCAAAATGCGTCTATCCAAATACTCTTGGCTTTGGTCTATTCCTTGTGTGAAAGTGCCATCAGGAAGCCCCCAGCCGAAAAACCCAGTGCCATTGGAGGATACCTGATAAATATACCAATAGACATTCCCAAAGCCTCCTTGATTCGGAATGACTTTTACGAAAATGCTTGACATGGCTTGCTCTCCTTCCGCGTGTTTCTCTACCGGACAAAATTCGTGTAGCGTGAAAATTACCAAATAGTGGTTGACGTCTGGTAAGCTTGGTTCCAATTACAGAGCCAAGGAGCGAACCAT
>DAOUMJ010000292.1:0-14501 GCA_034411715.1 Anaerolineales bacterium | reverse complement strand
ACGAACCCGCCGATGGGCAGCTAGTTGAGGCTGAATTCCGTCTCCTTCCAGCGAAAGAGGGTGAACATCTTCGGCGGCAGGCCGAAGCCGAACTCTTCGACTTCGACGCCGAACCCCCGCGCCGCGAGGAAGTGTCCCAGTTCGTGAACGAGGATCATCCCCGCGAAGGCGAGGAAAAAGATCAAACCAGCAAGCGCAGACGTATTTTCCATTCTTCTCCGATAACAGAATAAAACGCGCCCTGAGGCGCTTTCATTATACCTGATTCAATCGAAACGCCTTTCCGTGCTAAAATACCCGCATGAGCCGCCGCTCCCCCCGTCACGAAACAATTCTATATCTCCTTGTCCTGCTCCTCGCCCTCGGCCTGCGTTTTGCGCGCCTCGGCGAACCGGCGTTGACCGATTCCGAAGCGCGCCTCGCGCTGGATGCCCTGGGCATTGCACAGGGGCAAAACCTCGCCCTGGCCTCACACATAGCATACACCAACCTCACCGCAATTTTGTTTTTCGTTTTCGGCAGTTTCAACTTCCTCGCCCGCTTCTGGCCTGCGCTGGCAGGGACGGCCCTCGTTTTCGTTCCGTTTCTTTTTCGCGATCGGCTCAAGCCGCGTCCTGCGCTCCTGCTCGCCTTCCTCTTTGCAATTGATCCCGCCTTCGTGGCTCTCTCGCGGCAGGCGGGAAGTCTCATCCTTGCAGTGACCGCCTCCCTGCTCGCGGCGGGCTTCTGGACCCGCGCCCGGCCGCGCCTGGCGGGCCTCTTCCTCGCCCTGGCGCTCCTCTCGGGACCCTCGCTCTGGGCGGGCCTGCTCGGCCTGCTCCTGGCCTGGATGCTTTCGCAGTTCACGTATACACGTACACAGGTAGACAGGCACACAGGCACACAGGGCGACGCGGAGGGAGGTACACAGGTGGATGCGGAGGGAGGCACACAAGCAGACACGCACACAAGTACGCGGGCAAATACGGAACACGCAACACGTAATACGCAATACGCAATACTAATTACCTCCTTCCTCCTCACCCTCCTCTCCGCCTCCACCCTCTTCCTCCTTGCCCCGCAGGGGCTGGGCGCCTGGCTGGCCGCGCTGCCCGAATATCTTGCGGGTTGGGTCTCGCCTGTCATTGTCCCTTCCTGGCATCTCTTCCTCACGCTGGGCGTGTATCAACTGTTCGGCATTCTCTTCGCCGCCGCGGCCATCGTGCGCGGCTGGTGGTATGGGAGCCGCCGCGTCATCCTGCTCAGCCTGTGGATGCTGGTGGCGCTTCTCCTCGCGGCTTTTTACCCGGCGCGCCAAACCGCCGACCTCGTTTGGACGCTCGTTCCGCTCTGGACACTGGCCGCGCTCGAACTGGCGCGCCATCTCGAATTTCCCCGCGAAGATCGTCTCGAAACCGCCGGCGTGGCCGCCTTCACCCTCCTCCTGCTCGCCTTCGCGTGGATGGATTTCAACGCCCTCTACTGGACGCACACCGCCACCGAGCAGGGCATCCTTCGCCTGTGGCTGCTCATCGGCGCGCTGCTCCTGCTCGCCGTCAGCCTGGCGCTGGTGGCCTTTGGCTGGTCAGCGCGCATCGCTCGCGTGGGCGCGGTCTGGGGCGTTGCCGTCATCCTCGGTCTCTACACTCTCGGCGCGGCCTGGGGCGCGACGGGACTCCGCAACCCGAACGCGGCCGAATCCTGGGACGCCTCGCCCCGCATCGCGCAGGCGGACCTGCTCTCCCAAACTGTGGATGAAATTTCCGAATGGGCGGCGGGTCACGCGGATGCCCTGCCGGTCGCCATCCATGGAGTGGACTCTCCCGCCCTGCTCTGGTCGCTCCGAAACCACAACCCGCGCCTCGTCCTCGCCCTCGACCCCGCTTCCACGCCCGAACTGATCGTCACCCCGCCGCGCGGCGATCTCGGCCTGTCCGCCGCCTATCGCGGACAGGACTTCAACTGGCGGCAGGCTCCCGATTGGAATTCGCTGTCCTTCAACTATCTGCGCTGGCTCACCTACCGCGAATTGCCGTTTACGTCCGAAGCCGTCGTTCTCTGGGTTCGCAGCGATTTATTCATTGACGCGGCACAGCCGTGAGGGATGTGGATACGTACACAAGTACACAGGTACATGTGGAAGACGCCTGCGTTACATTCCCCTTTCATGCTTGATACCTGACACCTCGCACCTGACACATGACACCCAACATCATCGCCATAGACGGCCCCGCCGCTTCGGGAAAATCCACCATCGGAAAACGCCTGGCCGATTCGCTGGGCTACCTCTTCTTTGACACGGGCGTGATGTATCGCGCCATCACGTGGATCGCGCTGCGGGGCGGCGTGGATATACGCGACGAGGATTCCATAACCCGCCTGGCCGAGGAAACCCACATTGACGTGCGTCCCGCCTCCCAGCCCGGCCGCGCCTGCGACGTGTTCGTGGGAACCACCGACATCACCTGGGAAGCGCGCCGCCCCGAAGTGGACGCCAGCGTCTCGGTCGTCTCGGCCTATGCGGGCGTGCGCCGCGCCCTGAGTCAACAGCAGAGGCGCGTCGGGCAGCGCGGCCGCGTGGTGATGGTGGGACGCGACATCGGCACCGTCGTCCTGCCCGAAGCGGACTTGAAGATCTATCTCGACGCCTCCGACGAAGAACGCGCCCGCCGCCGCTTCGAGGAGATCGTTGCCAGAGGCGGTGAGGCCGACTACGATGAGATCCTCTCGAAGGTCCGCGAACGAGACCGAATCGATTCGACGCGCGCCGTCGCGCCCCTGCGTCCCGCGGACGACGCGGTCATCATTGATACGGAGGGACTGTCCGCTGACGAAGTCTTCGCGCGCGTAAAGGAATTGTGCCATGGATGAATATCGCGTTCCCCTGCGGTTTCGTCTCAGCCGCCCCATCCTGCGGGCCGTGTTCCGCGGGCTGTTCCACATTCTGGGTCGCGTGAAAATTATGGGGCGCGAGCATGTGCCTTTTGGAAAACCTTATGTGGTTGCCATCAACCACATCTCGCTCTTCGACCCGCCGTTCGCGGCCGCCTTCTGGCCCGAGGCGCTGGAGATCATTGGGGCGTCGGACGTGTTCGCCAAACCCGGTCAGGGACAACTGCTTAAATTGTATGGCGTGACGCCCGTGCATCGCGGCGAATACGACCGCGCCCCGCTGGAGTGGGCGGCGCGCGTCCTCACGTCCGGGCATCCGCTGTTGATCGCGCCCGAGGGCGGACGTTCGCACGTGACGGCCATGCGGCGCGCCAGGCCGGGCATCGGTTACATCGTGGATGCGGCGCGCGTGCCGGTGGTGCCTGCCGCCCTGATCGGCACCACCGACGATTTCTGGCAGCGCGCCCGCCGCGGCGAAAGGCCGAATCTCGAAATGCGCATCGGCAGGCCGATCCTCCTGCCGCCCATCGAAGAAAAGGGCGCGGCGCGGCGCGAGGCCCGCCAGCGCAACGCCGATCTGGTGATGCGGCATATCGCGGGATTGCTGCCCGAGGAATACCGAGGGATGTATGCAGAATTCGCCATCGCACCCTCCTAAACCCGTTTCCGAGGTTTGGCGTCCTGAACTGACTCGCCTGCCCGAATACACGTTGGGACGCAAACTTGCGCGCCGCGCGCTTTGGCTGCTGGGACGTTTCCTCGTTCGAGCGCGTCTCAAGTTGACCGTGCGCGACCTGGAGAATTTCCCGCCGCGAGGTCCCGCGCTGATCGTCCTCAACCACCTGGGCGACGCCGACATCGTGGTCATCCTCTCGCAGCTCCACGCGCAGGAGATAGACCCGCTGGGATCCAGCCACCTGTACGACATCCCCACCCTGAGGCCCGTGGCGCAGGCATATGGCGTCATCTGGCTGCACCGCGGCCAGCCCGACCGCCGCGCGCTCTCCTGCGCCCTCCAGTCGCTTCAGCGCGGACGGTTCGTGATCATCGCGCCGGAAGGACGCGAGAGCGTGGCCGGCGGCCTCGAGCAGGGGTTGGGCGGCGCGGCCTTCCTGTCCCTGCGCGCCGACGTTCCCATCGTCCCCATCGCCGTGACCGGCACCGAAAACGAACGCGTCTATCCCGCGCTCAAACGCTGGCCGCGCCTGCCCGTGACCATGACGGTGGGTCAGCCCTTCCGCCTCGCCCGCTCCGGCGACCGTCACGCCGATTTGCAAAACGGCACCGACCAGATCATGCGCCAACTGGCGAAACTCCTCCCGCCGGAATACCGGGGGATGTATCGCGGTTTGTAATGCAAATTGCCAATTTGCGCCACAAAATCTGAAATGTAACCGCAAGGCCGCCCGGCTTCCGTTTTACGGCTATAATCATGGGGACAACCTGCCATGGACTTCATCGGCACACTTCTGGGCGGCACGTATTACATGCCTGCGCCATCCGCGTTGGGCTGGCTGGTCTGGCTCTTGTTTCTGGGGCTGACCGGTCATGCCCTCTATCGCTGGCGCGCGCTCCAGCCGCCTATTAAAGGACGCGCCTGGGGGATCTTCCTGTTCCTGCTCCTGCTTGTCCCGCTCACCAACCTGTTTCTCGGCGTCCGCCTGCCCTCCGAGACGGCGCTCCCGCCGCCGGGTGTGCCGGCCGAACCGCTTCCCCCGGCCATGATGCTCTTTTCGGCCCTGCCGTGGATGCTGGCGGCCGGGTCGCTTGGGCCGTTCGGCGCGGCCGTGTTGGGCGGGCTGGCCGGCCTGCTGCGCGGCGCCTGGGATACGCACAACCTGTTCAGCATCCTCGATCTGGCCTTTCTGGCGGCGCTGTTTGCGGCCAACCTGCGCCAGCGCTACCGCACGTTTGCATATAGCCTGTTCCGCCAGCCGCTGGTCAGCGCGCTCCTGCTCATCCCCCTGCACGTGATCATCTACGTGCTTGGCACTTTCCTGACCGTGCCAGGCCAGATCGCCGTCCGCCTCGATTACGCCCTCAGCAACGCCGGGGGGGCGGCCCTCTCGTTCGGCGGGGAGGTTTTGCTGGCGGGGCTGGTCGTGCAGGTTTTGGCGACCGCCTTCCCAGCGGCGTGGGGGCGCGCAGCGCCGCTCCAGCCATCCCCCTCCGAGCAGAGCCTCGAAAGCCGCTTCCTGTTCGGCACCGGCACCTTCATCTCCCTGCTCCTGCTCACCCTGCTCATCGGCGATTGGGTGGTGGCCGGGCGGGCGGCACGCGACATGCTGCGCGACCGCCTCGCCGGTGTATCGGCCACCGCCGCCCAAAGTGTGCCTTTCTTCCTCGAGACCGGGCAGAACCTGGCCGTGCAACTCGCCACCGATCCGCGCCTGCTGGAAGCTTCGGGTCCCGAACTCTCCTCCATCCTGGCCCAGCGAATGCAGGCCAGCCCGTATTTCGACCAGTTCGTCATCCTCGACGTTTCCACCGAAACCGTGCTTGGCCGCCATCCCGCCGCCAATGAACCGTTCCGCCTGTTCCCGGAGGAGGAGGCCGGTCTTTCGCTGGCAGCCGAAGGCGGCGTGCTGGTTCAGATCTACACCATTCCCCCGCTCGAGCCGGGCAGGAGCGCGGCGCGCGTCTCGTTCATGGCCGGCATCGTGGACAATCTCGGGCAGGTGCAGCGCGTGCTGATCGGCCGCACCGACCTAGGCACCAACCCGCTCACTCAGCCGCTCCTCGGCAGCCTGAAGGCCACAGCCGAGGAGGGCGGCGCAGGCATGTTGATTGACGATCTCGGCGTCATCCTCTACCACCCGAATCCCGGCCTGGTGAACACGCCCTACGACGGCCCGAAGGATCCCGCCCAACCCTTTAGCACGCATACCGCCCCCGACGGCACGCGCCAATATGTCTACTACCAACCGGTGGAGGGACGCGCCTGGGCGGTGGCGCTCACCATCCCCGCATGGAAGGCGCAGGAACTGGCACTGTTGATCGCCCTGCCGCTCTCGGTCATGATCCTTGTGCTGGCGCTGGTGGCGCTCGTTTCCATGCGCCTCGGCCTGCGCACCGTCACCGGCTCGCTGCAAAACCTGGCCGTGGAAGCCGACCGCATTGCCAAGGGCAAACTCGACCATCCCCTCAAGGTGGAAGGCGCCGACGAGATCGGCCAGTTGCGCCGCGCCTTCGAGCAGATGCGCGCCAGTTTGCAGGCCCGCCTCGAAGAACTCAACCGCCTGCTCGTCGTCAGCCAGGGGGTGGCCTCCAGCCTGGAGATGCAGGACGCCGTCAAGCCGGTGCTCGAGGCCGTCCTCGCCAGCGGGGCCAGCGCGGTGCGCGTCGTTCTCTCGCCTGCCATCCTCCCAAAGACCTCCATCGAACTGCCTTCGCGCTTCAGCCTCGGCCCCGCCAAGGATAAATACGCCCACCTCGACGAGCAGATCCTGCGCCAGGCGCAGGGACAGGACCGCATCGTTCTTTCGAACCTGGGCCGCACCCGCACGCTCGACCTGGATCCCGAACTGCCCCAACCCGCTTCGCTCCTGGCCGTTGCCCTGCGCCACGAGAACCGCTACTACGGCGCCATGTGGGCCGCTTACGACCAGCCGCGCGCCTTCACCGAACCCGACGCGCGCTTCGTGACCACCCTCGCCGGCCAGGCCGCGCTGGCCGCCGCCAATGCGCATCTGTTCCTGAACGTGGAGGCCAGCCGCCGCCAACTGGAGGCCATCCTCAATTCCACGCCCGACCCGGTGCTGGTGACCGACCCGCAGAATCGTTTGATGCTGGCGAATCCCGCAGCCGCCAAAGTGGCCGGTGTGGACATCGCCCGCGCCGCCGGTCAGGCCGTCGAGAAACTGATCCAGCAAAAACCCCTGCTCGACCTGTTGCAGGCCGCGCCCGGCGAGAAACAGTCCGCGGAGGTCGTATTCGACGGTGGACGCACCTACCTCGCCACGGCCTCCTCGGTGGTGGCGGAGGGGCGTCCCGTCGGACGCGTCTGCATTTTGCGGGACGTGACCCACTTCAAAGAACTGGATTCGATGAAGTCGGAATTCGTGGCCACGGTGAGTCACGACCTGCGTTCCCCGCTCACGTTGATGCGCGGCTACGCCACCATGCTCGAGATGGTGGGCGAGTTGAACGACCAGCAGCAGGGCTACGTCCGCAAGATCGTCTCGGGCGTGGAGAACATGTCGCGGCTGGTGAACAACCTGCTCGACCTGGGCCGCATCGAGATCGGCGTGGGTTTGCAGGTGGAAAACGTTTCCATTCGCGACATCCTCGAGCGCGTGGTGGGCGCGCTGCAATTGCAGGCCGGGCAGAAGCAAATCAACCTGTCGTCGGAAATGGCGGATGGCCTGCCCGCGGCCATCGAAGCCGACCAGGCGCTGCTGCACCAGGCCATCTACAACCTGGTGGAGAACGCCATCAAGTACACGCCAAACGGCGGACAGGTGAAAGTAAGCGCGCGCGCCGCCCAGAATGAGGTGATCTTCGAAGTGCAGGATAACGGCATCGGCATCGCTCCCGCCGACCTGCCGCACTTGTTCGAGAAGTTCTATCGCGGCAAACAGCGCGACGCCCGCGCCCAGCACGGTTCGGGGTTGGGACTCGCCATCGTCCGCTCCATCGCCGAGCGTCACGGCGGCAGGGTCTGGGTGGAAAGCGAATTGGGCCGCGGCAGCGCCTTCTTCCTGCTGGCGCCTTTGAAACAATCGAAACGCGAATCTCCCCGTTGATTTTCCGAAACTGGACTATAATCCCGCCCTGCCCCCGCTCGCTGGAGGGCATATATTTTGCCTGTTTGCCGAAAGAGTAAGACCATGACTACAGTAGCCCCTGAACATTACGATCCCAGCCAATTACTGAGACGGACAACCAAGCACAAGCCGCGCTGGACGCTCAGCCATTGGTTCATCGGCCGCCCGCTTCCAACAGCGGACGCTCCCCACCAGACCATCGGCAAAGCCATCGGCCTCGCCGTTTTCGCTTCCGACGCGTTATCGTCCACGGCCTATGCTTCGCAGGAAATCCTCATCATCCTGGCGGCGGCGGGAACTGCCGCGTTTGGCCTGGTATTCCCCATTTCCATGGCCATTGTGGTTTTGATGGCAATCGTAACCATTTCATACGAACAGACCATCCACGCCTATCCAGGCGGAGGCGGCGCATATATTGTGGCGCGCGATAATTTGGGCGAATTGCCTGCTCAGACAGCAGGCGCGGCACTGCTAACAGATTACATTTTGACGGTTGCCGTATCTGTATCGTCTGGTGTGGCGCAGATTACATCGGCATATCCATCTCTTTTTCCCTATCGCGTATGGATCTCGGTGATCGCAGTTTTATTTATTATGGCAATCAATCTGCGCGGTGTAAAGGAATCAGGGAAGGCCTTCGCTGTTCCAACCTACTTTTTTGTTGTCATGCTGGTGATAACAGTGGGTATAGGATTCTTTCGCTATATCAACGGCACGTTGGGAAATGTGATTGACCCGCCTCATCTGGAGATTGAACAGGTTGTGCTAACGGTCACGCCTTTTCTGATCCTGCACGCTTTTTCGAGCGGCACAGCCGCGTTGACAGGTATTGAGGCCATTTCCAACGGTATCACCGCGTTCAAAGAGCCGCGCAGCCGTAACGCAGGAATTACCCTGATTTGGATGGCTGTCATTCTGGCGACGCTGTTCCTCAGTATTTCATTCTTGTCTAACCACATTGGCGCAATCCCGTCTGAAGAGGAGACTGTAATTTCCCAACTTGGGCGCACAGTTTTTGATGGTCGCGGAATCCCCTACCTGCTGGTGATTTCGGCGACTACGATTATTCTTATCATGGCCGCCAACACTGCCTTTGCCGATTTCCCGCGTTTGGGCGCCCTCCATGCTGGGGATGGGTTTCTGCCGCGTCAATTGACCTATCGTGGCAGCCGTCTCGTCTTTTCGCGCGGCATCGTCGCACTGGCTATCGTCGCCTCCCTGCTCATCGTCATCTTCCAGGCCAGCGTTACGCGTTTGATCCCGCTATATGCGATCGGTGTGTTCCTGTCGTTCACGCTTTCTCAAACCGGCATGGCCCGCCGCTGGTGGAAAATCGGCCAGCTCAAGCCGGGTGAGGAAGTCATTGAACCCGGCTCGACCTTGCGGTACGAAAGCGGATGGCAAACTAAGATGATAATCAATGGATTCGGCGCCGTTTGTACCGCCATCGTGATGATTGTTTTCGCTGCCACCAAATTCAAGGATGGTGCGTGGGTTGTGCTGATTCTCACCCCGGTGCTGGTTACAATCTTTTTCACGATCCATCATCACTACAAGCGCGTCGCCAGAAGACTGAGCCTCGATCGTTACACCGAACCCGCCCCGCACGTGACGCGCCATCGCGTCATCATGCCGGTCAGCGGCGTGCATCAAGGCACGCTGGAGGGATTGCGCTACGCCCGTCTGTTATCGCACGACGTGACCGCCGTCCACGTTTCGATCGATCCGCAGGAGACGGAGAAACTGCAAAGGAAGTGGAACACCTGGGGCGATGGCGTCCGCCTCCTCATCCTGGATTCGCCCTATCGTCTCTTCATTGAACCCCTCCTTCAATACGTGGACGAGATCCTCTCCAAACGCCAGCCTAACGAGGTCATCACCATTGTCGTGCCGCAGTTCGTGGCCGGATCGCTTTTGGAAAACGCCCTGCACATGAACACCGCCGAAATGCTCCGCAGGGAATTGCTCAACACGCCCGGCATCGTCATCACCGACGTGCCGTACCAGGTCTCGGAAAGGAAGGAAAACGAATGAACTTCATCGTTGTCGGATGCGGGCGCGTGGGCGCGGAACTGGCCCTGCGCCTTTACAAGAGCGGCCACCAGGTGGTGGTCGTGGACCAGGACGAGGCCTCGTTCCACCGCATCAATCCCGAGTTCCGCGGGCGCACCGTGGCCGGCGAGGCCCTGCGCGAAGACGTGCTGGAACGGGCGGGAATCAAGAGCGCAGACGGGCTGGCCGCCGTCACCAATTCCGATACGCTCAACGCCGTCGTCTCGCACGCCGCGCGCGCGATCTACAGCGTCCCCGTGGTTGTCTGCCGCAACTACGACCCGCGCCTGCGCCTCATGCTGGAGACCTTCGGCCTGCAGATCGTCAGTTCCACCGCCTGGGGCGCGCAACGCACCGAGGAATTGCTCACCAGCGTTTCTTCCCGCGCGGTGTTTTCTGCGGGCAACGGCGAGGTGGAAATCTACGAACTGGTCATCCCTGAAACCTGGGCCGGCCGCACGTGGGGCGAACTTTGCATCGGCAATGAAGGCACGCTGCCGGTCGCCGTCACGCGCGCCGGGCGCGCCATCCTGCCCTCTGCCAACCTGAAATTCGAACCGGGGGATATGCTCAACGTCAGCGCCACCTTCGACGGCATCAAATCCCTGCGGGCGCGGCTGGGGTTTGGGGAGGAGAAATAACATGTTCGTATTGATTGCCGGGGGCGGAAGGACGGGCGCGCAACTGGCCTCGCTCCTGCTCTCTGAAAACTACAAGGTCTGCCTGGTGGAATATCGCCCCGAAATCCTGGCGCGCCTGCATCAGGAACTGCCGACCGAATCGATCTACGAAGGCAACTACAGCGATCCCGACGTTCTCGACGAGGCCGGCATCCGCCAGGCGCACGCCATGGCCGCCACCACGCCCGACGACGCCACCAACCTGAGCCTGTGCTTCGTCGCCCGAAAAATGTTCGGCGTGCCGCGCACCATCGCCCGCATCAACAACCCGCGCAACGCCTGGCTCTTCAACGAAAGATTCCACGTGGATGTGGCCCTCAACCAGGCCAACGTCCTTGCCCACCTCATCCAGGAGGAGATGTCCCTCGGCGACATGATGACCCTGCTCAAACTGCGCCGCGGGCGTTACTCGCTCGTGGAGGAGAAAGTGGAGAAGGGCGCCAAAGCCATCGGCGTGGCGCTCAAAGACCTCGGCCTGCCCGACGAGTGCATCGTCGCCGCCATCATCCGCGACGGGCAGGTCACCCTGCCGCGCGGCACCACCACCTTCCAGGAATGGGACGAGATCCTCGCCATCGCCACCCCCGAAAGCGCGCTCCGACTGGCCGAGTTGCTCTCCGCCGAAACCCATCCCGAACGTGACGAAGAACGCTGAAATTGTTTGACCGATTCCGATTCGTTACGGTATAATTCCGCGCCTGTCCGCCTCGACGCGGACTTTACCCTGCCCACAGCTTCCCCCGGGGAGTTGCATTTTTTTGGAACGAGGAACGTATCATGCCAAAACGAACCTATCAACCCAAGATCCGCCGCCGCGTGCGCGTGCATGGCTTTCGCCAGCGCATGTCCACCGCCGATGGGCGCGCGGTTCTCAAGCGCCGCCGCCTGAAAGGGCGTTACAAACTCGCCCCCACCGCCAACCAGCACGTCAAGCGGACGCGCTGGTAGGCGGGATGCGCGTGATAACGATTTCAGTCGTTGGGACGAACAAGATCGTCACCGCAGAATCGCGGCGTTGTACGGCTTTCGTCGTTAGGGTAGCGCGGTTTGCAGCGTAAATTCCGCCTGACCCGGTCCACCGATTTCAAGCGGGTGCGGCGTTTCGGCAAGTCTTATGCCCACCCGCTTGTCGTGTTGATTGTCCAACCCAACGACAGCCCCGCCGTCCGCGTGGGCGTGACCGCCGGAAAGACCGTCGGATCGGCCGTGCGACGCAACCGCGCCAAGCGACTGCTGCGCGCCGCCATGCAGCGCCTCCTGCCGGACCTCGCGCCGGGTTCCGATATCCTCCTCATCGCCCGCCAACCCCTGGCCGAATCCACCCTCCAGCAGGCCCAATCCGCCCTGCAAGCCCTCCTGCGCCGCGCCGGACTGACACCCCCCGATGCAACCTGAGTTCTACCTGCCGCGTGAATATCCCAGCGAGCCGCGCCTGCGCGACCTTCCGCGCAGCCCGCGCAACTGGCCGCGCCTCCTGCTCCTTTCCCTCATCCGCCTCTACCAGATGACCCTCTCGCGCGCCCTCCCCGCCGACACCTGCCGTTTCTACCCCTCCTGCTCCCATTACGGATACCAGGCCATCTACAAACACGGCGCGCTCAAAGGCTCGGCGCTTGCAACCTGGCGCGTGCTACGCTGTAACCCGTTCAACCCCGGGGGGTACGACCCCGTCCCCTAAGGAGAAAGTTCTTCCCGATGAAAATCAATCGCCCGATCACGTTCCTCGCGCTTGCCCTGCTGGCGCTTTCCCTCAGCGCCTGCGGAGGCGCGCCTCCTGCCGCCACCTGGCCCGGCCTGGCCGCAGACGAGACCGCCGCCTACCTGACCAATGGTTCCATCATCTACGCCGTCCGCCTCACCGATGGCCAACAACTCTGGAGTTTTTCCAGCGACAGCAAGTCCACCTTTTACGCCAACCCGGTCTTCACCTCCGATGGGCAGTTGCTGGTCGGCTCCACCGCCAACGACCACACCCTCTTCCGCCTCGACCCCAAAGCGGACGACACCAACCGCGTCACCTGGAGATTCAAGGGCGCCAAAGATCACTGGGTTGCCAGTCCCCTCGTGGTCGGGGAGATCGTCTACGCGCCCAACGCCGACGGCAACCTCTACGTCTTCGACCTCTCCATCCCCGGCGAGGACAAACTGGTGAACACCCTGGAACTGGGCGGCAAGTTGTGGTCCCAGCCGGCTACCGATGGAGAGCGACTCTACGTGGCCTCGCTCAATCATCGCCTGCACACGGTGGACATGAAGACTCTTAAAGTGAAAACCATTGACCTGGGCGGCGCAATCCCCGGAACTCCCACCCTGGCCGATGGAAAACTCTACATCGGCTCCTTCGACGCATCCATGGTTTCCATCAACGCCGAAAGCGGCAGCGCCGCCTGGACGACGCCGGTCGAATCCTGGATCTGGGGCGGACCTCTTCTCGACGACGGCAAACTCTACTTCGGCGACCTCGAAGGCAACTTCTACGTGATGGACGCCGCCAGCGGCGCGCTGATCGCCTCCATCCAGCCCGATGGCCCCATCCTCGCCAGCCCCATCCTGCTGAACGGCGAGATCATCTTCGTCACCGAGAACGGCACCGTCTATTCCCTCCAGCCAGGCGAGACCAATCCCCTCAGCCTGGAAAAACTGGACGCCAAACTGTACACCGCGCCCGTCGCGGCCGGCGACCTGATCCTGGTCGCGCCCTTCCAGAGCGAAACCGCCCTGCTCGTCGCGTTGGACAAAGACGGGCGCGTCGCCTGGCCGTTCACCCCCCAGAAACAGAGGCAATATGTCACCCTGGGACCTTTTCGTATCCATCTTTGTCAACACGTTGTTGTGGATCTACAACCTGCTTTCGGGCATTCCCGGCGCGTTTGGCATCGCCATCATCCTCTTCACCATCCTCATTCGCGTCGTCACCTGGCCTTTGAACGCATCACAATTGAAAAGCGCCAAAGCCATGCAAGACCTGCAAAACGACAAGGACTGGCAGGCCATCCAGAAGAAATACGCCAAGGACAAGGAAAAACTGGCGCAGGAACAGATGCGCATCTACAAAGAGAAGGGCATCAACCCCTTCTCCTCCTGCCTGCCCATGCTCATCCAACTGCCGGTCATCTTCGCCCTCTACCAGAGCATCACGCGCTCGCTGGCCTCCACGCCGTTGGCGCTTCTTCAGTTGACTCGCAGCATCGGCTCGTTCCTCGACGTTTCGGTACTCATCCCGCTCAACAGCAAATTCCTGTGGATGGACCTCGGACGGCCGGAGGGCATCCCGCTCCCATTCGAGATCTCCTGGCTTCCCAGCGGCTTCCCCACCCTGGCCATCATCGTTGCGCTCACCACCTACATCCAGACCAAACTCACCACCCCGCCCACCGCCAACCCCAACGACCAATCCGCGGCCATGAGCAGCATGATGAGCATCTACATGCCCCTGCTGCTCGGCTGGTTCGCCATGACCTTCCCGTCCGGCCTGGCGGTCTACTTCATCACCAGCAACCTGCTCGGCATCGCCCAATATGCCATGATGGGCAAGGCCAACTGGCGCAACCTGCTGCCCGGCGGCTCGAAGAAACCCGTCTCCAAATAGCGAGGTCATCCATGGAAGAACGTCCCACGCTCGAAGTCATCGCCCCCACGGTCGAGGAGGCCATTGCCAAGGGGCTCGAACAACTCGGCCTGACCGCCGCCGACGTTTCGGTGGAAGTGCTGGACGCCGGTTCCAAAGGCCTGTTTGGGATGGGCGGCCGGCAGGTGCGCGTGCGGCTGACGGTGCAGGGACCGGGCGGCGAACCCGCGTCGGAGGCCGCGCCCGCGCCGGGTCCGGACCGTGAAGCGGCTCCTGTTTCCCCATCCGCCGCGGCCGCCGAGGCGTCCTCCCACGATCCGGTCCTCGATCTGACCGAGTCGGTCGTCTCCAAACTCCTGCACAAAATGGGACTCGAGGCGCAGGTGGCCGCGCGCTTCGATGAGAGCGACCGCCCCGACCGCCGCTCCATTCGCGTGGACGTGCGCGGCCGCGACCTGAGCGCGTTGATCGGACGCCACGCCGAAACGCTGAACGCCTTCCAGTATATTTCCAGCCTGATGATCGGCAAAGAGGCGGAACAGTTCGTGCAGTTGATCGTGGACG
>DAOUMJ010000291.1:0-28818 GCA_034411715.1 Anaerolineales bacterium | reverse complement strand
TCTTGAGATAGGTGGGCATGGACTTGCTGGTCACTTCGTACACGAACTGCACATTGTAGTCGCCGCGCACCAGAAGCGCGATTAGCGCCAGGGCCGCGACCGTGAGCAGGGGAAAGGTGAGCAACATCGAGCGGCGCGCCGACTCGACCAGCGCGGCGGATTGGTTGAAATAGCCAAAAACGGCCGCACCCACGCTGTAGAGCGCGAGCAGAAAGGTCACCGCTAAAACGCCGTATCCAAATTCTGCGAGCATGGAATCTCCTTGGAATTAAAACCCTAAAGGTCTGAAAGACCTTTAGGGTTACTTTGCTAATTTCCCGAGGCCTGTTCCGGCACGGCCTCTTCGTATTTGGTGGGGCATTTGAGCAGGAGTTCGTCGGCGTAGAAGATGCCGTCCGCGCCGAGGCGGCCGGTCATGATGGCCTGCGCTTCGTCGCGGAGCAGGTCGGGCTTCGGGCCGACGTAGACGACGGTCATGCGCGCCCGTGTCGGGTCCGCGATGGCGTCCTTCAACACTTTGGCCAGCCCGCCCAGGGCCTCGATCTCCTTGTTATCGCCGGGGACGTGCGCCACCTGGAAGGTCAGGGTGAGAGTCTGCGGGTCGTACTGGATCGAATCGCCGATCACCGCGCCGGAGAGGCGCAGGTTTTTGTCAACGACCTGGTCGCCTTTGGCCTTGAGTTCGTCCACGGTCATGAAATACTCGGCGCTCGCCTGCGTGGACGAGAAGATAAGGTAAACCACCGCGGCGAGAATGAACAGGCCGCCGATGATGAATTTGGAACGTCCCATGTGATGCCTCCGATAATGAAGTGATGAAAGCGAATCTTTTCGACAGTCTGAATTTTACATATCGAGGTTAATCTGTGGTGAGAAGCGGTGCGGACAGATGTCACGAATCAAGCCCGATTTTGTCCTATTGAATTTGCGCGGAATGGTAAAATGTCTTTTATGATCAAGCCGGCCAGACTCGGAAAGTTCCTGGTATTTGCCCTGGCAATTGCCAGCCTGTCCTCCACCGTAAATTTCTGGTATTCCACTCGAAACCTGGACAAGGGCAGCGAGGCCATCGAAAGGTGGGAGACCATCCTGGCTCCCGTCAAAGCGCGGCTGCCGATCCAGCGCGGCGTGATCGGCTACGTGGGGGAATGGAACGTGCCAGGCAACGAATATGAGGATTGGGATCAAATGGCGGAATATCTGTTGACGCAATACGTTCTCGCCCCCCTGGTCGTAAAACAAGGCGCCGTGGCCGAATGGAACGTGGCCATCCTGTCGCCTGCCTCCATGCAGGCGTGGCAGGAGGCGCACAAGGGGGAGTTTCGGATCATCGCGCTCAAACACAATGTCTATATCCTCCGCAAAATCGAGGAATGATGACGCTCCCCGCCTTTCTGTATTTCATCCCAGCCATTCTCACGGGCGCTCTTCTCGTCCATTTGCTCTGGCAGGACGAGCGTCCGCTGGCGCTTCTCTTGAAGTTATCGCTGGGGATCGGCGCGGGATTGGGGATCAACTCGCTGCTCTATTTTTTGTCCCTGCTGGTCGCGCCGGGCAGGGTCAATATTCTGGCCGTGCAACTCCTCCTGTCGTCCGCACTGATCGGGCTGGTTGTTCTCCAAAAGCGCGGGGACTTTTTGAAGGGCGTCTCGTTCAAACTCTCCCGCCTGCAGGCGGTCATTCTGATTCTGGCGTTCATCGCTTTCCTCTTCACGATCATGGCTTTCTTCAACGCCTTCGACGCCCGTCCGCAGGGCGCTTTCGACGCCTGGAGCGTATGGAATCGCGCCGCCCGCTTCATTTACCGCGACCCCGAAAATTGGACCGCCACTCTTTCGCCCGACCTTCACTGGCTGACCCATGCGGATTACCCCCTACTCGTGCCGTTGAATGTGGCTTGGGGATGGGAAATGCTCGGCGCAGAAACCCAGCGCGTGCCGATGGTTCAGGGACTCCTGTTCATGCTTGCATCCATCGCGGCAATGTTCGCATTGGTGGGTTCCCATCGAACAATCGGGCAGGCGGGCATGGCTTCGCTGGTATTTATGGGAGCATCAACTCTTACAACTGTCAGCGCCTCGCTGGTGGGGGATATGCCTGTCACCTTTTTTATGTTCGTTTCGAGCGCCCTGCTCTACTCGTATTTTGTGCGGAAGGAGCCGGCCATTTTGGCGCTGGCAGGTTTTATGGCAGGATTGGCTGGCTGGTCGAAGAATGAAGGACAGCTCTATATCGCGATCAGCCCAATCGTTCTCATGCTGGTCGCCCGCAAGGAAACGGTGCGGACGCTAATGTGGTACCTTGCAGGTTTGGCCATTCCTTTGGCGGTCATCCTCTATCACAAATCGCTCGTTCCCCCCAACGACCTGCTGGCAGGCGGGGAAGGTACGCTTTCAAGAATCACAGATCTGTCCCGATATTGGATTGTGGGCAAGACCCTTGTCTTGCGCCTGTCGAATGCCGGTAATTCCTGGCCTTTCAGCATCCTCCTCGTTTTAATCGTGGTTGGGGCGTTCCTGGGCGCGGATCTTTCGATGGCTTCCCATCAAGGCGTCCGTGCAATTGCGGCGATCATGCTGTTGCAGACGCTTGGATATTGCGTCATCTACGTGATAACTCCCCATGATATCCAATGGCAGTTGGATACTTCGATCAACCGCTTGATCTTCCACATTTATCCCACCGCCCTGTTTCTTTTCTTCAACATCGTCCCGACCCCGGAAGACATTTTCACGGAGTGACCCATGCTCCTCGCCATTGACCTCGGCAACACCAACCTGACCATCGGCATGTACGAAGGCGAGACGCTCGTCCATCACTGGCGGCTGGCCACCGAGGACGCGCGCATGCCCGACGAATACGGCCTGCAATTCCTCGGCCTGCTCACGCACATCGGCAGAACACCCGCCGACCTGACGGGGATCTGCCTCGCCTCGGTCGTCCCGCCGCTGACGGGCCGCGTGGCGCAGGCCTGCCGCGAGTATCTCAAGCGCGAACCGCTCATCGTGGACGCGGGCGTGAAGACCGGAATCAAGATCCGCTACGAAGATCCCAAGGCCGTCGGCGCGGACCGCGTGGCCGACGCGGTCGCCGTCCACAAACTCTACGGCGGCCCCGCCTGCGTGATTGACTTCGGCACCGCCACCACCTTCAACGCCCTCACCGCCGACGGTCAATATCTCGGCGGCGCCATCACCGCGGGCATCAACCTCGCCGCCGACGCGCTCTTCACCCACACCGCCAAACTCGCCCGCGTCGACATCCAGCGTCCGCCCTCGGTCATCGGCCGCAACACCGTCCACGCCATGCAATCGGGCCTTTTATTCGGTTACGTTTCGATGGTCGAAGGGATGGTCGCCCGCTTCCGCGTCGAACTCGGCAAGGATATGAAGGTCATCGCCACGGGCGGCCTTGCGGAAATCGTCGCCAGGGAAACCGACATCATCCAAATCATCGCGCCCTGGCTCACGCTCGACGGTTTGCGGATCATTTGGGAATTGAATCGGTGACGGTTCGGATCGCGCGCACGAAGGCCGGAGAGGCAGTATAATTCGAGCAGTCGCATTCTCACCCGCAAGGAATCATCCAAGGAATCATCATGGATACCCGTTCCCAGATCACCATCCGCACCAAGAAACTGGGCGTCCTGATTCGCGACGCCCGCCTGGCCTCGCGCAGGACCCTTCAGGATTGCGCCGAAGCCATCGGTGTGACGAAGGGCATTTTCAAATCTTACGAGGAGGGCCGCCGTTCCCCGTCCCTGCCCGAACTGGAAGCGCTGGTCTATTACCTGAAACTGCCCATTGACCACTTCTGGGGCAGCGAAGCCATCTCGGACGACGATCCCGTCATCGCGCCACTCGACCTGCCGCGCCTCCTGCTCGTCCGCCAGCGCATGATCGGGGCGCTGCTGCGGCAGGCGCGCGAGAAGGTCAATAAATCGGCGCGCGAACTCTCGCAACAGACGGGCATTTCCTCCAGCCGTCTGAAGGCCTTCGAACTGGGCGAACGCCCGATCCCGATCCCCGATCTCGAGGTCCTGCTCGGCGCGCTCGACAGCCGCGTGGAGGAGATGTTCGACGAAAGCGGCCCCGTCGGCCAGTGGATGAGCGAGCAGAAGGCCATCCGCGATTTCCTGAAACTGCCCGCCGACCTGCGCGCCTTCGCCAGCCAGCCGGTCAACATCCCCTACCTCGAACTGGCGCGTAAACTGAGCAGCATGTCCACAGAACGCCTGCGCTCGGTGGCCGAGGGCCTGCTCGATATTACTTTCTAACGACGGACGGACTGCAAAGTCTCCAGACTTTGCGCCAACGACTGGAGTCGTTGGACTCCGCGTAGGACGGTTTTCATCATGGAAAAAGAACCGCATCAACTCGCCGAAGAGGGGAAACGCGCCTTCGCGTCCGGCCGCTACGCCGAGGCCGCCCGTCTCTTCGAGGAGGCCTCGCGTGGATTCACCCTCGGACGCGACAGCCTGCGCGCCGCGGAGATGGACAACAACCGAAGCGTTGCCCTGCTAAAGGACAACCAGCCGCAACAAGCCCTGGAGGCCGCGGCCGGTACGGACAAAATCTTCGAATCGCACGCCGACGCGAAAAAACAAGCCATGGCGCTCGGCAACCAGGCCGCCGCGCTGGAAGCCCTCAAGCGCTACGAGGAAGCCCTGCCGCTATACGAGCGCGCCGCCGGGCTGTTCGAAGAAACGGGCGAACAGGACATGCGCGCCCTGGTGTTGAAATCCGCGGCGGCCATCCGCCTGAAACAGGGAAAACTCAGCGAGGCAGGCATGGACATGCTCGGCTCGCTCGGCGCGGTGGAAAAACCGAATTTGCTCCAGCGTCTTCTCAAATTCCTGCTGCGTTTCAAATCATGATCGGGCTCAGTCTCCAGATCCGCCCTGCCGATTGGCAGGATCGGCAGGCCATCTCCAACCTCATCTTTTACCAGAACCACGCCCATCGCCACCTCGATTGGCGTCCCTCCCTGGACTGGCTCGGGTCGCCCCATTTTTGGCTGATGGAGGAGGAAGGGCGCGTCCTGGCCGCCCTCGCCTGTCCGCCCGACCCGCCCGGCGTCGCCTGGATCCGCCTGTTCGCGTTCAGCGGACAGGTCCCCGCGCTCGAAACCTGGAACGCGTTATGGGAATCGGCGCGCGCCGAACTGGCGCGGCGCGGCGGCGCGCAAGTGGGGGTCATCGCCATGCACGGCTGGATGCGCGAACTCATGTCGCGCGCCGAGTTTCTTCGCGTCCAAAATATCGTCATGCTCGAATGGCGCGGGCGCCCCGCGCTGCCCGCCTCGCTCCCCCCGGATGTTACCCTGCGCGCCATGAAAGAATCCGATCTGCCGCAAGTGGAACAGGTGGACGCGGAGGCCTTCGAGCCGATGTGGCGCGTCTCGGGGGAGAACCTGCGCCGCGCCCTATCCCATGCCGTCGCGGCGGACGTGATCGAATCGCAGGGACGCCTGCTCGGCTACCAACTGTCCACAGGGAAGGCGAACGGGGCGCACCTCGCCCGCCTGGCGGTCCGAAAAGAGGCGCAGGGATTCGGCTTCGGGTCGGCGCTGGCCGCGCGTCTCGTCATCCAGATGCGCCAGCGCGGCGCGAACTTCATTTCCGTCAACACGCAGGAGGACAATCACGCCTCGCTGGCCTTGTATCGCAAACTCGGCTTCGTCCGCACGGGAGAGTCCTATCCCGTATATCGTTTATCGGTTTAAGAATTTGTAAGTCGGATTGGCAATCCGACCTACAGGAAAAGGAGTCCAACATGGCGAGAGAAGACGCGGTCATCGTCAACGCGCTGGTGCGGCAGGCGCTCATCGCCGCGCAGGAGGTGATGGGCGAGAACGGGTTGAACGCCGTGCTGCGCGCCAGCGGGCTGGAACGTTTCATCGGCGATTTTCCGCCCGAAGATCTGAATCCCTCCATCCAGGCCTCGCAATACGCGCGCCTGAACGCCGCCATCGAGGAATTCTACGGGCGCGGCGGACGCGGCATGTTGCGTCGCATCGGCAAGGCATCCTTCGAGTACGCGGTGCGCGAACAGGCCGCCCTGCTCGGCATCGCGGGCGCGGCGTTGAAACTGCTCCCCGAACGGCAGCGCGTCAAATTCATTCTCAACAGCATGGTGAGCGCGCTCAAAAAGAGCAACCCGCAGGTGGAAGCCTGGGTGGACGATAGCGGCGAACGCCTGGCCTATCTCGAATCCACCTGCGCCATCTGCCAGGGCCGCAAAAGCGAAACGCCCGTCTGCCACCTCTACGTCGGTTCCATCGGCGAAGCCGTGCGCTGGGCCAGCGGCCGCGAGCGCGAAATCGTCGAGACGCACTGCCTGGCGAAGGGCGATCCCTACTGCCGTTTCGAGATCGGAGAGGCGAAGGATGCCTGACTTCTCCCCGCGCCTGCTTCGGACGTTCGCGCAAACCCTCGCCGCGCAAGCGGGGGCGGAGGAACTCTCCGCTGTGCTGGACAAAGCGGGACTCCCGCCGCTTCTCGCGGACCCGCAAGCGGCCGCGCGTTTCGACGCCTCCGCGGCCGCCCGCGCCTACGCGGACCTGCAGCGCGCCTTTCGCCTGTACTACGGACGCGGAGCGCGCGGCCTGCTGATGCGCGTCGGCGCGCAATTCTGGCACCGCCTGCTGGCAGAAGCCGCACTGACGACCAAAGCGCGCATTCCGCTCGCGCGCGCCCTGGCGACGGCCGCGCATCCCAAGCCCGCGCTCGACCTGCTGGCGCGCCTGCTCTCCTTCGCGCCGGGCGACATCACCGTCCACACCCTCGACCTCGACCTGCTGTTCGTGGATCACGCCTCGCCCGCCGCGCACGAGCAGCGCGCCGACGAGCCCATCTGCTGGGTGACGTTGGGACTGGTGCGCCAGTCCCTCTTTTGGGCGACAAATCGCGAGTATGACGTCGCCGAAATTTCCTGCCGCGCCAACGGCGCGGGACAGTGCGAGTTCAAAGTGACGACTTCGTGAGAAATTCATCCGCGCAAGCGCGCGCCTTCTACACAGACACAAGGAGCAAAAAATGAAAACCTTTGAATGGGAGTGGACATCCTTCGACGGGCTGAAGGTGTATTCGAAAGGCTGGAAGCCCGAAAAAGAGCCGAAAGCCGCCGTCTGTCTTATCCACGGATTGGGCGAACACATCGGACGCTACGAGCATGTCGGCGCGGCGTTTGCAGAGGCGGGTTATGCCATGCTTGGATTCGACCTGCGCGGACACGGCAAGTCGGGAGGCCCGCGCGGGCATACGCCCTCGCTGGAGGCTTTTTTCAAGGATATGGACGATTTCGTGAGCGACGCGGCGACGCGTTACCCCTCCGCGCCGCGCTTTTTGTACGGCCACAGCCTGGGCGGATTGCTCTCGCTTTCCTACAGCCTGACGCGCACGCCCGACGTGAAAGGCATGATCATCTCTTCGCCGGGACTGAGGACGGCCATCCATGAACAGAAAGCCAAATTGACGCTAGTCAAGACGCTTGGTTCGCTTGCGCCGACCCTCACCCTGCCGAGCGAACTGGAGACCCAATACCTCAGCCGCGATCCACAGGTAGTGACCGATTACGTCAACGATCCGCTGGTGCATGACCGTATTACCCTGGGATTCGGGCGCGCCGGCCTGCAGGCTACAGAGACGGTCTTCGAGCGGGCCGCCGCGCTCCCTGTCCCCGTGCTGCTGGCTTATGGTTCCGAGGACCACATCGCCTTCCCGCGCGGCAGCGAGGAGTTTGCCCGTCTCGCCCCGCAGGGAATGGTCACATTGAAGCGATTCGAAGGCCTGTATCACGAGCCGCACAACGAGCCGGAAAAGGCCGAAGTGTTCGAAACGTATATCGCGTGGCTGAACGCGCAGGTTAAGGAATGATAAGCGCGGCGGTTTTCGTCTGGACAAAACAATTTGAACATGGCAAAATTCCGCCATAAATTTTGAAGGAGAAGTGTTTATCATGCCCAACGAACAGGGAAAGAGCAAACGCCAGATACTGCGCGAGAAACGCCAGCGCGAGCAGCAGCGCAACCGCCTGATCAGCATCGGCGCGGTCGTGATCGGCGCGCTGTTCATCTTCGCCGTGCTGGTTTATCCCAACCTCAAGCCGGTGGACGTGACCGCGGCCGCCTCCTATGAGCGCCCGATGGTGGATTTCAACGCCACCGGCAGCCCGGACGCGCCCATCACCATCACCGAATATTCCGATTTCCAGTGCCCCTTCTGCCAGCGTTTCGCCGAGCAAACCGAACCGCAACTGGTGGAGACCTACGCGGCAACCGGCAAGGTGCGCTTCATTTACCGTTCGTTCGGGCGGTTCATTGGGCAGGAATCGCAGGATGCGGCCGAGGCCGTCTACTGCGCCGGGGACCAGGGAAAATTCTGGCAATATCACGACATTCTCTTCGCCAATCACACCGGCGAGAACGTGGGCGACTACACCCCGCGCAAATTGAAGGCCTTCGCCGAAACCCTCGGCCTGGACATGGACGCCTTCAACTCCTGCCTGAACGCCGGCAAGTATGCCGAGCGCGTCACCCAGGACGGCGTTGACGGCCTGGCGGCCGGCATCCAGGCCACCCCCTCCTTCGTGCTGACTTACGTCGTCAACGGTGAGACGAAGACGAAGATCATCCAGGGCGCCCAGCCGTTCGCTGCATTTCAAGCGGAAATCGAAGCCGCGCTCGTGGAAATGGGGCAGTAATCTACCGGTCTCCCGGTCGCCTGCTAAATAAAAAGAGGGCGCTCTCTCGCGGGAGCGCCCTCTTTGATATCGTCGTGGTGCGGATTGGCAATCCGCATTCCCGGTTTGGCGGGATGCCATCCCGCCCCACGAAAATCTCGCTTCGCTAAAATAGGGAAAGGAGCCACACAATCAGCGGCGCGATCACCAGCGCGGGGAGAAAATTGCCGACGCGAATCTTCTTGATCTCCAGCAGGCTGCTGAGCGCCAGTCCCATCAACAACACGCCGCCGGTGGCGGTCATCTCGGCCATCATCGCCTCGCTGATGATGGGACTTAACGTCCCCGCCAGCAGGCTCAGTCCGCCCTGATAGACGAGGATGACGAGGCTGGAAAACAGCACGCCCACTCCCAGCGTGGACGCGAAGGCCATGGCCGCGAATCCATCGAGGACGGATTTGACGGCCAGCAGTTCGTAATTTCCCGTCAGCCCGTCTTGCAGGGAGCCGAGGATGGTCATCGGGCCGACGCAGAAGAGCAGGGAAGCGGTCAGGAAGCCGCGAACGAATTTCGCCGAGCCCTCCGTCGATTCGTCACGCGCGAAGCGCTTTTCGAGAAGCGCGCCCAGGTTGTGGAGTCCGTCCTCGATGCGCCACCACTCGCCGAGCAGCGCGCCGATCAACAGCGCGCCCAGCACGATGAGCGGATTTTGCGTCTGGAAGAACATCTGCGCACCCATGGCGAAGGTGAACAGACCCATCCCCGCGATGACGGTGGACTTGAAGCGTTCGGGGATGCGCGCGCCGAAGAACAGGCCGACGCTTCCGCCGGCGAGGACAGCGGCGATGTTGAGGAGGGTGCCGGTCATATTGAAATCCTTTTTAAACACAAAGGACACGAAGGTCACAAAGGTTTTTCCTTCGTGTCCTTTGTGTCCTTTGTGGTTAAGAGCTCTTCGCGAGAGTTGTATCCTTGCCCGCCGCGGCGTTTTCGATCAATTCCAAAACGAAACACAGGGAGGAAAGCCGATTGAGATAGCGCGGCAGTTCGGGGTTGGAGATTTCCTTCGATTCGATCAATTCCACCACGCGGCGCTCAGCGCGGCGGACGACGGCGCGCGCCAGCGAAAGCGCCGCGCCTGCGGGACAATCGCCGGGCAGGATGAATTCGCGCGGCATCGTCACGGTTGCGGCCAGCGTGTCTATTTGCGACTCGAGCCAGTCCACGCGCGCTTCGTCAACAGCGCGGAATTTCTCGGCGTTTTCGGGCGCGGCGGCCACCTCGGCCATCAACTTGTAGAGGTCGCGTTGAATTTCGAGCAGGATTCGCTCGCAGCGTGGATCGCGCGCCTGGGCGCGCGCCAGCCCCAAAGTCGCGGTGGATTCGTCGAGCGCGCCCAGCGCCTCGATGCGCGGATGCGTCTTCGATACGCGTCCCTCGCCAAGAAGTCCTGTTGTGCCGTCGTCGCCGCTGCGTGAATAAAATTCCATGCGGGCAATTATAGCCGCAAGAAACCGTTTTCTCCGCCCCACTCCACTTCATTTCGGGGGTTGTAAAGAAAACGGGTTCTGTCCAGTATAATCAGGACATGCAAAACGAAACGCGCGCCACCTGGCTGGATCATGCCGTGCCGTTGGGCGCCATTGCCGTCGCGGTGGCGCTGCTCGTTCTATCGCCGTTCTGGGCGGTGGAATGGTCGCGCGACCCCTTCCTGGGCATGTTCCTGGAGCCGAACAACATCGTCAGCCAGATCGAGGATGCCGGTTGGCCGGCGCGCAGCGCGGGCGCGGCCTGGTCCGACCGACTGATCGCGCTAAACGATCAGCCGGCAGCAAACGTGGATGAAGCGCGCGCCTTCCTCGTCTCGAACGGGTTCGCGCCGCTCGAGGCCGCGTTCGCGCGCCGGAACGGGGAGCAATACACGCTGCCGATCACGCCCATTCGTTTTCCGTTTGGAAGCCTGCTCAGTTCGTTCATCGTCCCCTATTTGACGGGACTGGTCTTCCTGTTGACGGGCCTGTGGGCCTACCGCATCCGCCCGGACCTGCGCGCCAGCCGCGCCTTCGTGACGTTCACCGCGGCTGTTTCGGTGTTGACCACCGCCTTCCTCGACATGAACACCACCCACCACGCGGTGATCCTGTGGGCCTTGAGCATCCTGGTGGGCGCGGGCGCGCTGGCGCATCTTGCGCTGGTTTTCCCACAGCAGATGCCCTTCGTGGATCGCTGGCCGGCCTCGCGCTACATCCCCTGGCTCTTCGTGGCCGGGCTGGCGATTCCCACCGTGCGCGAAATCGTCCGGCCGACAGACCCGCTGGCCTACGTGGATACCTGGATCACCGGCTATGCCTTCATCCTCGTTTCGATCCTTCTTTTCATCGGCACGCTCGTCGTGCGAATCTTCCGCAGTCAATCGCCGATCGTGCGCCAGCAGAGCCGCGTCATCGTCTTTGGCGCGCTGATCGCCTTCCTGCCGGTGCTGACCCTGTTCCTCATCCCCATCGTCTTCAGTTCCACCATCCCCGAATTCCAGGGCGCGTTCTTCTTCCCGATGCTGGTCTTCCTGCCGCTCTCGGTGACGTACGCCATCGTCCGCTACCGCCTGTTGGACGTGGACCGCATCTTCTCGCGCGCCCTCACCTACCTGCTGACGATGGGCGTCGCGCTCGGGACCTTCTACGGACTCATCGCCCTCGTCTCGTACCTCATCGAGCAAAGCATCGGCGCCGACAACCCGCTGGTGATCGGACTCTTCCTCGTCATCCTCGCGGTGGGACTCATCCCAGTCCGGGATGGAATCCAACGCGCCATAGACCGCCTCTTCTACCGTTCCCCGGCCGACTACCGCCGCGTGCTTTCCAGCCTCTCGCGCGGCCTCGTCATCACGCCGAACCTGAACGAAATCCTGCGCATGTTGGAGGAACAACTTCACCAGGCGCTGGCGCCCGAACGCTTCGTCATCTACCTCTACAACGACGAATACGGGCAATACTTTCCCCACGCCACGCGCGAAGACAGCGCCCCGGCCTACCCCGCCGACGAACCGCTGGTGACGCGCATCCAAAAGGCGGACGCGCCCTTCTGGCTTTCACCGGGACTGCCCCTCCCCGAAGACCTGCGCGGCTACGAGCGGCTCCTCGGTTTCACCTTCGCGCCGCTCCACTACGAGGGGCGCCTGATCGGATTCTTCTCCCTCGGCCCGCGCCGTTCGGGCGAACTCTACAACAGCGACGACCTCGACTTCCTGGCCGCGGTCGCGGCTCAGTCCACGCTGGCGCTCGAGAACGCGCGTCTCTTCGCCAACCTGCGCCGCACCCTCGACCAGACCCTCGAAATGAAACACCTGATGGACGATATCTTTGCCTCCATCACCACCGGCGTCATCACCACCGACCTCGCCCACCAGGTCACGCTCTTCAACCGCGCCGCCGAACAGATCCTCGGCATTCCCATGGATCAGGTGGTGGGGCGTTCGATGGAACAGGTCTTCCCCAGCCTCTACTCCGACTTCGTCTATCTCACCGACACCGCCGCGCAAAACGGCATACCCGTCTACATCTCCGAGATCAACCGCGTCATCCCGCCGCGCGGCGAACTGTCGCTGCGCGTCTCCTGCGCGCCGCTGCTCGACGCCTACCGCGCGGCCAAGGGCGCGACCATCTTTTTCGAAGACCTGACCGAGCGCCGCAAACTGGAGGCCGAACAGGAACGCATCCGCCAGACCTTCGGCCGCGTCGTCGCCCCGAGCATCCGCGACCGCCTGCTCGCCGACCCGCGCAACCTGCGCCTCGACGGCAGCAAGGAGACCGTCACCATCCTCTTCGCCGACCTGAGCGGCTTCACCTCCTACAGCGAAAAGCAAAATCCTGAAACCGTCTTCAAAGTCCTCAACGCCTACCTCTCCCTCGCGGCCGATGCCGTTCTCGAAGAAGAGGGCCTGCTCGATAAATTCATGGGCGACGCTGTCCTCGCCATCTGGAACAGCCCCGACCCCCAGGAAGACCACGCCCTGCGCGCCGTGCGCGCCGCCGACGCCATCCTGCAACGAACCCTCGAATTGCACAAGAACTTTTCCGAGCCTCTTCATCATCTCCACTTCCGCATCGGCATCGCCAGCGGGCCGGCCATGGTCGGCAACGTCGGCACCAGCGAACTCTTCAACTACACCGCCATCGGCGACACGGTGAACCTGGCCCAGCGCCTGCAAGTCATCGCCGAACCGGGCGAGATCCTCCTCCAAAAAACCGCGTACGATTTCATCGCCGATCGCGTCCACGCCGAACCGCTCGAGCCCGTCACCGTGCGCGGCCGCGAACAGCCCGTGCAGGTCTATCGCTTTCTGGGGATGAAGTAGCGATGCTCGTCCGCCATCACATCGAGATCACCCGACAGGCCCTCGCCGCGCAGGTCAGCCCACGGGCGCTCGAGGCCGTCAATCACGCCAACGCCGGGCAGGATGGATTGCGCTACCAACTCGGCCACGACCGCTTCCATTTCGACAACAACCAATTCCAAAAATCCTACGCCTATATCGAAGAACAGCGCACCCTCATCCACCCCGCGCTCGAACGCGGCGACACGCCATCGGCCTGGCGCGCCTTCGGGCGGATGATCCACACCGCGCAGGATTTCTACGCCCACAGCGACTACATCCCCCGCTGGCTTTCCCGCTTCGATGGGCGAACGCCTCCTCCGCCCGAGGAGGTGGATCCCGTTTCCTCCGAGATTCTCCAGCATCCCGACCTGCGCTCCGGAAAGTTGTACTACCCCCTCGAAATTCTGGCCTTCATCCCATCGCTTCACAGATTCATCCTGCCCCTCCTGCCGCGCGATTCCCACGCGCACATGCACATTGACGACCACGACGAGCGCGGCTTCTTCGATTACGTCTTCCTCGCTGCGGTCAAACGGACAAGGATGGAGTTTGTGCAAACGGTCTCTCCTCTTTCATCCGTTTTGTTGGATAAATTTGCAGACAGGTAAATACGCACAGAGGAGGCGTACCTCGCCGGCCTACAACGTGGGCAAGGACTACGACGAAGACCTCTCGCTTCAGGAATATCCGGCCTTCCTGAAACGCGTCTGGACGGAGACGTATCGAGCGCTCGTCCCCGGCGGACGCGCCTGCGTCAACGTCGCCAATCTCGGACGCAAGCCCTACATCCCCCTCCACGCCATGTTGATCGTGGATATGCTCGACCTGGGCTTTCTCATGCGCGGCGAGATCATCTGAGACAAGGCCGCCTCGGCCAGCGCGTCCACCGCCTGGGGATCGTGGCAATCGGCGGCCAACCCCACCCTGCGCGACACGCACGAATATATCCTCGTCTTCTCGAAGGGTGGTTTTCGCCGCGCCCTACATCAACACCACCTCCACCACCTCCCCCGCTCCCATCCCCGTCGCGTCGGGCGGAATGCGAAGCAGGCCATCGGCCTGGGCGAGGGTAAAGATGAGGTTGGATTTGCCGAAGATGGGTTCGGCCTCCCAGCCCTCACCCCCGGCCCGTGCGAAGCCCCCCTGCAGCGAAGCGGAAGGGGCTCTCCCGATTACGAGTGAGGGGAGTAACTTCACGGGCCACCAGTCTTCGCGTCCGGCCTGGGAGGGGAGGTTGACGGTCAGCCGCGCCGTCACGGTGGGACGCGGGCGCGGGAGAGCGCCGAGCAGTTTTTCGATGACGGGCTGGACAAACAGAAATCCGTTCACCAGCGCGCTGACGGGGTTGCCCGGCAGGCCAATCACGGCCTTGCCGTCCGCCGCGCCCAGAATGGTGGGCTTGCCGGGGCGGGTGTTGATTCCATGCGCGAGAACGCCGGGCGCGCCAAGCGTGCGGATCACGTCGGCGGTCATGTCACGGGTGGAGGCAGACGAACCCGCCGTGATGATTACCGCGTCGCACTCGGCCAGCGCCTTTTTTGTCACGGCCTGCAATGCGGAGAAATCATCGGGGATAATTCCGTAGCGGACGGGTTCCCCACCCGCGCGCGTGATCAGCGCCGAGAGCGTGTACGCGTTGACATCCCGCACCCTGCCCGGACCCGCGGCCTGATCCGGTTCAACGATCTCGTCGCCGCTGGAAATCAATCCCACGCGCGGCTTCCTGGCTACACGCACGCTGACGATGCCCAGCGCCATCAGCCCGCCGATCTCCGCCTCGCGCAGGGACGCGCCGCGCGGGATGACGACTTGTCCCGCGCGCACATCCTCGCCAACCTGAATCACGTTCTCCCCCACCGCCGCCGCGCGCAGGATCTCGATTTCGGGATTAACCGCGGAGAGCGCGGAGTTCGCTGAGTTTCTTTTTTGATTTTCTCCGCGCTCTTTGCGGTCTCTGCGGTTTATTGTTTGTGTGTATTCCAGCATCACCACCGCGTCCGCGCTGGCAGGCAACATGCCGCCGGTGTGGATCAAGGCGCATTGACCGGGCGCGAGGGACAAGTCCGCGGGCGCGCCCATGGGGATTTCGCCGATGAGGGTCAGGTACGCGGGGAGGGATTCGCTGGCGCCGAAGGTGTCCGCGGCGCGGACGGCGTAGCCGTCCACGCTGGAGCGGGGGAATTCGGGGAGCGGGTGCGGGGCGAGGATGTCTTCGGCGAGGACGCGGCCCAAAGCGTGGATCGAGTCTATCGAAACGGAATCCGCCAGAGGTCCCGCGAGATGCGAGAGGAGGAGGGCGCGGGCTTCGTCGGGAGGGAGGAGGGTCAGGAATTCGGGCATCTCAAAGTTTCAAGTTCCAAGTTTCAGGTTCCAAGTTCCAAGTGGCGGGTTAGCGGAGGAAGAGGGAGAAGGCGAGGAGGTAGGCGGTGAGGGCGAAGAGGGAGGTGGCGAGGAAGGTGAGGGGCTTCCAGAGGGGACGCGCGCCGAGGGCGATGTTGCGGAGCATGATGATCTGGAGAACGGCGAAGGGGACGGTGAGAAAGGCAGGCCAGAGCAGCGCGAGGGAAAGGCCGAGCAGAGGCGCGGCAGCGAGAAAGGCGAAGGCTGCGACGATCAGTCCGTGATGGAGAGGGACGACGCGCTGCCAGGTGAGGCGCGTGAGGAGGGTGAGGCGCTCGTATTTGATGTCGTCGGCGAAGGAGGGGAAATCGAGGACGATGAAGTGGACGAGCGCGAGCGCGGTGACGGGCAGGGCGAGGATGGGAAGGAGACGATGGAACTCGCCCGTTTGGAGGACGAAGCCGAGCGAGGGAAACACGTAACCGATGTGCGCGGCATGAAGGAGTTCGCCAAAGCCGCGGCGGACGAGTTTGAGCGGAGGGACGGCGTAGGCCAGCACAATGAGGAGCGAGAGCGTGAGGAGGATAAGCGCGGGAGCGTGGACGCGTCCCGCGAGGTAGAGCAGGTAGGCGCAACCCGCCGCGATGCCAAGGAGACCGATGGAGATGACGAGGAGACGGTCGCGCAGGTAGACGCGTTCTGCGCGGGATTGGTCGGGGAGGATCGGCTCGTTAGAGGGACGAAAGACTTCGGCGAGCAGGTTCATGCTGATTTGCACGAGGAGCGCCCAGCCGAGTCCCAGCGCGAGGACGGCTGGCGAGATGGCCGCGCCGAGGTAGTCCGCGATTGCGACGCCGAGGGTGTAGGTGAGGGCGGTGAAGAGGAGGTGGAGGGGGCGGATTAAAGTCATTAGTGATCAGTTTCCCAACGCCTTCTTCAAATCTCGATAATGGATTTGGTTGTGCAGGTACAGCATCTTCACCATCTCACGGATGGTGGTCTGTTGAAGAAACGGATGGCGGCCAACCTTATCGAGTTCCGATTCCTGCAATCCCAAAACCCAGTTGACCGAATCGGCGCGGACGGATTTGTATTGCTCCAGCAGTTCGGACGGAGTCAACTCTCTGGTTTTCTCCTGCTGGCTGGCGTTGTAGCGATCAATCGAGAAATCGTCCGAGGCGCCCGCGCCGCCCTGACGGATCTGCTCGAAGAGTCGCACCAGTCCGCGCTCGGAGGTGACGAAGTGCGAGAGAACGTTGCGAACCGTCCAAACCGCCCCTTCGGTATAAACTTCGGCCTGCCATTGCGCGTCGGTCAGGCCAGAGAAGAACGCTGCGAAGCGCTCTCCTTCGGATTTCAGTTTTTCGGCAAGGTCGGTGAGTTCGGACATGGCTGCTCCTGGTAATTGGTAAATGGCGATTGATAATTTTAGACAAGAGAATATCCCCCATCCACCACAATCGTCTGCCCGGTGACGTATTCATTCTTGACCAAAAACTCCAACGCGGAGGCGATTTCCTCGGGTCGCGCGGGACGTTTGAGGGGCAGCCGACTAACCAGCCGCTGCCACTCTTCGGGCGTGACCACGTCCGATTGCAGGACGAGTCCCGGCGCGATGGCGTTGACGCGGATGGAGGGGGCGAAGGCGCGCGCCAGAATTTTGGTCAACGACTCGAGGGCAGACTTGCTGACCGCGTACGAGGGATAGCGGCTCCAGGCTTTTCCCGCGCCGATGTCGCTCACGTTGACGATCAGCCCGCCCTCGGTCATCAACTTGGCGGCGGATTGCGCCATCAGGAACGGGGCGCGCAGGTTGAGGTCGAGAGCAGAGTCCCAGGCTTCGAGCGTCAGTTCGTGCGGGTGACCGACAGGCATGATCGCGGCAGAATTGACCAGCGCACGAAGGATGAAGGATGAAGGATGAAGGATGAATTCAACCCGCGAAAAAATGGAAGCGATCTCTTTGGGATCGGAGAGGTCGGCTTGTAAAAGGTGAACTGAGCGCCCCATCGTCTCAATATCCGATTTCGTGCGCTGAGCTTCCTCTTCGGAGGAATGGTAATGCAGGAGAATATCATATCCCATGCGAGCGAGGGACAGGGCGAAGGCTTTGCCCAGTCTCTGCGCGCCGCCGGTGACGAGGGCGAGGGGGAGGGTCATGGGGCTGATTATATTGTGTACTTGTGTACTTGTGTACATCACCCCTTGAAGAAGTTCGACACGAAGAACCAGATATTCGCGGGCCTCTCCGCCAGCCTTCGCATGAAATAGGGATACCAGTGCGTGCCAAAGGGGACGTAGACGCGCACGGGATAACCGTCCTTTGCCAGTTTCTCCTGCAAGTCGCGGCGGATGCCGTAGAGCATCTGGAATTCCATTCCATCCTTCGGCAGGCCGACCTTGCGCGCGTATGAAACCGCGAACTCGATGCGCTTCTCGTCGTGGGTGGCGATGGCGGGGATGGGCGGGATGCGCCCGTCTTCGCTCTCTTTGGAGCCGGAAGCAAGCGAGGCGTCAATCAGCAGTTTCGCCAGCAGGTCGTAATTCGCGTCCACATCGGCTTTCTTCGGGAAGGCCTTGTCCGGCGGTTCCTTGTATGCGCCCTTGACGAGCCGGACGGTCGTCCCGTTGGCGAGCAGGAGTTTCGTATCCGCTTCGGCGCGGTAGAGATAGGACTGAACCGCCATGCCGAAGTGTTTGTTCGTAAAACCCCGCTCGAGCATGGACTTGTAGACGGCAATCGTCGTATCGGTGTAGGGCGTGTCTTCGATATCAATGCGGATGAAATTCCGATGCTCCTTCGCCCGCTGCAGGATGCGCTGAAGATGTTCGCGGCAGATCGACTCGTCCAGCCCCATGCCGATCTGCGTCAGTTTGATCGAAACGTTGGAACGCGCCCCCGCCGCGTCGATCTCGTCCAGAATGACAAGAATATCGTCCGTAGCCTGCGCGGCCTCCTCGACATTCGAAGTATGCTCCCCAAGATGATCCAGTGTGGCGTTGATCCCCTTTTCGTTCAACTCGCGGACGGCGCGGATGGCGTCCTCCGCTTTCGTCCCCGCCACAAAACGGGAGGCCGCCTTCCACGCAAACGACCAGCCGGTGACAATTCTCTGCGCCCACGGCGCCTTGGAAAGATAGATCAAGAATGAGCGGAGCATGTTTCAATCCTTGTTTTGATGTTTTCCTTCATCTTTCATCTTTCATCCCTCATCCTTCGTTTATTCTAGCACAACTGCCCTCCTCGAATATGTTATACTTTTTCATGACATTCATCACATTATGTTGAAAACATGACCAATCGAAACACCTCCCTCATCCTGCGTGGCGTGGCCGTTCTTTTCCTGAGCGCGGCCATTATTTTAACCATCCTCGCCCTCGTCGGCTACAGCCGCCAGCGGAACAACTACCCGGCCGGGATGACCATCGCCGGCGTCCCGGTCGGCGGCGTGGACCCGCAAACGGCCTCCCAGCGCGTGCTGCAGGTCTACACCTCGCCGGTGGAGGTTCACTATGCGGGGTCGAACTTCCTCATCGCCCCCAGCCTGGTCGGCTTCCAGGTGGATATGGATGCCATGCTGGCCGCCGCCGACCTGACCCGCACCGGCGCCTCCTTCTGGGGCGGATTCTGGGACTATCTGTGGAACCGCCCGCCGGCCGCGGCAAACGTCCCGCTCAGCGCCAGCCTTTCGGAGGAGCGCCTGCGCGACTACCTGAAAAACGAGATCGCCGTCCGCTACGACACGCCGCCCTCCCCCGCCCAACCCATTCCAGGGACGGTCAACTTCATCCCCGGCACGCCCGGACAAACGCTGGATATTGACCGCGCCGTCGTTCTCATCGAAGACGCCCTGCGCTCGCCCGACAACCGCGCCGTCGCGTTGACCGCGGCGCGCACCGTCGCCTCGCGCCCCACCCTCGAAAACCTCGATATCCTGCTGCGGCAGGTGATCCAGGCGCAGGGATTCGACGGCGTGATCGGCCTGTACATGCTCGACCTGCAAACCGGGCAGGAGATCCACTTTGCCGAAGACAACGGCCGCCCGCTCCCCGTCCAACCCGACGTGGCCTTCACCGCCTCCAGCGTGGCGAAGATCCCCATCATGGTCTCCTACTTCGGAGAGTTCGGCGCCGAGGCGCTCAGCGAACAGACCGTCGCCGCGATGATAGACATGATCCGCCGCTCCGAAAACCCCCCCGCCGACAAATTCATGAGCGCGCTGGATGAAACCCGCGGCCCGCTCCTCGTCACCGACAAAATGAGCGCCCTCGGCCTCGAAAACACCTTCATGGCAGGCTACTTCTACCAGGGCGCGCCGCTCCTGCGCACCATCGTCACTCCCGCCAACTCACGCACCGACGTGATCACCAGCCCCGACACCTACAACCAGTCCACCCCCTCCGACATGGGCATGCTGCTCGAAGACCTGTACCAGTGCGAGCAGACCGGCGGCGGCGCGCTCGTGGCCGTCTTCCCGGGGAAGATTGAACAGCGGGCCTGCCGTCAAATGATCGAAATCCTCGTGCAGGACAAACTCGGCGCGCTGTTGCAGGCGGGCGTCCCCGAGGGAACGCGCATCGCCCACAAACACGGCTGGATCACCAACCCGGCCACGGGCGTCATCAACAACGTCAGCGACGCGGCCATCGTCTACTCGCCGGGCGGCAACTACATCCTCGTCGTCTTCACCTATCATCCGGTTCAAATCATCTGGGACACCATGGCCAACCCGCTATTCGCCCAACTCTCGCAGGCCGTCTACAATTACTTCAACGTACCCACACAGTAATGCAAAATTCACTTTGCATATTGGAAGCGCAAAATAAATTTTGCGTTACAATCGCCCTATGAGCGCCGCCCTCGGACTGTATCGCCTCCAGCAGATAGACAGCCAGATGGACCAGGCGCGTTCGCGCCTCGAGACGATTCGCGCCGCGCTCGAAAACGACGCGGAACAGCGCGCCGCTTCGGAGCGCGTCGCCTCGGCGGAGAAAACGCATCGGGAGGCCGAGCGCGCCCAACGTCTGGCCGAAGCGGAGGTCCAGTCGCAGCGCGTCAAGATCGAACAGGCCGAGTCCAGCCTCTACGGGGGGAACGTCCGCAACCCCAAGGAATTGCAGGATCTACAACTCGACGTGGCTTCGCTGAAGAAACACCTTGCCACGCTGGAAGACCGCCTGCTCGAAGCGATGCTGGCGACGGAAGCCGCCGCCTCCGCCCTGAACGAGGCGCGGGCCGCGCTTTCGAAAACCGAATCCACCCTCGGCGACCAGGCCCGCGCGTTGACCTCCGAGCAGGCGACTCTCTCCCACGACCTTGGGCGTCTCGAGGCGGAACGCAAAGCCGCCGCCTCGCCGCTCGACGCGAAACTGGTGGAACAATACGACTCCCTGCGCCGCGACAAACGCAGACTTGCGGTGACCACCGTCAGCGATAGCGCCTGCGCCGCCTGTGGAACCACCCTCACGCCCGCGCAACAACAGGCCGCACGCTCGAACACACAAATCTCGCGTTGCCCCACTTGCGGGCGCATCCTGTTTGCGGATTGATCATGCCCTTTTACGTTGACCCCCTTTCCTTTGGGATCGGCTTCCTCACCGCCAGCCTCTTCTGGCTGCTGATCGGCCGCATGCGCCCCGCCTTTCGCGAGTGGCGCGAGGGACTGGCCGCGCGCCGCGAAGAGGCCCAGGCGCGCCGCTCGGCTGGCATCGAGGAGGATCATCGCCGCGTCACCCTGCGCCGCGCCCAGGGCATGCATCTTGCCGCCCCGCTCTTTGCGCTGGACGAAATTCTGATACCGCCCCTCCTGATGGCCCCGCCGCCGCGCGTCGAGCCAGGCGGCGCGCCGTTCCCCGAAGATATCGTCACCCAAACCCTGCCCTATCTGCCTGCCTGGCCCGAACTGGCCTGTCTCTACGGCGCGCCAACCCTGACCCTGCCCCAGGCGCTCTCGGGCGGGAGCAACATCGTCATCCTCGGCATGGACGGCCTCGGCAAGACCGTGGCGCTGGCCCATCTCGCCACGCTGTCCGCCAACCGTGATCTGCAACTGGGGGAACTGGCCGAATTGGCCCCCTTCCTCATCCACGCCGCAGATTTGAACCTGCCGGTGAACAACGCAAAGGACATCCTCAATCCGATTATCGAGACCGCCGCCGAACACATTTCCTTCCTGGACTTTGGGCGGATGGCATCTTTCGTGCAATACTCCTTCAAGAACGGCCGCGCTCTCCTCCTGCTGGATGGCTTCGATGAACTCGCGCCGGAAGGCCAGCAGGCCGTCACCGAATTTTTGCAAACCCTGCTCAATGAATATCCCCTGGCGCGCGTCGTTACCACCGCGCTGCCCGAGCAAATAGACGGCCTGCTCGGGTTGGGCTTTGCGCCCCTCGCATTGCTGGGCTGGAACGCCGGCCGCCAGGCGGAATTCATCCGCAAGTGGGGCGAACAATGGACGCGCTTCGTCTCCACCGAGGCCTGGGCGCAGTCCGTTCACGAAGCGATTGATCCCATCCTATTGGAAGCCTGGCTCGGATTCGGCAACCAGTATCTCACTCCCCTGGAATTAACGCTGAAGACCTGGGGCGGATTTGCAGGCGATATTCTCGGCCCGCGCACGCAGGATATTCTCACCTCCCATATCCGCCGCGTGACCCCGCCCGATACGCCCGCGGCCGCGCTGGAAATGCTCGCCATGCAGATGATCCTGCACGCGCAGCCGGTCTTCGACCGGCGCCGGGCGCGCGAATGGGTCAAGTCGTTCGAGCCGCTGGAGGAGAATCCCGCCGAAGCGCCGCCCGCGGCCGGGGATGAAGAAGCCGGCCCGTCCGTCCAGAAAAAAGAGGCGGAAACCATCCAGGCGCCGTCCAGCGGCTTGCTCGGAAAAATGTCGGCCAGCGGGCTGCTGCTCACCCATCCGAACAATCGAATGCGATTCCTCCATCCCGTGCTGGGCGGCCACCTGGCGGGACGCGCCCTAAGCGCATATCGCGCCGAGGAAAACCTGCTCAGCCAGCCAAACTGGGGCGGGAAACTGCTCGCCATGCGCCACCTGGCCGCGCACGGGGACGCGACGCGCCTGGCAGAGGCCCTGCTGAAGATCGAAGATCCCCTGCTGCAGCGTCCCCTGCTGAATGCGGCGCGCTGGCTGCGCGAAGCCCCGCGCGAAGCGGCCTGGCGCGGAAAGATCATGGCCGGCCTGGCGCGGCTGTTGCAGGCCGAAGATAACCCGCGCGGAGTGCGCGGCCAGGCCATGGCCGCCTTTGCCCTCTCCGGCGATGCGGGGGCGGCGTCTTTCTTCCGCCAGTCGCTGCAATCGCTTTCGTTCGAACTCATTTCGCTGGCCGCGCTCGGCTGCGGCGCCATTCGGGACGTGAAAGCCGTGGAGCTGCTCGCCTCCACCATGACCGCGCCGAGCATGGCCGCGCGCCGCGCCGCATGCCTGGCGCTGGTGGCAATTGGGACGCCTGCCGCGTTGGAGGAGATTGCCCGCGCCCTGCTGAGCGGGGACGATGAACTGCGCCGCGCCGCGGCCGAGGCCCTGGCCAACGACCCCGCCGAAGGCCACGCCACGCTCAAGGACGGCGCAACCATGCCGGATATCCTCGTGCGCCGCGCGGCGGTGTATGGGCTGGGACGCGTGGACGAAGAATGGGCGCTCGAAATCCTGCGGCAGATCCAGGTGGAAGACGACCAATGGATCGTGCGCAACGCCGCCGCCGAAGCGCTGGAAAGCAAAACGCCTTCCGCCGATCCGCGCATCCCGCGCCCGCTGGCGTCCCCTTCGGAAACGCAGTGGTTGATCGCGTTCGCGGGCAAACAGGGCGTGGGCATCTCGCCCGGCGTCCCCGCCACCGATATCCTGCTCAAGGCGCTCAAGGACGGCAACGAAGAGGAACGCCTGGCCGCCCTGCCGCACCTGCGCCGCGCCCCCAGCGAGGGCATCGTCAGAGGCATATACGAAGCCGTCCAAAGCGACGACTCGGAACTGCGCGAGGCGGCCTACCAGACCCTCTGGGAACTGGCCTCCGGCGGCATCCCTTTGCCCAACCCCTCTCAATTTGGACTTGCCTGAAATCAACCAAAAACCGCCGCAGAAACACCGAGCGCGCAGAGTCTTTCATTAGGAGCAAACATGACCGATCCCTCTCTCCTGCTTACGATTGCAATTCTTGGAGGCACAGGCAAGGAAGGCAGGGGGCTCGCCTATCGCTGGGCGAAGGCGGGCTATCGCGTTCTCATCGGCTCACGCCAGGCCGTGAAAGCGCAAACCGCCGCAACCGAATTGATGGGCTTGCTCAACGGCGACGCGAGCGTGGAGGGACTCTCCAATCTCGAGGCCGCGCATATAGCGGATATCGTCGTACTGACCGTCCCCTACGCCGCGCACCAGTCCACACTCGAGGCGGTGAAGGACGCGCTCAAAGGGAAAATATTGATAGACGTGACCGTCCCCCTCGTCCCGCCGAAAGTGGCGATGGTGCAGATGCCCGCCGCCGGGTCCGCCGCGCAGGAGGCGAAGGAAATCCTCGGGGCCGACGCGCAGATCTGCGCCGCGTTCCAGAACATCTCGCACGAACATCTCCTGTCCGATGAGAAAGTGGAGTGCGACGTGCTGGTGACCGGCACGTCCAAAGAAGCGCGCGCCGAGACGCTCAAACTCGTGGAAGCCGCGGGACTCACAGGCTGGGACGCGGGTCCGCTCGAAAATTCGGTCGTCGTGGAAGGTCTCACCAGCGTGCTGATCGGAATCAACAAGAAATATGGAAGCACGCACGCGGGGGTAAAGATCACGGGAGTTAATTAAGGACTGACGAGATGAACAAGATTAAGGTAAAAATTCCCAAAAAGCAAATCGCCGATTTTTGCCAGCGCTGGAAGGTGAGACAATTCGCGTTGTTTGGTTCGGTTTTGAGAGAAGATTTCAGACCCGATAGCGACATTGACGTTTTGGTATCCTTTACGCCCGACGCGCCGTGGAGTCTTTTTGATTTTGTCACCATGCAGGATGAACTGGAAAAATTATTCGGCCGCGAGGTGGATTTTGTTGAAAAAGAGGGACTCAGGAATCCCTTCCGAAAACAAAATATCTTGAAGAGTATGAAGGTTATCTATGATGCCGAACGAGCGTGACGCGACGTATTTGTGGGATATGTTCAATGCCGCCAGGAACATCGGAAAATTCCTCGCGGGAGTACGGTATGCAAAATATTCCAGAAACAGAATGATGCAATCTGCTGTGGAACGCCAACTGGAGATTGTTGGCGAGGCAGCGCGACGCATTTCGGATGAATTCAAAGAAGCGCATCCGGAAATTCCGTGGAGGAACATCATCGGCCTCCGCAACATCCTGGCGCACGAATATGGGGAGGTTAGGATTGATCGCATTTGGTTAATTGCCACAACAAGTGTCAAGGAGTTGGCGATTTTGCTCAAACCTCTCATTCCAACGACGAGAAAAAAATAATCCAATGCAACTCTGCCTCACCCCTCTTCTTCAAATCCCCCTCATCCGCCACGGTGACGACCTGGCGGATATTATTGTCGCGGGCTTGCGCGAGTCGAACATCACTCTCGAAGACGGCGACATCCTCGTGCTGGCCTCCAAGATCGTCAGCAAGGCCGAAGGGCGGACGGTGAACCTCGCCTCCGTCACGCCGGGCGAACGCGCGCTCGAATTGGCGCGTCGAGCCGAAAAAGACCCGCGCGTCGTCGAATTGATGCTGCGGGAAAGCGCCGAAATCCTGCGCGTGCGCGTCGGGACGGTGATCGTGGAGCACCGCCTCGGTTTTGTCTGCGCCAACGCGGGGATTGATCATTCGAATGTTGCCCCAGCCCCCTCCCCCATTTTCGGAGAAAATGAGGGAGAGGAGTCGGGGGAGGGGGTGCTCCTCCTCCCCCGCGACCCCGACGCCTCGTCCCGCGCGATTCGAGAGAAGATCGAATCGAAGACGGGAAAGAGGATCGGCGTCATGGTCATCGATTCGCACGGACGCGCCTGGCGCATCGGCACGGTCGGCGTGTGCATCGGCCTGAGCGGAATCCCCGCGCTGGTGGACGAGCGCGGCTGGAAAGACTTGTTCGGCTACGAATTGAGGATTACCATCGTAGGTGTGGCGGACGAATTGGCCGCGGCCGCCAGCCTCGTGATGGGACAGGCCGCCGAAGGCACGCCCGCCGTCCACGCGCGCGGCTTTCCGTATCCGCTGCGCGAAGGATCGCTGAAGGAATTGCTTCGGCCAAAAGATCAGGATATGTTTCGATAAATCCCCTTGAAAGGAGATGGATATGTCCGACTATCTGGCAAAACCCAAGTCCAAGCCTCGCGGCGGCATCCTCGTCCTCCACGCCTGGTGGGGATTGAACGATTTCTTCAAAGAATTTTGCAACCGGCTCGCCAAAGAAGGCTACCTCGTCCTCGCGCCCGACCTCTACGGCGGCGAGATCGCCAAAACCATCGCCGAAGCGGACAAACTCCGCCAGAAGAAGATCAAACGCGCCGCGGCCACCCGGCAGGTTCTCGAGGCGCTCAAACAACTGAAAACCGAAGCGGACGGCGCGCGCCTCGGCCTGGTCGGTTTCTCGCTGGGCGCGTATTGGGGCTTGTGGCTGCTGGAGGAAAAATCGAAAGACATATCCGCAACCGTCCTCTTCTACGGCGCGCGCGGCGGCGATTACGCCGGAACCAAATCCGCCTTCCTCGGCCACTTTGCGGAGAAAGACGAATTCGTGGCAGAATCAGGCCGAAAGAAACTGGAGAAAACCCTCAAAGCCGCCGGCCGAGACGTTTCGTTCCACGTCTATCCCAACACGCGCCACTGGTTTTTCGAGAACGACCGCCCCGAATATAAATACGAAGCCGCGCAACTCGCCTGGGAACGAACCCTCGCCTTCCTCCGCGACCGCCTGACCTGAAACCTAGAACATGGAACCTGGAACATGAAACACATCCCCTCCGACTATCACGATCTGTTCGCAGATGAAACCAAAGCCTTTCTCTACCTCGCCACCGTCATGCCCGACGGTTCGCCGCAGGTCACGCCCGTCTGGTTCAGCGCGGACGAGACGCACATCCTCGTCAACACCGCGAAGGGACGCGTGAAAGACCGCAACATGCGCGCCCGTCCGCAAGTGGCGATGGTCATCCAGGATCCCAAAACGCCCTATCGCTACCTGCAAATCCGCGGCCGCGTGGACGAGATCACCGAAACGGGCGGCGACGAACACATCAACGCCCTCTCGTTGACATACGACGGCAAACCGTGGAAGAAGGTGGCGGGGCAGACGCGCGTCATCTACAAGATTCTCCCCGAACACATTGATGCCCACTAGCGCAGACGAACTCCACGCCTTCCTGCGGACGCGCCGCTCGATCCGCCGCTTCCGCCCGGACCCCGTAGCGGATGAGGCCATCTCGCGCATGATCGCCACCGCGACGTACGCCCCCTCCGCGCACAACCTCCAGCCCTGGCGTTTCGTCATCGTAGGGGCAGACCTTGCGTCCGCCCAATCGTCCGCCCAACCGTCCGCCCCTCGCGCGCGTCTCGCCCACGCCCTCACCTCCGCCATGCGCGCGGACATGACAGCGGAGGGCGCGCCCGAATCCGAGATCGAAGCCCGCGTCGCCCGCTCCATCAAACGCATCCACGAGGCGCCCGTCCTCATCCTCCTCTGCCGCGACGTGACCGCCGTCCGCGAGCACAAACGCGAAGACGAGATCATGTCCATCCAATCCGTCGCCAACGCGGCCACCTATCTCCTCCTCGCCGCCCACGCCGAGGGATTGGGCGGCAACTGGATCTGCTGGCCGCTCTACGCGCAGGAGGAGACGCGCGAGGCGCTGGAATTGCCCGAAACGTGGGAACCGCAGGCGATGATTTTCATTGGGTGGACGGATGAGGAGCCGGGGAAGAAGATGGTTCGTCCCCTGACGGAAATAGTACGAGTGTATTGAAACAGGAGATGCGGGCAGGCTTTCGTTACTTGTCTAATTGCGTTTTTTTCGGTAGGATTGGCGCATCCGTTGCTTGACACAATTGGTAGTTGGAAACAGAAATCATGCCTTCAAAGAAAAACGCTAAAGTGAAGAACAAGAACGGTAACGGTGGAACGCTCGGCATCGAAGCGGAGTTGTGGCTTGCCGCCGATAAACTGCGCGGTCATCTCGACGCGGCGGACTATAAGAGCGTGGTGTTGGGGTTGATCTTCTTGAAGTATGTATCAGATATGTTCGAGCAGGTTCGGGCACGAGTGGAGAAGGAAGCGGTGGATGATCCAGAGGATAGAGATGTCTATTTGGCGGAACGCGCCTTCTGGGTCCCGAAAGAGGCGAGATGGAAAATCCTTCAAGATAACGCCAAGCAGGAGTCCATCGGCAATTTGATAGACAAGGCGATGGAGTCCATCGAGCGGGATAATCCGTCGCTGAGAGGGATGCTGCCAGGCAATTACGGACGCGCCACGCTGGATAAGCGTCGGCTCGGGGATTTGGTGGATCTTGTCAGCAACAAGATCAACTTCGCGGATGAGGAGAGCCGCAAGCAGGATACGCTCGGGCGGGTGTATGAATATTTCCTGTCGCAATTTGCCAGCCAGGAGGGACGCAAGGGCGGCGAGTTCTATACGCCGCGTTCGGTGGTGCGCGTGCTGGTGGAGATGCTCGCCCCGTATAAGGGACGTGTCTTCGACCCGTGCTGCGGGTCGGGCGGGATGTTCGTGCAGAGCGAGAAGTTCGTGGAGGCGCACGGCGGGAAGATCGGCGACCTTTCGGTGTACGGACAGGAATCGAACCCCAATACGTTCAAACTGGCGAAGATGAACCTTGCCATCCGCGGCATCGAAGGGGATTTGGGCAAACAGCCCGCGGACTCGTTCCACCATGACCTTCATCCAGATACGAAGTTTGAATACATCCTTGCCAACCCGCCGTTCAATATGAGCGATTGGGGCGGGGATAGTTTGCGGGAGGACAAACGCTGGAAGTACGGCGCGCCGCCTGTGGGCAACGCCAACTTTGCGTGGGTACAGCATTTCATCCATCACCTTTCGCCCAATGGCACGGCGGGATTTGTGCTGGCGAACGGGAGCATGTCGAGCAATACCTCGGGCGAGGGCGAGATCCGCAAAGCGATCATCGAAGATGACCTGGTGGATTGCATGGTCGCGTTGCCTGGACAGTTGTTTTATAGCACGCCAATCCCTGTGTGTTTGTGGTTTTTGACGAGGAACAAATCGAGAAAAACCCTAAAGGTTTCTTCCGTGAACCAGCGCGACGGCGAGCAGGACAGTCCTGCAAATCAGGATGAAGGTCGGTCGAGAAAACCTTTAGTACCTTACCAATGAAATTCTTGCACAAAAAACAAGAAAATCAGGGCTGAGGAATCGGCGCGAAGGCCAGTTGCGGAATGATGAACATTTCGCGC
>DAOUMJ010000290.1:0-5103 GCA_034411715.1 Anaerolineales bacterium | reverse complement strand
TCCTGCGTGCGGCTTAGTTCAACTCGGATTGATACGGCGGAAACCAGATCCGCTGTTTCCGATTTTCGCCCCTCCCGCCGTATCAATCCTTAATCGTTAGGCGTCTGCATAACCCTTTGTTAGTGGGTCTATGCGGCGGAGGAGACTCGATGAACGCATATCGATTTCCACAATTAATTACTTTTCTAGTGCTTGGGATAATGATGACCTCTTGCGGCCCGGGACAATTTTTAGGTCCAACAATCACACCATCCAATACCGCTACACCCCTTCCCACGCGTACTCCGATTCCGCCAACCGCCACCCGTACCTTGGTACCTACCAAAACTCCAACTCGTCCCCCTACTCGCACTCCGACCCCCACCATCCCCCCTCCAGAATATGGTCACTATGCAGGAACAAGCTACAACGTCCCTTGGGTTTCTTTCGACTACAACGAGGAGGGGATTACAGGCTTCTCCTTACAGGTTGAAACTTGGGATATGATGGGATCTGGAACAAAATATACCTGCACCATCTCGCAACCCAGCGATGTGATCTATAGGGTTGTGGAATATATTCCTGAACCGGGATCCAAGTACTTCATGGTGGGCAGTCAGCTATCAGGCTCGTGGGTTGATGTAATCCTTTCTGGCAACACTGCAACAGGAAGTTATATGATTTGGGATTGCGGCGAAAGTAATGACTTGGTTTCCTGGTCGGGGGAATTCTCAATATCCAAGTGATAGATTCACCGCTCAAGTCTTCAGGAGAAGAAAAGACATCAATGTCCCATTTCTTGTTACGCAACATAAAAACCGCTGAACACAGAGCAGGCGCCCTCTGCTCTTGCTTCGCTCCGCAGGGTGCTGGCTGGCTTCGGGATTTGTCCGCTCGGGATGAGTCCATGCCTGGCGCGGACTGTCCATGAGGCGGGGTGTTGAGCAGTTAGGTCGTATATAATCAGAACAATAAGAAAGGCAAAACCTTGATTAGAGCAATTCCGACAACTTATGCTGGCAATATATTTCGAAGCCGACTTGAAGCACGATATGCCAAATTGTTTGACATACACAAAATAAAATGGGTTTACGAAGTGGAAGGCTATGAATACGGCAATATTCGATATTTGCCAGATTTCTACTTTCCTGAAATGAATGCTCTTTTAGAAGTTAAAGGACCAAACATACCTGGCATCGAAAAACCGACCAACCTTCGAAAACTCATAGAATCTGGAATAGTTGCTGATATTGACTGGTGGAATCCTGAAGTTTTAATAATTGTGGGTGATGCTCTTGGGAACATAACTTTAGCAGGCTCAGATGAAAAAGTCGCACTTGTAAAATGCTGTGAATGCCAGAAATATTTCTTTATCGCAATCCCGCGTTCTTATGAATGTCGAATTTGCGGCACTTATGATGGCGACCATCATTTAGATGATTGGATTTCACCATTGAGTCTTCCGCAAATTGAAATAGAATCCATAGAAACGGACACTAAAGTTGCGCCAAAGTGTCCGCAGTGTGAAAGCGACATGGTGTTGAGAGTGGCCAAGACTGGAGTAAGCAAAGGCAAAAACTTCTGGGGATGTTCCAAGTTTCCTGACTGCAAAGGAACTCGCCCGTTCAAGATGTCTTAATAATCCAAAACGTTCAACACAGCAGTCGTTCCACTTCCTTTCCGCTCTGCGATGCCATGGCTGGCTTCGGGATTTGTCCGCTCGGGATGAGTCCATGCGTGGGTGTCGAGCCTGTCGAGGCATGGCGCGGACTTGTCCATGAGGCGGGGTGTTGGCCCGCATAGCAGTTTTCTGAATATTGGAGTAAGAAGCCATGACAATCAACAAATGGGGCGCGCTTGCATCTTTTTTAATCGCGGTGTCGTTTGTCGTTGCGCCGTTGATCTATCTCACTGGAAATTTACGCGACATCTTCGGAGTAATCACTTACGACCTGGCCGATTTTCTCTACGGACCAATCCTATCAGCCAGTATCGTCACTCTGATCTATGTGCTTCGCGAACGCATCGGCGCGAGCGCGGCTCGCCGCATGGACCTGGCGCTCTTGGCGGCTGTCCTTTCGGCAATGGGCATGGCGGCAGTCGCTTTGATCCGCGCGTCTAATCGTCATTACCACTTGATCCATCCTGAGTTGAATCTGGAAAACTCTACAACGGTTCTCATCGTTTGGACCACGCTTGTCGCGGGCGTGAATGCGATTGGATTTCATTTTCTAGGATGGACGTTTGTGTTACTTGGTTCAGCCAGTTGGACATCTCACCTCTTTCCCCGCCTGCTAAATGTGTTTTATTTTCTAACAGGAGTCTCGTCCCTGTTTGTTTATCGGTTTCCAGAACTCGAAGGGCTTGTTTTATTGCTTGGCACGATAATAAGTATTTGGCAGGGTATTTTGCTATGGAAACATGACACCCGCCAATACATCCAAGCAGGCTAACAAAGCATACTGCTGGCTTCGAGTTTTTCTGCTCGCGAGCATTGTCCATGCCCGCCGCGGATTTCCTTAAGTTGAAAACAAAGGCCGACCTTTAAGGGAGCAGTAGCCCCTCGCCCAATTGATTCAATTGCGCGATGTAAGTTTCGACAGGCGGGGCAATAATCCAGCGAATTGCCTCCCAATCCTCACGTGTGACCGAGCAAAGAACGCGTCCCAAATCAGCGGGAAAGACTCCTGCGGCCTTGCCCTGCGCGCCTGTGATCGCCTCGTGAAGCGACAGATTTTTCTGCGTGCAAAATCCCCAAATATCAGCCAGGTCTTTCGGGGCTTTTCTGTCCAGCACGGCGGTCACTTTGTTGGCGAGGATGTTCTCGGCGCTGTCGAAACGTCCCAGAACGGGATCGGTGCGAATTTCCCCAACATGCGCGGGAACGTCATTCACAAATTCAAGTTTGAGATTTGCATTTGCAGTGACGAGATTCAAGCGGACAAATCGTTCCTCTTTCATTAAGACGTTGCAAGCCCAGTCCGTGTTTTTTGCAAGGGATTGAATTACCCGTTCCGCCCACAAACCGAAACGATCATCGTCGTTGACGAAGTAATCCAGGTCGTCGGAAAAACGATGGTGAAGATAACCGCGTGAGGAGGCCGTCCCGCCTGTCAGGTAAAACTCGGTATCCGCTTGCAGGATGGATTGAATGGCGCGATCCTGCAAGGGATACAAAATATCGAAGTAAAAAGAAGAATTAGTCATGCAACAACTCTGGGTGTTTTTCGGGCAGCCAGCGGACGAGAAAATCGAACCCACGCACGCGGCTTTGTGCGCGGACACGTCCGCGCCAGCGCGACCAATTTTCCACCAGCCTCTTGAAACCGATCAGGCGGATGATCTCCTCATAGGGTGCGTATTCCAGAACGCGAAGCGATGCCCAATCCCGATCCAATCGCCCAAAGACGCGGCGACCCGCCAGAATGTCGAGAAAGCCATCCTGGTCAATTTCGTAATCCCAAACGTAGGGAGAGCGTTGCGTCGCGTCCATGATTGGATTATACACCGATGACAATAGCCCCCGAGCGGACATTCATCCCTCGGGGGCTTCAATTACCAAACTGCGTAACCATCAAACCACGTAACTTCCATCACTTCAACAAAATCCGATCCCAATCCAGCATGGACTGGATGTGTTCCATCGGCAATTCCGCTTCGGGGACGTAGCCGACAAAGGAACGGTTGTATTCGTCCTCGGTTCCATCGGAGAGATTCCAGCGCAGGGAGTTGCGGAACATGCCCACGCAGGAGGTGCCGCGGTTGTCGGTGGGCAGGGAGGTCTCGAAGGTGTAAACGTACGTTTCGTCCGCGGTTTCCACTACTTCGGCCACCGTCGCTTCGTGGATCCATCTCAGGTATTGCACCTGGCTGACCTTCTTCTTATTCTCGTCCAGCCAGGCGCGGGCGCGCGTGACCGCTTCGCCCACTTTGTAGTCCCATGGAACGGAGGCCGCGTCCTCGGCCTTCCCCTTTTTCGCTTTCTTGCCCAGGAGTTCGTCCGCCAGCAGTCCCACGCCGTCCTTGCCCGCCACAGGTTTGGCGATCTGCCAGGGGTTGGGCTGGCTGTCCACGAAGCGCAGCCAGAGGATGGACGCGCCCGTCTTATAGTCCGCGGCGGATTGCGGTTTCATGTAGAACGAGTCCGCGCGTTCGCGTTCGAATTTCGTGTACCACGTCGGCTTGTACGCCAGTCCGCCAGGCGGGAGGTGCCCGCGTATATGCTGGACGTGTTCCGCCGTCTCGTTGCAGACCGCGCGCGAGACGATGAGTTCGTGTGTGCGTCCGTGCTCGTCGCGCCACAGGCCGATGTGTTTGTTGACCCATTCGGTGATGATCCCGCTCAAGGCCGCGTTCTCCTCGGCGTTGCGCGCCGCTTCCTCTTCGGGAGTCAGTTTTTCCCAGTCCATATCCTGGACGTACTTGACGCGTAACGGCGTGAGTTTGACGATCTGCTTCCACGCCCAGGAGGGGAAGGAGTCTTTCATCGTTTCCACTTTTACCAGCGCCTCGTCGGTCGTCAGCGACATGAAGTCGTAACGCGTTTCATCGAGGATGAGTTCGCTGAGTCCGTTGCGGCGGGTTTTGGGGCCTGCTGACTTCATGTTGAGAAGGTGCATCGCGACGCGATCCGTCCAGGGTTTGTCCGTTGCGCTCGCCAGTTTGTGTCCGCTTTTGGATTCGTACTCGGCGACCTTCTGCTTGCACTGCGCTTCCACTTCGGCGTCGGTCAGCGCGGACAATTTTTTCTGCACATCGCCCAGGTTCATGGACACCAGCAAATCCTTCGCGTCGGCCCACGAACCGTGCGCGCTGGCGTAACGCATCCCCGAAAAATGGACCACCATGTATTGCAGCCAATACGGGAAGCGCTTCGGCTCGGCCTCGAACCGTTTGCGAATCTCCGCCAGCAACTGGTATTGATCCATCCCTTTCAACGAGTCGGCAAACTGCTCCGCTTGGAAGCGCGCGATGTCGCGCACGGTGGTCGGCGCCTGCGGTTTGTAATTGGCGATGCATTCCTCTTCTGGACTTTGGCCAATTTACAATGAGTAGCAGGCTGAATCCAGTAGGGAAAACAGGGCCGCCTGCGGAATTAGGAACAGGTCGGGGTTTTGGGGCGAC
>DAOUMJ010000289.1:0-17993 GCA_034411715.1 Anaerolineales bacterium | reverse complement strand
TTGTTAAAGAACAATCGGCTACGTAATTGCCAGATTCGCACTGGCTACGTGTCTACCAGATTAATTCATCGGCTACGTGATTACCAGAGCTTACAACAGGGAACCTGTGTACGTGTCTACCTGTGTACCTGCCTACGCATTCCTCGCCGTGGCCTGCGCCAGGGTGAACGGGTAGACGGGTCCGCAGCCGCGCGAGCGCAGGAGCCAGCCTGCCATGGTCAACGTCCAGCCTGAGTCGAGGATATCGTCCACGAGCAGGACGGGCGCGTGAGGGATGTCATCTGAAATGCCGAGGGTGTTGAAGACGTTGTTGGCTTGCATGGAACTGTTTTGCATGGTCTTTTGTTGCGGGGCGTTGGAGATGCGGACGAGGACGGGGTGAAAGGGGATCCCGAGTCGGGTGGATAAACGCTCAACGAAACGGCGAACCAGCTCGGGGTGGCGGCGAGACGGAATCGCCGTCATCCAGGCAGGAAAAGGCTCGGGCGTCCAGTCGCCGATTAAACGCGCGGCGGCATCCACCAGTTCGTCCGAAAAATAATTCTGCTCGTACTTGCCTGCACGCACGAGCGTACCCCAGCCCGCGTCGCCATAATAACACAGCGAGCGTCCCGTTTCGTTGAGAAGTTCGGGCGGGATTTTGCGTTTGTGGTCGGGGAAAATTCCAGCGGGGAGGATATGGCGCGGCGCGATGGGAATGGACGCGCCCTTGAGGAAATTTTCGGCTTCGAGGACGAGTTCGCGCGAGACAGCGAATGGCAGACCCTTGCCACGACAATTGGCGCAACGTCCGCAGGGTTGGTCCCCCTCCCTGCTCGCGCAATAATTTCGTGGCGAGAAAATAGACCAGACTTTTCCCCCATCCCGTGCGCTGGACGACGAGGGCGCGTTTCTTTTGGACGGCAACCGCTTCAATCGCTTCCCATTGACCTGGGCGGAAGTCTGCTTGCGCGCCGAGCATGGTGCGGAGGAGGTCGAGGGCGTGGGAGGATGCGGTGGAGGACATGGGTGGGTCGCGTGTTTCGTGTTACTTTTTCCGCCGTGCGACTTTTTCCAGCCTGCGCTTGTATGCGTTGTTGTTGAAGGGACGCGCGTTTTTGAGCACAGGGAAGAGTTCCATGTTGAATTCGTAGGCAATCGCGTGGATGGCTTCGTGGCGGGAGTCGCCGCGCTTTAGCAGACCATCGAGCGCTTTTCGAACTTCGGGCGGGTTGTTCTGCTCAAGTTGGTTTTCGATAACGCAGTGCATGGAAATATGCAGGATGGGGTTGACACCGTTCACGACAATTTCCCTATCGTCGAGTTCTTCCAGTCGTTCCCACACGTCAACATATTCGACATGCTCTTTCATGACGCGGGCCAACGTCGCCTCTTCCCCTTCCAATACATCGTCATTTTTGGCGCGTAGCCACAGAGCGTACAGTTGGCCGTGGCTTATGGTTCTCATCGCATTCGAGATTTCATCGTTCATTCTTCCTCCGATACTGTTTCGGAATCTTCGAACTGCTCACACCCCTGATGCTCGAAGGTCAGCAGTCCCGCGCGTGGGCTGGCGGGATTGACGCATACTCCCCAATCGAATCCAAGTTTGCCTGGGAGTTTGAGGAAGTGTTTGCAACCGCAGGAGCAGTCCGCGCCATCGCGCTCGCGCTCGCCGTAGGGCTGGAAGTCGGAGGGGAGATGGTGGCAAATGGAATGTAGATGGTCGTGAAGCGAGGGTCTCTCGTCGGTTCCTTTTCCGAGCAGGTAGAGGTAATCGTCCGCAAAGGACTCGAAGACGAGGCGTAAAAGTTCCTCTTGTTGATGTGAAAACTTGAAATGCTCGGGCAGGTGGTGGACTTCCATGTCGTACATTTCGGTTTCGTCGTTCCACCTGGCATGCGCCTGGAGGTCGCGATGTCTGAAATGTAGCGGCGGATGCGGGTCGGGCGGACGCGGCTCGACGGGCGCGCGTTTGAACGCTTCCCGCGCGGATTCGCCCGTTTCGGGGTCGCGCGTGAGGATGGCTTTTAATTTGCGCTCTTCGATCTCCAGCCAAACTTTGACGTAAACGGATTCGTCGTCAGAACTGCAACCGTCGCACTGGAAATCTTCGGGAATGAAATAATGTCCCGAATATTGAGGAACTTCATCGCCGACGTGGAACTCCCTCATCACATTCTCGAATTGCATGGTTTGGATTTCCGCCAAGCCCAGCGAACGCCGTGTCCGATGCGCTTCGATTTTGTCGGGCGTGTCCAGTTGTTCGATCCAGGCGTCAATATCGTCGAAGCCTTCCTGTGTTGCCCAAAAATCCTGCAAGTAGAATCTCTTGTCGCCGCGCAGAAATGCCTGGCGCGATTCGATTTGACGCTGTTTGTATTCCCTGACTTCTTTTTCGGACTGCTCTTGAGTCAATGGAGTATGGCGGTATTGCCTGCCACAAAAAGGACAGTCCAATTCGGCGTAAACGGTGTCGAACATTCCCATGGTTGCCTTCTCTTTCTTTTCCGATTGGCTGAGTATAACGCTTCCTTTCGGCATGGACAATAAAATCGCCCTGTTCATTCGTGGACAGAGCGATGAGACTTTCACTCAAATTCATTGAACCGTCAGGGTGGGACGAAATTTATAGCCGGATACTTGATATATACCGCGCGGGGTAACTTATCGTGCAGATTTGAAGAAATTACAACGCTACATCAAATTTAGTGCGACCAATCCTTGTTGATTAATCCTTCTTGCAATGCAAACCTTACCAGCGCGGCGCGCGTTTGAAGGCCGAGTTTTTCCATCCCTCGCGCTCGATACGTCTCAACCGTCTTCGCACTGAGGTTGAGTTGAGCGGCGATCTCGGCGCTGGTGTGACCGAGCGCGACCATTTTTAGCACCTCGCGCTCGCGGTCGCTGAGACTCGTCCACGTATTTTCCTTGCCGGCCGATTGCGACTCGGGAAGCATGTCTTCGAGGAGGATGCGCGTCATCGAAGGGTGGACATAAACCTCCCCGCGCAGGACGGCCTGGATTGCCAATAGCAATTCCGTGTCTGCCGCTTTTTTGAGGACGTAGCCGCTCGCTCCCCGCTTGAGCGCCTGCCGAAGGTATTGCGGATCGTCGTGCATGGTAAGGATCAGGATGCGCGCCGAGGGGACGAGTTTCCGCAATGCGGGGAGCGCATCCAGGCCGCCGAGAGAGGGCATGGACAGGTCGAGCAGGATCAGGTCGGGTTGGAGGCGTTCGGCGAGGGAGAGAGTCTCGTTGCCGCTGGAGGCTTCGCCCACAACTTCATATTCCTTCGCGCTGGTCAGCAGGAGGCGCAGGCCAGAGCGGAGGACGGCGTGGTCGTCGGCGAGGAGGACGCGGGGGGTCATTCCCTCACCCCCGACCCCTCTCCTGTGGGAAGAGGGGAGTTGAGTGGAATTTCGATGAAGATGCTTGTGCCGCGTTCGGGCGCGGATTCGATCGTGAAGGTTCCGTTCAGCAGCTCGGCGCGTTCGCGCATGCCCAATAGACCGAGGTGGCGCTCGCCGTGATTCGCGTTGACATCGAAGCCAATGCCGTCATCCTCCATGATCGTGCGGAGGAGGTCGCCGCGCCGCTCCACAAAAATGCTGGCAGATTTCGCTTGCGCGTGACGCGCAATGTTGGTCAGCGCTTCCTGGGCGATGCGATAGATGGCGGTTTCCACTTCACCGGGCAGTCGTTCGTTCAGTTGGATGACCACGTCCACAGGGATTTTGTAGCGCGCCTGCCATTCGGAAACGAGACGCTCCAGCGCGGCGGCGAGACCGAGATCGTCGAGGACGCGCGGGCGCAGGCGCATGGACAAATCGCGGACTTCCTCCAGCGTGTGCGAGGCGACTTGGCGCAGGTCGGAGGCTTTCGTTTGCGCGGCGCATTGCTGGCAGTAGGTTTCCATGATGCGCAGGCCGACGATGAGGGAGGTCAGGTTTTGGGAGGTGGAGTCGTGCAGTTCGCGCGCGATGCGGCGGCGTTCGTCCTCCTGGGTGGCGATCACCTTTTCGAGCAGTTGTCGGCGCAGGGTCTCGCGCTCGCGGCGCAGTTCGTCGGTGTGCGCCAATTCTTCCGTCATTTTGTTGAACGCTTCGGCGAGGTCGCCGATCTCGTCGTTTGCCCAGCGTTTGAGGCGCAGCGAGAAATCTCCCTTTGCCACTTCCTGCGTGGCGTGAGCGAGGGTGAGGATGGGGCGCGTGAGAACCCAGGTCAGGAAAACCGCGACGAGGATGCCCGTGGCGGAAACGAGCAGGATGGTGAGGAGCAGCTGCGCCGTCAGCGCGGACAAGGCCGCTTGCATGGACGCGTCCGAAAGTCCGATGCGAGCCGTGCCGATCTTTCCGTCCAGGATGGGAACGGCGGTATCCCAGATCAAGCCTTCGTCGGTTTGGATCAGGGCAGTGTGATGATGGGCGTCAGGCTGGGCGGCGTTGAGCGTCAGAAGGCCGCGCGGGAAGCCGCCCTCGAAGGTGCTGGCGATCACCTGCCCGCGCGGATTGACGAGGAAAGCATAGCGCACGTTTGGGTGGTTGGCGAGGGTCTCATCGAGGAGGTCGTGCAAGCGCAGGAGGTCGTTGAGCAGGATCGGGTCGGCGGCGCGCGCCGCGAGGTCACGCGAGATCGAGACGCTTTGCTCCTCCAGTTGCGCGGTCATGGTGGCGGTCAACGCGTAGCGCGCCTGGAGGGTGACGCCCGCGCCGAGCAGGACGATGAATCCCAGGACGATGCCGAGAATCTTGGCGCGGACGCTGACCGCGCCCGCGAAATTCCAAAACCAGTGAGCCAATTTGCGGAGGATCATGGCGTGGCGGGAATGGGAATTTCGCCGACGAGGGCGCGCACGCCGTCGTAGGCGCTGTCTTCGATCAACACGAAGCCCTCGACGCCGACCGCGGCCAACGCGTCTTTCGCGAGAGGATCATCGGCCATGCCAAGCAGGAGCGCCTGCAATTCGGCTTTGACCTGCGGACGGGTGAATGGGCTGACGACGACGGGCGGGATGCCAAAATCAGGCGAGGTGTGGATGACGCGGACTTTGTCTTTGAGGGAGGCATCGCGAGCGAGGGCAAAGTCGAAAACGAGGGAGTCGACGGCGGCGCCATCGGCCAGTCCGCTGGCGACGGCGCGAATGGCTTCATCGTGGCTGTAGGTGAAGAAGGTGCGCGCGAAAAATTCTTCGGGGGTGAAGCCGAGTTGCTGGACAAGGTAAGTCGGGTACACCCGCCCGCTCAACGAGATGGGATCGGTGAAGGCGAAGACTTTACCATGCAGGTCTGCCATGCTTTGGGCGGGGCTGGAAATGGGCACGATGAGCAGGGAGTTGTAAGTGGTCTTGCCGTCCACCTGCGGTGCGGCCAGCAATTCCATGCCGAAGGTGTCGTGTCCCTGCACGTAGGCGCTGGTGCAGACGAAGGCGATGTCAACTTCGCCGTGTTCGATCAGGTCGTTGATTTCGAGATAGGTGCGGCGCTGGATCAGTTCGACGGGGCGGTTGAGTTTGGTTTCGAGGTAGTTCAAGAGCGGGGCGTAGGACTCGAGTGTGCCTTTGGGCGAGATGACCGCCGCGATAGCGACGCGCAGGGGCGTGGTTTGTTGGTCTTGTGGAGTGGGGAGAGGCTGGAGGTCGTCCAGGTCAACCGTCCCTGCCACTTCGGTTTGAGGAAGGGAAGAGCAGGAGGCGAGGAAGAACGCAAACAGCAGGAGAATCGTTCGTTTCATGACAATCCTTTTGTAGCAAATCGGAGGGGAAATGTCCAGTGATGAATATCACCGATTCGCCCTCACCCCCGATCCTTCCCCCGAAAGGGGGAAGGATCGGGGGTGAGGGCACAATCATCCCCCAATCTGACTCATCCCACGCATGCACTCGCAGGGACGACAACCCATGTAAAGATTGCTGCCCTATTGGTTTTATTTTTTCAGGTTGTCTCAATCTGGCGCAGGTCGGCAGCGACTGGCAGGGAGAATAGTTCGCTTCTGAGCAGGCGGCCGGTAAAGAACAGCACTTCAAGATTTTCCATCTTTCCTGTTTTCGGGTTGAGACGCGCAATGATCTCATCGCCCAACTCCTCGGATTCCTGTTCAGCGTAGGGGGTGACGGTGTTGATGTAAAGGATGTCTGCCTCACGGTCATATCGGAAGGTTAATTTTTCTGCCATTCTATTTCTCCGTGGATCAAACGGCGGGTTACATAGGCTGTGATGATCCAATGTCGCTCGGCGGGAGCGGCTTCGCTCACGACCACCACCACTACGTATTTCCCTTGTCGAACATCTTCGAACCAACGATAAAACATGCGTGCCGCGCTCATGCGGATGCTGCGCCGTACTTGATCGGGATCGGCCAGTGTTTGCTCTATCTGTGGCAGGTATTCTGGCAGCAAATCGGGATGGGTGTTGGCAATATGCGCTTCGCGCTCATCCGTCAATTCAACTTCGCCGTTCAAGTAGGGGCAGGGGAATTTTTGCATGGCGTGTTTTTCTTATTATACAACGGTACCGCCAATCCTAATCTGCCGCTGCGTTGTGAATACGTTCTCCAGGAAACGCGTTGGCGTGTCACCCTCCAATCTGGCTCATGCCGCGTTGCGAAACCGCAGGAACGGCTGCGAGCATATCGTGATGTTCGGGTTTTTGGGCAATGGCTTGCGCGAAGAAGGGTTCGAGCGGTTGTCCGTTCCGCAAGGCGGCGCGCAGGGTAACTTCGTTTGGAATCACAAGACAGGATCGCAATTTTCCATCAGAGGTCAAACGCAGGCGGTTGCAGTTCTGGCAGAAGTGTTCGCCAAGCGGGGAGATGAATCCAAGCGTGCCGAGCGCGCCAGGGATGCGGTAGGTGCGGGCGGGGCCGTTGCCAAGAGGGGAAGTTGCAGGATACAAGTTACAGGTTGCGAGTTGCGCCTTCATTTCTTGAACCGAAACATATCGTTCGGCGGGCGCGGGGAAGCCTTCACCCCAGTCCTGTGCGTTGCCGATGGGCATGAGTTCGATGAAGCGCGCGTGCCAGTCGTTTTCAATCGTCAGGCGGGCGAAGGCGGGCAACTCCTGGGCGTTGAGTCCGCGCACGACGACGGTGTTCAACTTGAGAGGCGCGAGACGCGCGCGTTCGGCGGCGGCGATTCCGCTCCAGACGCGGGTCAGGTCCCCGCCGCGCGTGATGCGCCTGAATTTGTCGGCGTCCAGCGAATCCAGACTGACGTTGACGCGATTGAGTCCCGCGTCCGCAAGGGGTTGGGCGAGTTGTTCCAGCAACATTGCATTCGTTGTGAGACTCACTTCTTCGATGCCATTGATGGACGCGATGCGGCGCACGATCTCGACGACGCGCGGATGAACCAGCGGTTCGCCGCCCGTGAGACGCACCCGCGTCACCCCGACCCTCGCGGCGGCTTCGACCACCCGAACAATTTCCTCCGCTGACAGTTGGTCCGCGCGCGGCTGCCAGCGCAGTCCCTCTTGCGGCATACAGTAGACGCAGCGCAGGTTGCAGCGATCGGTGAGCGAGATGCGGAGGTAAGTGACGGCGCGGCCGAAGGGGTCAATGAACATGGCTATTTGAAAAACGTCCACCAGAAATTAACGACGGCAAAAGTCATCACCGCGCCCAGTGCGCGGCGCAGGTTGAGGTGGGTCAATCGCCGCGCGCCGAACCAACTGCCCGCCAGCGCGCCGAGCAGGCCGAGAGGGAGAAGCGACAACCCAAATTCGTTCAGGACAAACGTGCCGCCCGCGACGCGTCCCACGAGTCCGCTGAGGGAGTTGAGAGCGATAAACGCCGCGGCAACCGCAGAGGCTTGTTTGGCGTTGCCCCATTTTGCGAAGATGATGATGGGCGAGAGGAAAATCCCGCCTCCGATTCCCACCATGCCGGAAATTAAACCGATGCCGAGGCCGATGAGGAGGGCGAGAGGGTAATTGGTAAGTGGTAATTGGTAATTGGCGTGGGTTGATTGTTGCGCGTTCCATTGATTACCAGTGTACGTGTCTACTTGTGTACCTGTGTACCTTTCTACTTGTGTACGTGGCGCCTCGCGGTGGTTGGGAAAAAATAAAAGACGAATGGCGACGAAAGTCAGAACGATGTAGAGGATAATCGAGTAGATTTCGTCGGTGATTTTGAAATAGCCGCCGATGAACGCCGCGGGAACAGAGGTGATGATGAACGGCAGGAGCAGGTCGCGGCGCAGATGACCCGCGCGATAGAAGGATGAAAAGGAAATGCTGGCAACGAGGATGTTCAAGACGAGCGCGGTGGTCGCCATCTCCTGCGGCGGGATGTCGAAGAGACTCATCGCGGCCAGGTAGCCCGTCGCGCCGCCAAAGCCGACGCTGGCGTAGACGAAGGCGATTAAGGGGACGAGGATAAATAGGATGTTTTGTGACATGAAAAATTGTCGCTTCAACCAACAACTGTTTTGTCCGTCAATGCGAGGGTGCTGCGAAGCGTCCCCGAAGCAATCCCTGATTTGCAAGAGGAGATTGCTTCGTCGGGAAGCGCGCCCTCCTCGCAATGACGGAAGCAAATGGTTGCTACCCTCCACTGACGGGAGGAAAGAGGGCGATCTCGTCGTTCGGCGCGAGGACTTGGTCGGGAAACGCGAATTCCTGATTGACCGCCACCAGAACCGATTGCATGGACGATGCGAGCGACGGTTTTCGCGCGGCGATCTCCGCGAGCAAATCGGCGACGCGTGGTTGTTCCTGTTCGAGTTCCAATGTGAGTTGACTGGCCTGCGCTTTGTCTTTGAGGGTGGCGAAGAGTTTGACGGTGAGGTTCATAGCGCGGTTTCCTGTTGGAGGATGTAGGACAAATTGGCAATTTGTCCTACATGATAGTAGCCGCCGTGCGCGCAGGGGCGGCAGAGGGTGAGGCCGTTCTGTTCGATCTCGCGCTCGTTCATGATCTCCTCGCCGCATACGTCGCAATTGACGCGTATGCCTGGGCGCGAGAGGATGGCTTCGATGGGTGTGACAAGTTGCACTTCGCTGACGGTGAACATCTCGTCATCGGGCATGATCTGGTAGGCGGTCATCTGCGCGAAGTAGCGACGCGGTTCGTCGGGTGCGTACGCGTATGCCTTTTGGCGGATGTCCAACACGGGCGCGAGGCGGACGGCGCGGCCTGTCTGTGCGTCAACGAACGTCGCGGCGGCCTTGCCAAAATCTTCCACCCGCAGGGTGCGATGGCCGACGGTGCAGTTGGTCGCGGCTGAAAGTCCATCCACAAAACAACCATCGGTTTCAGTGATGACAAGCAATTGTTTTTTATCGGGAGGCATTTCGAAACCGAGGGCAGACATGCCCGCCAGTCCCATACGCACGCCGAGGATCTGGCGCGGACAGAGATGGGAGTGGCCGCGGGAGGAGAGGTCGAGGAGGGGTTGGAGATTCATGGGGTGTGTCCAGTTTTCAGTGATCGGTAATCAATAATCAGTCATCAGTGATCAGTCATCAGTGACAGTTTGCGCTCTCTAGCGCAACCTGGCGTTACACCTGCCCTGGCGGGCGGCGCCAGGGGAGAACGCCAAATACGTCGCAGTAAAAAATGAAAAATGCCGTCTCGCGAAAGGAGACGGCAGGATGCTTGCAAGCGGAGTCTCCTTTCCAATTTCTCATCCCTCCTCTCCCATGATTGGGAGAGGGACAGGGTGAGGGCGGGGGGACAGAAGCGTTTCCGCTTCTGCCTGGTAGCGCAAGATAAATCTTGCGGTACTGTCCTGTCGCCATGTAACGCAAATTGAAATTTGCGGTACAACAGGCGGGCAGGCTTCGGAGGGTTCAGTGTTTAGTTTTCAGTCGTCAGTGATTGGTAAATGGTAATTACCAATCACCAATTACCATTTACCAACATTCAGTCGGTCTTTTCGTCTTCGCCTTGCAATCCAGATTTGAAGGCGCGCAGGCCAGAGCCGAGTTCACCTGCTATTTTACCAATTCTTCCCACTCCGAAGAGCAGGATCACGATGCCGAGGATGATGAGAAGTTCGGTGGGGCCAAAGCGGAACATGGTTTCTCCTTGCGTGTTGCGTATTCCGTATTGCGTGCCGTGAGAACATTACGGAACACGCAATACGGAATGCGTTTTGCGATTTACACCTTCTCCACTTTCACCTTGCTGTCGTAGAAGACGGCGGAGCCGCCCGCGAGATCGCTCAAGGTGATGTTGCCCAGGTGCGGATCGACGCGCATGGCGGCGTTACCGTGCAGGGGGACGGCGCGGCGCGGGTCGCCTTTGACGATCTGACCGTCAATCTCGATGTCCGCCGAGCCGCTGGCCCAGTGGCCGAACCCGAGCGGGAAAGCCACTGTGCCGGGACGGATGCCTTCGACGACTTTGGCTTTGCCCGTCATTGGCACTTTGCGGCCGCCCTTCACGTCCCACACGCCGTCGGGATTGCTGGCGGACGAGAGGTGTACCATGTCGCCGTCGCGGATGCCAAGTTTGACGGCGTCGCGGCTGTTCATCAACACGTAGCCTTCGTTTTGGATGGCGAGCAGCCAGTAGTTGGTGATGGTGCGCGCCTTCGTCATCGTGATGGTCTTGAAGGTCAGCAGGTCGAAGTCGTAGCCTTTGTCCTCGATGGCTTCGCCGATGGAGGATTGTCCCGCGGGGATGTATTTGGTGTAGCCGATGAAGGGCTTGCCGGTCATGGTGTTGTTGTAACCGGCGGTCTTCTCCTGATAGACGCAGACAAGACGTCCGTAGGGATGCGCCACCTTGTCGCCTTTGTAACCTTTGGCAAAGGCTTCGAAGCGTCCGCCGCGATTGAGCACGTAGACGGTCTTGCGCCAGAGACTCTCGTCGCCGCCGACGGCCGCCTTCCAATTGTCAGCGTGGAAAACGACCGGGGGCAGATGCCGCCTCGCGTCCAGGAAGATGCGGAGTTCCTCGTCGTCCGCTTCGGGGACTGAGTCCGAGCCGTCTTCCTTTTCGCCAAAGGCGATGTCGGCCACCTGTTTGAGATACATGTGTTCCGGGCGGGTGAGGGGGATGCCCTCACCGAATCCGTTCGGACCGAAGCCGGGCAGTTCCAGTTTTTCGGCGATTGCCAGGAGTACCGCTTCGTAACTCATCAGGATTTCCTCGCCATAGACTTTGACGGTCGGCCAGCCGGGGATGGAAATGGCGGGCTGGCGGACGTTCTCCACCTTCCACGGGACGGAGGGATGCGAGCCGTGGAACTCCCAGCGTTCGAGGTAGGAGAGGTCGGGGAAGATGTAGTCGGCGTAGGAGGAGGTCTCACCCACCAGGATGTCGCTGGTGAAATGGAGAGGGATTTTCTTCGTGTCGGTCAGGATTTCGATGGCGGTGTGACCGGCCGGCAGGCTGTAGACCGAGCCGTTCATGTAAGTCATCAGCGCCTTGACCGGGTAGGGGTAGGCGTCGCCGATGGAGGGGACGTCCTCCTGATAGATGTCGGTGGCGATGGGGAACCACGGGCGCCTGGTCGGATACGTCCCGTCGAAGAGTGTGGACTTTTCGTAGGTGGTCTTGGTGCGGAGCATGTCCAGGCCAAAGGCCGGGAAGTGATGCTCGCCGAACATGGTCGTCACCGGGAATGGCTGGCCTTTTTTGCTGCCTTTTCGGTCGTAGGTGCTGGCCTTGATCGTACCGCCGGCCCAGTCGAAGTTGCCGATCAGCAGGTTGACCATGTACCAGGCGTTGTTGTTGTAGAAGCCGTTGGTGTGCTGGGAGGGGCCGCGATGGATATCGGCCACGGCCTTGCGTCCATGCGAGGTGAACTCGGCGGCCAGTTCGAGGATGTCGGATTCCTTGACGCCGGCGATATCCGCCCATTCAGCGGTGGTGTGTTCCTGCGCCGATTCGAGCAGGATCTGCAGGCCGGTCTTGACCTCGAACTCGCCCACCCTGCCGCTGAAGAACAGGTCGCCCACGGCGGGAGCGGCGTCGGCTGCGACCGGATCAAAGGCCACCGGCTCGCCGTTGACTAGAATCACCGGCACGTCGGAGGTGAATTTGGTCTCGCCGTCTTTGGCGATGTAGACGGTCACTTCCTTGCCTTCGGCGTTAGTCTCGGTCACTTTTTCGACCAGGCCCAATTCGCTGGCACGCAGGTGTTTTCCGGGTACGCCGTCTTTGATCTTGACCAGCCAGGTTGCATTGGTGAAGTTGGGTTCACCAGCAGCATCGGCGGCGGCTTTGTTGGCAATCGCCATGTAAGCGGCGTTGTAACGCTCGTTTTCGAGCATCCAGCGGATCATGCCGAGGGCGAAGGCCGCGTCCATGCCGGGTTTGATGGGGACCCACTTCCAGGCTTTGGCAGCCAGTTTGCTCATGCGCGGGTCAATCACTGCGAATTTGCGCCCGTTGACGATGGCGTCGGTGGCTTTCGGGACTCGCTGCGGCGGACCATAGTTGGCGTCGAACAGGTTGGCGCCGACGTAGATGACGAACTCGCTGTTGCCGGTGTCGCCCTGCCAATAAAACTTGTCGCCGCTGTCGAACGAGCCGGTTGCGGGATTCCACTTGGAACTCATCGCCTTGCCGGTAAAGTACAGGGATCCCTGGCAGACGGTGGTGTGGCCGTTCATGTTGATCGTGCCGTAGGCTTCCTGGAAGAAGCGGTGGGTGAAGTCTTCGCGCCCGCCTTTCATGCGTCCCCAGACGAACATGAACTGGTTGTTCTTCGGTCCGAGGTCGGGATGTTCGGGGTCAATCAATTCGTCGAGGTGGTCTTTGAACTCGGTCTGGAATTCATGCGCCAGTTCCTTCTTTTTCTCGGCGTCTTTCTCGTCCCAGATCTTCTTAATGGCGGCAGCCATTTCAGCGGCCACTTCGCCGTCGCTCATGGCGCGGATGGATTTGAGTCCTTCCACTTCGCCTTCGCCGAACAGGTTCCCGCCGTTGACGATCTCGTCAATCGCCTGCTCGAAGGAAACGGTCTCCCACTTCCCCTCGCCGCGTTTGGTGCCGGGTTTGCGCTTCAACACGCTGACGATACGATAGGGATCGTAGGCCGATTGCAGTCCGGCCTGTCCTTTGGGGCACAGCCCGCCTTCCACGGTTGCCACATCCTTGACCGGCGTCTCATAGGCGGGATGCGGCCAGAGCGTCCACGGGGAATAGGGATTGCCGTCAATCTTGGCGGCCAGGCCGTCGAGCAGTTTCACTTTGATGGCGCAGCCGGTGTTGCATTGCAGGCAGACGCTGTAAATCTGGTTTTCGGGTTTGCTCTCGAACGATCCATTGGAAACAGCCATCGTTTTCTGGATGGCCTTGGCGGCTTTCGGCATATTGCCCAGCAGGGCCACTGCCGCGCCGGCTGCCCCGGAGAGTTTGAGAAAGTCGCGGCGGGAGATTTTTTGTTGATTGGTTTTCATTTCTTCACCTCCGTAAAATGCACGAGGCGGTCCAGCCCGATCAAAATCGTCAGGATGGAAAATCCGATGACTGCCGAAGTGACCGACCACTCCATCAGGCTGGGAACGTACTCGAAGGTCAGTTTGGGGCCGCTGAAGGCTTCGGCCAGGCCGGGCAGCATGGGAGCGACCTGTCCCGGCACGACGATCAAAATGCGCGCCACCGCGTAACCGACCAGCAGGAACAAGCCCATCAGTCCGGCGACGAAATCGTTCTTCGCCAGTTTCGGTTGGGACAGCACAATGAGCGGGATCAGCGTCCCCAGCCCGATTTGCACGACCCAGAACGAGAACGCATGCTGGCCAAACAGAATAGACTGGACGGCGATCACGTTATCCGGCACGCCGCCGTACAGCGACTGGGTGTAATCGGAGACCATGAAATAGATCTTGACCACGCTCAGGATGATCGTCAGAACGGCCAGTGTCCACAACTGGTCGGCGCGTTTGCCGTGATCCTCTTTCGGTCCGAACCAGCCGACGATGACCAGCATGAGCGCCGCGCCCGAGGCCAGCGCAAAGACGGGGAACTGCACTGGGAACAGCCCGACGTGCCAGAAGAGCCGATTGGCGTTGCCGCCCAACAGGAAGCCCACGCCGCCCGCTACGAGGATGGAGACGACCAGGCCGATCCAGGTGACGCTTTTCATCGCGGACGATTCGGGGCGCTTGAAAGCCAGGTAGAGTGTGACCGCGATCAGGATCAGGAAGAGCGTATATCCCCAGACCATGAGCGTGAGGAAAGAGTTGAAGTTTGGCTGGAGGTAAACCTTCCAGATGCGTTCCATGTGACCGAGGTCCATGCCGATGGAAGCGAGTCCCGCAGGGAGCGTGACCAGCGCCGCCCACAGCATAGCCTTGCCCGTACCCTTGAAATGGGGGACATTGAACAGGTAATCGAGTGTTGCCAGCATGTACGCGCCCGCGGCCAGGCCAGCCAGAAACAGATACATGGCGACCCACAAGCCCCATCCGATGTAGGAGCCATAGTTGGCGCTCTGCTCGCCCTCGAACAGGCGGATGTACACGCCCCACAATCCGAAGGCCAGTGCCAGCGCGCCGACAGCGTAAGAGATTTTCTTTAACATCTCATCCTCCTACACAATGTAATAGACGCGCGGTTCGGTGCCGAGTTCTTCCTTGAGCCGAACCACGTTGGGCTTGTTGACCAGTTCGGTCACCAGCGAGTCGGGATCGTTGGCGTCGCCAAAGTAAGTGGCGCGACCGATGCAGGTTGTGGTGCAGGCGGGCAGGATGCCGTCCTTGATGCGATGCAGGCAGAAGTGACACTTGCGGACGTTGCCCACCGGCGAATTGCGCCCGTTGCGCGTCCACGCTTCACCGTACTCCTGGCTGGCGTGCTCGTACCCCGCGGCCGTTTCCCCGCCGATCACCGCGTCGTCGAAGACGGGCAATTGCTCGGCGTAGTTGTAGCCGAAGTCAAATGTGCGCGCGCCATACGGACAAGCCGCCATGCAGGCGCGGCAGCCGATACACTGCTCGTAATCCACCACAACGATGCCTTCTTCGTTGGTGTAGGTGGCCGTCACCGGGCAGACCGGCGTACAGGGCGGCTGGTCGCATTGCATACACGGACGCGGCAGGAACTTCATCGTCACGTTGGGATACGTCCCGATCTCCTCCGTCATCACCGGGCGATAGACCACGCCGGGAGGCAATTTGTTTTCAGCCACGCACGCGATCGTACAGGCTGAACATCCCACACATTTGCGCAGGTCAATCACCATCACCCAGCGCCGTTCCGAGACGGGCTTTTCCAGCGCGCGCTGCAACTCACGCTGCATTCGCACCAGAACATCCTCCTTCGCCAGCGGATCATCCGCGGGAGCGACGGAAATCCGCACGCCCTCCAGCGGAGCCACCATCCCGGCAAACGCCTCGGAAGCATACTTTTCCAGCATCGTCCCCGCAGGGGGCAAAGTCGCTTCTTTCGGATTGGACATTGTGCTTCTCCTTCTTGAAATGGATTCGGATGGGTATCCGATAACGCCGCTATCATTTTCCACCCTCCGCCCGAAATCCAAAATCGGGAAAAATCCGATAGTTTCCCATCCCTTGTGGGGAAAATCCCCACATAAAGAGGATATTCGTCGCGGCAAATCGTGACTATCGTTGTATTCAAGAAGTTGAATATGTTGTACAATATATTCAGGTTTACGAATATGAAAAAGCAAACCATTCCTCAAATCTCCGAACAAATCGCTGCACCACTGGCTGCCATTGCCTCGCCGCAACGCATCGCCATTCTGATCGCCATCGGACGCGGCGAAGCCTGCGTTTGCCATCTCGAAGCCGCGCTTGGCTGGCGGCAGGCCTACATCTCACAACATTTGATGGCGCTCCGCAAGGCGGACATTTTGTCCGACCGACGAGAAGGCCGCTACGTTTTCTACCGATTGAAGAACACCTCGCTCCTTGACCTTGTGCTGGCCGCGGCGGCACTGAGCGGACTCTCCGCCGAATCCGTTTCCGCGCTCATCAACACGCGCGTTTATTCCAACTGCGAATGTCCGCATTGCGCGCCAGCGCTGATTTCTGTTGAAAGCCTGAAACCCGCATGAACATCCTCTCCTTCTTCGCCCAACTTCTCAACGGCGGACTTGGCAACCTGGCCGCCTATCTCGCCGCGCACGTTCTGCTCTGTCTCCTTCCCGCCTTCTACATTGCCGGCGCGATGACCGCGCTTATCCCCAAAGAGACGGTCACGCGCTTTTTGGGGCGCAGCACACCCAGGTTCATTTCGTACCCCGCCGCGGCGCTGGCGGGTTCTGTCCTGGCGGTCTGTTCCTGCACCATCGTGCCGCTCTTTGCGGGTATCTACAAAAAGGGCGCGGGGATCGGCCCCGCCGTCACTTTCCTCTTCTTCGCCCCTGCCGCCAACATCCTCGCGCTGATCTACACGGGTGGAGTCATCGGCGCGGACCTGGCCTTCGCGCGCCTGTTCCTCTCGCTGGCGTTCGGCATTGGCATCGGCATGATCATGGCGCTCCTCTTCCGCAAGGAGGACGCCGCCCACGACAAAGCCACCGACGCCATGTTCGCCGCGCAAGGATCCATGCGCCGCGCCGCGTTGATCTTCCTGCTCGTATTGGTGACTCTTCTTCTATCTGGAACGCTCAAAGTCGGTTTGCTGACGAACACTTATGCGACGTTCACCCTGCCTGTTTCGGGCATGGACACCTTCCAGGATTTTCTCTACCGCCTCGTCCCGTTCGACCCAAACAGGGGTGAGGAGGGTGTCACGGCGCAGGGCGCCATCCTCATCGGCTTACTGGCGCTCATCGGGCTGGCATCCTGGAAGGGCATCGAGCGCATCCACGAGGGCTTCAACCGCTGGACGTGGACATCGCTGGCGTTGGTCGGTTTCACCTTGCTGGTCGCGGCGGTGGGCATGTCGCCGCGCGCGGGCGGACTGGATATTCTCGTCAACGGAAAATTCTTCGGCGTGCTGGCCGCGTTGGTCATCCTCGGCTGGATCGTGAGGGCCAAATTGACCGAAGACGAGACGCGGGATTTCCTGTGGGAGTCGTGGAAGTTCGTCAAGCAGATCTTCCCCTTGTTGGTGGTCGGCGTGTTCGCGGTGGGCGTCATCCGCGAGATCATTAAACCCGAATGGATCGAAACGCTGGCGGGGCAAAATACCCTGCTCGGCAACCTGGCAGGCGTGGTCTTCGGCGTGTTCATGTACTTTCCCACGCTGGTGGAAGTGCCGATTGCCAACATGTTCCTCAGCCTGAGAATGCATCGCGGCCCCCTGCTGGCTTATCTCATGGCCGACCCCGAACTCAGCCTGCAAAGCATCCTGATCGTCTCCACCATCATCGGCAAGCTGAAATCCTGGACCTACGTTGGCTGGGTGGCGCTCTTCAGTACGCTGGCGGGACTCATCTACGGCGCGTGGGTGGACGGCGCCAGCGTGGGCCTGGTTGCGCTCTATCTCGCCGTCTTCCTGTCCCTGCTCTCTGGATTGCTCTGGTTCGTCAATCGCCGCAACGCACAAAAATCCGCCCCTGTTCCCATCAACTAATCTCTGCTCTCCATTCGCTACTCTCTTCCACAAAGGAGTTTCCCATGCTTACCATCAAAGTCATCGGTTCCGGTTGCGCCAACTGCAAGCGCGTGGAGCAGATCGCGCGCAAGGTCGTGGAGGAAATGTCGCTCGAGGCCGAGATCGTCAAGGTGACCGACTACAACGATATCGCGGCCTACAACATCCTGTCCACGCCGGGGCTGGTCGTCAACGAAAAAGTCGTCTCGTACGGACGCATCCCCACGCCCGCGGAAGTCACCACCTGGCTGACCGACGCGCTGGAAACGGCGTGATAACAACCCCATACTGAAAGAAAGGCTCTCTGGGAGCCGCCGTGAGTCTGTACACGGATGTCACGGATGAGTCCACGCGATTCCCAATGAGCCAAACATTCTTACTCACGGAGTCTCGCATGGAACAAAAACGCGCAAGGAAACTCTCGACCCTCGACCGCTATCTCACACTTTGGATTTTCCTCGCCATGGCAATCGGCGTGGGCATCGGCTTTCTCTTCCCCAAAGCCGTTGCGGATTTCAACGCCGCGGTTTCGGTTGGCACAACGAACATTC
>DAOUMJ010000288.1:0-37187 GCA_034411715.1 Anaerolineales bacterium | reverse complement strand
ACTTCGCTGCAAAATCTGGAGATTTTGCAGTCCGAGCGCTGAAGATCGGCGTCTCGAGCAGGTAGAGCGCGATGGCGAGCATGGCGGGGATGGGCATCCAGTTGACGCGGCTGATGCCCGCCCAGAACGAGGCCGCGAGGAGCGCGAGGAGAGAGAGGATGGGGCGATTGGGATGATAAAAGGCGAGAACGGGAATCGCGGCGAGGAGGAGATAAAAGTAAACAGGGCCTTGCAGGAGGTAGAGCGTTCCCCAGAGGAAGAGCGCGAGCCACAGGGCGCGATTTTGTTTTGCGGGCGCAAGGCGGCGAAGAACGAGCGCGGACGTCAGCGCGGGGAGGAGAAGGGTGAGCGCCGCTTCCCAGAGGCGTTCCAAAAAGAGCGAAGGCTGCGGGAGGAGGAGCGGAACCGCTTCGAGGACGTAACGACTGAGGTCTTGATAGAAGGGCGGGAGAGAGAGTCCGTAGTAGCGTTCAGAGAGGAGCAGCGAGGCGTGGTAGAAACGCGTTCCCTCCGACCAGCCGCGCGAGAAGGGGGAGAGGGAGAGTAATTGGTAATTGGTAATTAGTTGGTAAAAGAAGGAAAGGAGGAGGAAGGATAGAAGGAAGGAAGGCCAGGATCGAGGGAAGGGTTTGGAGGAAAGGATGAAGGTTAGGAGGATGCTGGTTGTGAAGAGGAGGAGGAAGCGCGCGGAGAGGGGCTGAAAAGTTTTCGCGAGCGGGCCGAGGAGGAGGAAGGCGAAGAGGGCGAGGGCGAGGAGGACGAGTGGTACACGGATTACGCGGATTGAACGGATTGTCGCGGATTTTTCTTTTGGGCTTTTTTGACTGGAGTCCTGAAGTTCTACTTCAGGAGCGACGAAAATAGAACTTTCGGATTCCATTGAAAAAATTGAGGCAACCTTTTTAAAGAACTGGTCACGGTGGAGAAGCCAGGCGATGACGAGAAACGCAAGCGCGAGGCCCGCGACGGCGAAGACGAGCAGGGTGCGCCGCCAGAAGACGAAGAGGACTCCGCCAGAGCCGAGGTGGACGGCAAGCCAGAATGTAAGGAGCGAGGCGAGAATCAGGAGCAGGCGCAAAAACCAGCGCGGGGAAACTTCGCCCAGCCTGCGATGGAAATTGGCAGGTCCGTCAATCATCCCAAACCACCGTTTGCAAAAAGTTTGCGTCGAGGCGCGCAATAAATTCGGAAAGCAGGCGCGCGGCGCGTTGGATGTCGGCGAGCGCGGCCACTTCCACGGGCGAGTGCATGTAGCGGATGGGGATGCTGACGATGGCCGTCGGGATCCCCTCGGCGGCGCGTTGGATGGCGTCGGTCTCGGTGCCGGAGTGGGAGGGCATCGGCTCGATGGCGTGCGGAATTTCCAAATCTTCGGCGAGTTCCTTCAATCGTCTCAGCAGGTACGGATGAACGTGCGGCCCGATTCCCAGCGTGGGGCCGCCGCCGAGCGGGAAACATTCCCACCCGTTCGCGCCGGGGCCTTTGGCGTAGGTGACATCCGCCACGACCGCGAGGCTGGGACGAAGCGCGAAGGCGGACGTGGCCGCGCCGACGTACCCGACCTCCTCCTGCACGGTCGCGGCGAACCACACGTCCCACGCGTGACTTGCGGCGGTCGCCGCTTCGAGGGCGAGGGTCAACGCGGCGACGGAAGCGCGGTTGTCGAGCGAATGTCCGCTGATGATCCCCTCCCCCAATTCCAGCGGTTCGTTGGCGAACGAGACGAGGTCGCCGACGCGGACGCGCTGTTTCACCTGACGTGGAGTCAGTCCCACGTCCACGAGCAGGTCGTTCCAGCCGGGCGCGTCCTTCTTCGCGTCGTCGGGCATGAGCGCGGCGGGACGCGCGGCGATGAGTCCCTGCAAGGGCTGGCGCGCGTGGACGATCACGGACTGACCGGGCAGGAGGCGTGAATCAATGCCGCCGATTTGCGTCAGGCGCAGGAAGCCATCCTCGATTCCCGCCACCATCATGCCGACGGCGTCGCAATGCGCGGAGAGGAGGAGCGAGGGACGCGGCTCGGGAGCGGTACCCCGCCGCAGGGCGTGGATCGAACCGAGGCGGCTGAGGTGAATCTCGTCCGCGAGAGGTTCCCAGCGGGCGCGAATCAGATCCGCCGCAGGGGATTCGTGGCCTGAGAGTCCTGCGGTGGATAACAGGGATTTAAGGATTGAAATTTCCGTCACTGAAGGTGGGGGTTGGTGTGGAAGTTGCGGTTGGCGTGAAGGTGGGCGTAAATGTCGGCGTGGCAGTGGCCGAAGGCGTGATGGAAGGCGTTTGGGTGGGCGTTGGCGTGAAGGTCAGCGTGGACGTGAAGGAGGGCGTCCAGGTGGGCGTGAAGGTGAAGGTCAGCGTGGGCGGGAGGAAGGGGGTCGGGCTGATGGTGGGGGTCAGGCTCTCGGTGGGAGTGAGGCTGAGGGTGGCGGTCACTGTCAGGAAAGAGGGGGTCGGGCTGAGGGTCGGGGTGAACGAACCGAGGAAGGTCGGCGTCTCAGAGACGAGAGTGATCGTCGGCGTGGGAGTCGCAATCCCACGCTCGGGCGCGAGAGAGATGGCAATCCAGCCGAGACAGTAGCAGGGAATCGTGGAGAGGGTCACGGCGATGAGGGTCAGGCGTCGTCGGGCGCGGACTGCGATCGGATCTTCCATGCGGGGGATGATAACATGGGAGGGGAGGAGTTACAAGTTACGGGTTACAAGTTGCGTATTGCGTGTTGCGTGTTGCGTAACGTCAGTTGGGAGACAGGAGGTGGAGGGAGAAAGGTATAATCCAATCAATGATCCCCCTCAAACTTCGCATCGCCGGTTTTCTTTCGTATCGCGATCCTGTGGAATTGGATTTCGAGTCTTTCGATCTCGCGTGTATTTCGGGACAGAACGGGGCGGGGAAGTCTTCGCTGCTGGACGCGATCACCTGGGCTTTGTTCGGCGAAGCGCGCGGCAAGGACAAGGACGCCCTGGTCAACCTGCAATCGAAGGCCGCCGAAGTCGCACTGCATTTTGCATACGAAGGCAACGTTTATCGCGTCCAGCGGACGGTCACGCGCGGCAGGACGGCAGCGCTGGAATTCCAGATTCGGGATGGCGCGGACTGGCGTCCGCTCACCGAACGCACCGCGCGCGAGACGCAGGCGCGCATCGAGCAGGCGCTGCGGCTGGACTATGATACCTTTGTCAACGCCTCGTTCTTTTTGCAGGACAAGGCCGACGAGTTCACGCAGAAGAAGGCCAGCGAGCGCAAGGCGGTTCTCTCGAGCATCCTCGGTTTGGAAATCTGGGAGACATACAAGGAACGCGCCGCGGATCGCCGCAAGGAGATCGAGAAGGAAATCGCGGGCATTGACCGCAGCATCGCGGATATAGATGCGGAACTCGCGGAAGAGAACGCGCGCAAGCAAAAGTTGAAATCACTCGAAGCGGAGTTGCAGCAACTGGCCGCGGCGCGCAAGACACAGGAGGCCGCGCTGGAGAGCATCCGCAAAGCCGCGGCTTCGCTGGATCAGGAACTTGCGGCGGAGAAGGCGAGGCTGGAAGAGGAGAGGAGGGGGTTGAAGGAACAGGCGAAAGTGATCAGTGAGCAGTCATCAGTGATCAGTGGGTTGACGGATCAGATCGAGCGCGCAAAGAAATCTTTAGGGGAAGTGGAGGAGAAACTCGCGCAACGAGGCGAAATCGAGGAGGCGCGCAACGCGGCGCGGGAGGAGTTTGCCACGTTGAAGGCAGAGAACGAGTTGCGGAAACTGGAGATGGACGAACTCAAGGCGCGCATTGACCAGTTGGAATCGGCGGAGGGGGCGACGTGTCCGCTGTGCGGGCAGGAGTTGAGCGAAAAGCATCGCCAGTCCACGCTGAAACAACTCAGGGCAGAGGGCAAGGAAAAGGGAGACCGATTCCGCGCCAACAAGTCCAGCATGGACGAACTCGCGAAGAAGATCGCGGAGGCCGAAGCGCAAATCGCGAAATTGGCGAACGCGGAACGGGAACGGCTGGCCCTGTCCAATTCGATCGCGCAGTGGATGGAGCGAATCGAGGCGGCGAAGAACGCCATCCAGCAGTGGGAGAAGGTCGGCGCGGCGCGTTTGAAGGAAGTGGAAGCGATCCTTGCCAGCGAAACATACGCGGCGGAGATCAAGAAACCCACCGTGAGCCTGGACGAGGCCGAGCGCGCTCTGTTGGAATTGCAGGAACAGGAAAACAGAAAGAACCAGGAAGTGGGCGCGGCGCGTCAACTGGTGGAGGTGCTGGATTCCCTGCGAGCGCGCAGGAAAGGTCTCGCGGCGGAACGCGAAGAAAAAACGCAGCTTGCGGCGCGTCACAAAACGCTGGAGCGCGCCTTCGGCAAGGACGGAGTCCCGGCGCTGCTCATCGAGCAGGCGCTTCCGCAGATTGAAGCCAAGGCCAACGATCTGCTCGACCGTCTGAGCAACGGAACGATGTCCATCCGCTTCGCGACGCAGGCCGAGTACAAGGACAAGAAACGCGAAGACCTGAAAGAGACGCTCGACATCCTCATCAGCGACGGGGCGGGTTTGCGCGATTATGAAATGTATTCCATCGCTGGCTCAGAGCCTGTCTATATCCGAAAAAACGGTAGGATATTTTGTCAATCAATTCAAAGTCTGTGGGAAAATGATAGAGAGACAAGACAAGATAAGAATTACGAAATTCAAGCGGCTGACTGCGATGCGCTTTGTTACGATAACGGAAAAGCAGTATGGATTCCCGCGCAAAGTATTTTGCGTCACCCATCTCCGAAGGAAATGATAAAAATCGTGCTAAAGCCCGGCGGATATTCAGTGGCCGTCACTCCTAATCATAGTATTTATGTGATTACTAAAAATGGCCTGAATGTAAAACGAGGAGATGAAATTCAACCCGGTGATTACGTTCTTTCGCCCCGGCGTATTCCCAACGGCGACGCACAAAAACAAATTGATCTCCTTGATTGGATCTCCCCGAAATTCGCCCTATACCGGGAAAACGAATTGAAAAAGATAAATTTTGACGACACGTATATCTGGTCTCGGATTGATCAGTCAATTTTACGTTTTGTCCCTAATTGTGAGCAGTTCGCTGAATTATTGGGTTTGGTTGTTGCAGAAGGATCTGGGCGAGACGCTTACACGGTTGCTGCGGGCGCCAATGCTAAAATGGCTAAGAGGGTTGTGAATCTATCGAATCGCATATTTGGGACTAACCGCGAGAGAATTGGAAAGATTCCAGCCGATACAATTGCAAGGTACATGGAGCGATATGAGGGATTTTCAACACAATCACCCAAGACGCAATATCGTCCATTTATTGGCGGTAGGCTAGTGTCCCATATTCTTGGCAACATGGTTGGCAGTGGGGCGGGCCAAAAACATATTCCCGAGTTTGTTTTCAATTCCTCGAAGGAAGTAAAAACCGCCTTTCTTGAAAACCTAATAGCGGGAGACGGTTATTTACGAATACGATCTGATAAGAGTCAGGTTGAGATAGGAATAACGACTGTTAGTCCCCGTTTGGTTGCCGATAGCATATTTCTTTGCAGGATGCTGGGAATATGGGCTCGCGTGGAAAAACATGCCAGCGCAGGCTTTCGTAGAGGCGCCAATCATCTTCAATCCTATCGAATCGCCATAAGCGGGGGCCTAAATACGGAAGGATTGATTAACTCTCATCCAATCAGGATGCCCAACCTTACATCTTTCGAAGGCATTCCAATAGATTTAATTGGTATTGTTCGGAACACCAAGCAAAAACGAATCAAGCGCGTCGATAAAAACGAAAGGTTCGCGTGCGGCCCCTATGTAGTTCCTCTTCGGAATCAACAAGCGTATCAAAAATTGATTCAATTCTTGGAAGATTGGGCTGTTTTGGAAGTGGCATCTGTAGAAAAGGTTCAATCTACTTCTCCTTACGTCTACGATCTTACAGTGCCCCAAAATCATACCTTTGTTGCTGGAACGGGATTAATCCTAGTCCACAACTCCGGCGGGGAGGCCTTCCGCGTCAACTTTGCGATCCGCCTCGCCCTCTCCGAAGTGCTGGCGGGACGCAAGGGCGCGCGCCTGCAAACCCTGATCATTGACGAGGGCTTCGGTTCGCAGGACGCGCAGGGGCGGCAGAGGCTTATCGAGGCAATCAACACCGTGCGCGGGGATTTTGCCAAGATTCTGGTCATTACGCATTTGGATGAATTGAAGGACGCCTTCCCGACGAGGATTGAAGTGGAAAAAACGGAGAACGGTTCAACGGTGAGGGTGATCTAAAACGTTTTATGACTTGCTTTCTCACCTCCACCCTCCTCTTCCTCCTCGGTCTCGGCGTCATCGTCTGGGTGCATACGCAATATCACATGGACGTGGTCGTCACGCCCGCCGAGTCGCCCGCGGACGCGCCGCTCATTAGCATCTGCGTCCCCGCGCGGAACGAGGAGAAGAACATCCGCAGGTGCGTCGAGTCTCTTCTCGCGCAGACGTATCCCAATTTCGAAGTGATTGTGCTGGATGACCGTTCGACTGATTCCACGCCGCAGATTTTGGAGAAACTTTTACGAACGGACTCCAACGTCTCCAGACGTTGGAGCGAAAGTCTGGAGACTTTCGAGTCCGCATCCCGTCTACGCGTTATCCACGGCTCGGACTTACCCTCGGGCTGGGCGGGTAAACCCCACGCGTTGACCCAGGCCGCGGCCGCGGCGCGCGGCGAATGGCTGTGCTTCGTGGATGCCGACACTTTCGCCGCGCCCGAAGCGCTGGCCTCGTGCTACGTTAAAGCCCTGGAGACGAAAGCCGATCTCTTCACCATCCTCACCTTCCAGGTTCTCGGCACGTTTTGGGAAAAAGTATTGATGCCGCTCGTCCTCACCGCCATGTCGGTGGGATTCCCGCCGCGCAGGGTGAACGATCCCAAAAAGCGCGTCGCCGTCGCCAACGGGCAGTTCATCCTCATCAAGCGCGCCGTCTATGAGGCCATCGGCGGGCATGAGCGCGTCAAAGACCAGATCGTGGAAGACAAGGCGTTGGCCGAACAGGTGAAGTGGAACGGCTATCGGCTGATCGTCGCGAATGGGTTCTCGATGGCGCGCACGCGCATGTACACCAATCTGCGCGAAATGTGGGAGGGTTGGACGAAGAACATCTACCTCGGCCTGCGCGACACCCCGTCCATGTTGCTGCTGGGCGCGTTCGGCGCGACGCTGGCGCTCATCGCGGCGTTGTTTCTGCCCCTCTGGCCGTTGCTGGGAGTCTTTTGGTTTTTGAAGGGAGGCGGCTGGCTGGCGATCAGCGTGATCGTCAAATCGCTGATCGTGTGGGGGGCGCTGCTGTGGGCGCGCGCGGCCGTCAGCCGTGGACTGGGCATTTCGAGACTGTACGCGCTCACTGTCCCGATCGGAGCCGGTGTCTTCGCGGCGATCATGCTCGCGTCGGCGTGGAAAGTCCTCTCGGGCAGGGGTGTCACGTGGAAGGGTCGTCAATACCAAATCGCCGGGCGGCGTTAGAGATCGTTCATTCGCAAACATTGACAGTTTTTGTAATGGTTTGTTATACTTTGTTAGAAATCACAATTTATAACAAAACATAACATCATGCCAGCCTCCCCTCGCGAACAACAAATCCTTGACATTCTGAACAAAAAAGGCCGCGCCTCCGTGCAGGAATTGGCGGGGAAACTTTCGGTTTCGGCGATGACGATCCACCGCGACCTGAATCGACTCGCCGCGGCGGGGTTGATCGTCAAGTCGCACGGCGGCGCGTCGCTGGCCGCGCCCGCCGCGGGTCCGCGCGACGCGTGCGCGATGTGCGAAAAGCCGGTCAACGAGCGGACGGCATTCCTCCTGCGCCTGTCGAGCGGCGAACAGCGTCGCGCCTGTTGCGCGCATTGCGGGCTGATGCTGCAGGAGATGACGGCGGATGTGCAACAGGTCCTCACTGCGGATTTCCTGCACCTGCACGTCGTCAGCGCGCCGCAGGCGGCGTATCTCATCGAGAGCGGGCTGACGGTCTGCTGCGTGCCGAGCGTGCTTGCGTTCGGTTCGGAGGCGGAGGCGCGCAAATTCCAAAAAGGCTTCGGCGGAAGCGTGGTGGACCAGGCCGGGGCCATGCGATTTCTGAAAGACATGATGCGCTCCGCCTGAGGGCGAAGGCTCATATATCAACACAGGAGAAGAAGGATGAAACGAATGGTTTTTGTTCTGGCCGCGGCGGCGTTGCTGTTGAGCGCCTGCGGGACGGGCGGCATCGAGGTTCGCAAGCCGTGGGCGCGCGCCGCGATGATGGAGGGCAACAGCGCGGTGTATTTCATGCTGAAAAACGGGACGGGCGCGGCCGACGAGTTGATCGGCGCGTCGTCCGACGCGGCCGAGGCGGTGGAGGTCCACCTGAGTTCGATGACCGCCGACGGCGTGATGAAAATGGAGAAACAGGAAGCGGTTCTGCTGGAGGCGGGCGCGGAACTGGACTTCGCCCCGGGCGGACTCCACGTCATGCTCATCGGCCTCACGCGTGACCTCGAAGCGGGCGACAAGTTCCAGGTGACGCTTCACTTCCGGTCTCATGCCGACATCGTGATCGAAGTCACCGTGCAGGAGATGGAAGGCATGAACATGCCCGGCCATGCGCCGTAGTTTGGTTCGAATCGCGTTTCTTCGGCCGCTTCATTCTCCCAAAGGATTGAAGCGGTTTTCTTGTCTCTCTTCCGTTTGTGACTTTAGTCACGAACAAAGACGCCGATTTTTTGATATATTAGGGGTGCATTAATGGCCACATTCTTCAGGAAGCGCGCATGAACAAATTTCCCATCCCAATCCCCCTTCCCATCCTGATCGCGTTTGCCGCCTTCGCGCTGGCCATGGGGGCTTTCGTATACGTGAGCGACGCGGCCGCCTACGCTGGCACGCATCCCGAAACCTGCAACAACTGTCACGTGATGCATCCGATGTACGAGAATTATTATTTTGCCGCCCACCAGCGCGCGGCCGAATGTTCCGATTGTCACCTGCCGCACGAAAACATCCTCGCCTACTATTTCGAAAAAGGACGGCAGGGCGCGCACGATGTCTACGTGTTCACCACAGGGACGACGCCGGAGATGATCCGCGCCAACGAACATTCGCAGAAGATCATCCAGTCCAACTGCATTCGCTGTCATGAGAAGACGGTCGAATCCATCACGATGGGGCCGCAGCCGTTCGAGCGCAACTGCTGGGACTGTCACCGCGCGGTGGCGCACGGCGAGCGCGGCATTTCCACTTCACCGTATCAGGACTCGACCTGGTATCCTGTGAAATAAATCGAGGAGAAGCAACCATGCAGAAATATTCCACCATCCTTCTGGTCGGCATCATCGTCGTGCTGGCCGTTGTCCTGACCGGCGTTTTGATCTTCATGAAGAACAATCCCCCGCAGGAACGCGCCTTCCAGCCACTCGTTCAGATCGAACCGATGGAACCGGATTCCTCGGTGTGGGGCGTCAACTTCCCCAACCAGTGGAATTCCTTCCAGAAGACTGAGACCAACAACATAGATACCACTTACGCCGGTTCTTCGGCCTTTTCCTGGCTGGAACGCGACCCGCGTCAGAAGATCCTTTTTGCGGGCTACCCATTTAGCGTTGACTACAACGACGACCGCGGCCATCTAAACTCGTTGACCGACGTGCGCGAGACCAAACGCCTCAATTTGAACCGCGACGACCCGAAGCGCACGCCCGGCACCTGCTACTCGTGCAAATCGGCCAATAACCCCTCCCTGTGGGATGAAATGGGCATGGCCGAATACGACAAGATGTTCTTCGGCGATCTCGGCGAGCGCATTGACCAGCCCATCGGCTGCGCCAACTGCCACGAAGCCGGGACGATGCGCCTGATCGTCACCAACCCCGCGCTGAAGGAGGCCCTCGAAGCGCTGGGCAGGGACTGGACCGCGTTCACCCGCCAGGAAATGCGGACGGTCGTCTGCGCCAATTGCCACGTGGAATATTACTTCGCGGGCGAGGGCAAATACCTGACCTTCCCGTGGGCAAATGGCACGCAGATTGACCAGATCATCTCCTACTACGAAGAGATCGGCTTCAGCGATTGGACATATCCTGAAGCGGGTACGCCCATGCTCAAAGCCCAGCACCCCGAATACGAATTCTTCACAGCCGGTTCCACGCACTACAACGCGGGCGTGGCCTGCGCCGATTGCCACATGCCCTACGTGCGCGACGGCGCGGCCAAGTATTCCAGCCACGATGTGCACAGTCCGCTTATCAATCCCCAGCAGGCCTGCGGACAATGCCACACGGATGTAGAGTACGTTGTCCGCCGCGTGAATCTGATCCAGGATCAGGTTGCCACAACGAAGATCGCCACTGAAGACGCGATCATTGACGCCATCAACGCCATCAAGGCGGCCGCCGCCGACCCCGAAGCGGACGCGGCCCTGCTCGACCAGGCGCGTTCCCTGCACCGCAAGGCCCAGTTCTTATGGGACTTCCTCTCCGCCGAGAACTCGACCGGCTTCCACAACCCCGAATACGCGCTGAAGATCTGCGCCGAGGCCACCAACCTGGCGCGGCAAGCCCAGATGTTGGCCGCGCAATCGGTGAACGACATGTCCCTGCTGGCGACAGGAACGTATTACGCCCCCGCGCCGACGCCGTAACGCCAATGGGCGTTTCACGAAAGCGCGTAATTGGCGTTCCCTAACGCCAGGTCTGCGCGAGAGAACGCAGACCACACAGGGTTTTTATTGCTTTGCACAGAACGCTCGCAACACCTGCACTTGCACCTGCGTGCAAGTGCAGGTGTTGCGGCGGAAATTACTAATTCAAGCAGGAACTCTTTCCCCTCCAATTCGTCTACAAACCAAAGGAGAAACGAAAATGACAAAGCGAACTTTAACCTTAGCCATCTTGATCCTGGCGCTCACCCTCTCCGCCTGCGGACCGAGGACCGAACTGGAGAAAAACCGCGACAAGTGGAACACGATGAGAATCGGTCATTACCGCTTCGAGTTGATGATTTCCTGTTTCTGCATATTCTCGGAGGTGATGCCGGTCACCGTGGAAGTGAAGAATGGCAAGATCGTATCCATGATCGGTTTGAATGGCCAACCCCTGCATGAGGATTTCCGCCAGTACGTTGATGAGGCCGCCACCATCGAAGGGTTGTTCGCGGTCGCCGCGAAAAGCCTCTCGGAGGCGGACAAAGCCGAGGTCACGTATGATGCGAAGTATGGCTTCCCCGCCTCGATCGTTGTAGATTGGGTCGAGATGGCCGTTGACGACGAGATCTCGTATTACGTCAATCAGTTCGAGGAATTGCCGTAATGAAAGAATCCGGGCTTCGTTGCGAAACCTGGGTTCTTTTCAATTCATCCACTGGCGGAAGGCATCCTGGTTCACAATGCGGATGCGGCGGTTCTCCACCTGGATGGCGCCGCTTCGCTCCAACTCCTTGAGCGAGCGCGCCACCACCTCGCGCACCGTTCCCAGCCGCGCCGCCATTTGTTCCTGGGTCATCAGGGATGCGGTTCCCATTTCATCGGGCGGAAGTTCGCTGATGAGACGCGCCAACCGGTGCGTCACCTGGTAGAAGGCCATCTCGCTCACTTTGCGAACCATGCCGCGCAGCATCGTTCCAAAATTGACCAGCACCTTCTGCGCGAACTGGGGATGGGTCTGCACCAACCCGCGCAGGGTTTCACTGTCCACCACCCAGATCTGGCAGGTCTCCAGCGCCTCCACGTTGACGGGGTTCGGGCCGCCGTCGAAGGCGGGGACTTCCGCGAAGGTGTCGCCCTCCTGCAAGACGCGGACGATGTACTGCCGTCCCTGCGGTGAGACGCGATAGATCTTGGCGCTGCCGTCCATCAAGATGTAAAGCCCGTCGCACGGATCGCCTTCCCAAAAGAAGACCTCGCCGCGCTCGTATTGGCGCAACTGCATGTGATGGGTAATTTGTTCCAGCAGGGAATCGGGCATGGTGTCGAAGTATTCATTCCTTCGCAGCATGTCCAGCCGTTGGGATTTGTCCGAGTGAAGGATGCGCATACGTTAACCGGCCAGCAGGACCTCGTCGCCGCCGCGCTGGATCTCCCAGGGGTAGATGATGTAGGCGTCGGTCACGGCGGCGTAATAATCGGGACGCGCCCCGCCGAAGAGATTGCGATATGGATTGAAGTGCAGGACGCAGGTTTCGGGGAAACCGCCCGCCGAGGAAACGCGGTTCTTCACCGCCGCCATCGTCCGCCCGGAGCCCCACACATCGTCCACGATCAGGGTGGGGCGGCCGCGCAGCAATTCGTCCGCGGGGAACTGCAGAAATTCGGGCCAGGCCATCATTTTGGCCTGTTCGCTGGCGATCTGCGCGGGGAAGTTGACCGCCGCAGTCAGCACGTGCGTGATGTTCATGGCCTGCGCCAGCATCCCGCCCGGCACGATCCCGCCGCGCGTGATCATCACCATCGCGGTAAATTCGCGGCGGAACTGCGGGAGGAGGTGGTCAATGAGCCGATCCACATCCTCCCAGGTGAGGAGTTCGCGGCGGGATTGGGGAAGCATGATTAATTCAATACGGCCGCCAAAGGCGCGGGCGCGGCCACCTGTCCTTCCACGCCTTTTTCTCGGGCATGCTCCACCTCGCGCGCCCAGATATAGAGGCAGGTGTGATAGGCGGTGGCGGTGTACGAATTGATGACGCTGGCGACGACGACAAAGAGGAAGAAGATGAGGACGCCGACGGCGATTCCGACCACGCTGACAACGGCCTCGCCGCCCGAAACGTACGCGGCCCCGCCGCCGATGGCGAACCCGATCGCCGCGCCGATGCCGCCGAGGAGAAAGCCGATCAGCCCTGTGGCCCATTTCACGCCCACCGTGCTGATGCCAATGAGCAGGAGATTGTTTTTGGTGATGTTCCAGACGCGCTCCAGCCCCTTTTTGAGATTCAGGTCGTCAATCACCATGGCAGGCAGGACGAGCAGGGCGGCCTCCGTCCACAGGGTATCCAGCAACCCCGCGCCCGCCCGCGCCAGCGACGCGCCGATGCCGCTCTTCCTGTTTTTATTGACCGCGTTCTTGATCAGGTTGACCACTGTCGAGGCCGCGGCCAGCGTGGCAATGTCGAAGAAGTCGCGGCGCACGATGGCCCAGGCCTTGTCCATGCGGCCATCGCCCTCGGAGAGGTAGCCGTAGATCAGGTAGACGGTCATGGCGGAGAACACGTAACTGACGATGAACTGGACGAAAATCAGGATGGCCCCCATCACGAACAGGATGACATTCCCAAAATCCGTGCCGCCGGTCAAAACGGCTACGAGAATGATGGGGATGAGTCCAAGCGCGGAAATAAGGCCGCCAACCACCAGCGCGTAGACGGACGGCTTGAGCAGGTCCTTGTCCTTGAATGCCATGCTCCAGGCCTGTTTCAGAAAATTCCAGCCGCGCGAGAATGATTCCATGGATTCTCCTCTTTTGTGACTTAAGTTACGCCGATTATAACAAACTAATCGGCTCCACTTCGATTCGCCAGTCGTCGAGACGCAGGCCGCGCAGCAGCGAGGCGGGGTCGGGGCCGCGCAGGAGGATTTGCCAGCGATACAGCCCGTCCACTTTGGCGAAGAAGCAGGGGGTGGCGGAGGCAGTGGTCTGCGTGCGGCGCTCGAATTTGATTTTCTCCTCGATGATTTGCAGGACGCGCTTCGCTTCGGACTCCGCCTTCGCCGCGTCGCGGTGACGAACTTCCAGCCGCGTCACGCGACCGAAGGGCGGATAGCCCAACTCGCGGCGGTACTCCAGCTCGAGCCGATGGAAGCCGTCCACGTCGTGCTTCGCGGCGGCCTGGATGACGTAATGCTCGGGCGCGAAGGTTTGCAGGATCACGCGTCCGCCGCGCGCCGAACGGCCGGCGCGGCCAGCCACCTGGGTCAGCACCTGGAAGGTCCGCTCGGCGGCGAAGGGATCGGGCAGGTTGAGTCCCACGTCGGCAAGAACGATCCCGACGAGAGTCACCAGCGGCAGGTCGAGTCCTTTGGCGAGCATCTGCGTCCCGATCAACACGTCAGCCTGGTGATTGGCGAAGTGGGTCAGGATGATCTCGTGCGCGTCCTTCTGGCGGGTGGTCTCCCAATCCCAGCGGAGAGTCCGCGCCGACGGGAACATGGCCTGCGCTTCGCTTTCCACTTTTTCGCTGCCGAGTCCGTACTGGCGGATCTGATTGCTCTTGCAGACCGCGCAGGTTTTGGGCATGTGACGCTGATAGCCGCAGCGATGGCACAGGAGAGTTCCAGGTTTCATGTGCGAGGTGTCAGGCGCATCTATGTGGTAGGTGAGTGGCGTATCGCAGTTGGGACATTTGAGCGCCGTGCCGCATTCGCGGCAGAAGACGTAGGTGGCCGTGCCGCGGCGGTTGAGGAACAGGATGGCCTGCTCGCCGCGCTGGAGAGTCTCGGCGAGGGATTCGGCGAGGGCGCGGCTGAAGATGCCGCGGTTGCCCGACTTTAATTCCGCCCGCATGTCCACGATGGAGACGGGTGGGAGGTCGGATTCGGTGACGCGCTGGGGGAGGGAGAGAAGTTTCGCCCTCACCCCCGTCCCCTCTCCCGAGTGCGGGAGAGGGGAGTCGGAGGCGTTGAATCGCTGCTCGATGGTCGGGGTGGCGGAGCCCATGACGAAGACCGCGCCGCAAAGGCGGGCGTATTCGCGGGCGGCGGTCACCGCGTGATAGAAGGGCGGATCGGATTGGTAGTAGGATGAATCGTGGCACTCGTCGGCGACGAGGAGGCCGATGTTCGGGAGAGGCGCGAAGAGGACCGAGCGCGCGCCGATGATGACCTTCAGTTGTCCGGCGCGGGCGCGCCGCCAGGTGTCGTAACGCTCGCCATCCGATAGTTTCGAGTGGATCAATCCCACCTGGCCGGGGAAGCGCGCCAGGAAGCGGCGGACGGTCTGCGGCGTGAGGGCGATCTCCGGGACGAGGATGACGGCCTGCCGGCCGCGCGCGATGGTCTCCTGCGCGGCGCGCAGGTAGATTTCGGTTTTGCCCGAACCTGTGACACCGTGTAAGAGGTAATTGGTAATTGGTAATTGAGGATTGGCAAGCGAGGAAAGGATTTCGTTCAACGCCACACTTTGCTCAGGCGTCAACTCCATCACCTGTGTACCTGTGTACTTGTCAACTTGTGTACCTGCCTGCCTGTCTACCTGTTTACCTGCCCTCTCTAATGGATCCCGAAAAATCTCCGATTCAAATAATCGAATCAACCCGCGCTCTTCAAGTTCTTCGAGGTCTGCAAGTTTGCATCCGCTCTCGGCGTAAACCCACGAGACGTTGACCGCGTCGAGGGTGCGGACGAGGAATTGCAGGGCTTTCTGTCGGCGCGCCAGCGTCGCCCTGGTCGCGCCAAGATCGGGCATGGCCGCGTCCGCTTCTTCGGGAGTGACAGCCAGTTGCGCGACGCGGATGAACTTTGGGCGGACGCGCGGCGGGGGCAGGACGGATTGCTTTCGCAGGACTCCGTGTTTTGCCAGCCAATCCGCCGACTTGCGCCAGTCCACTTTGGCGAAGTGACGGTCAATCTGCCGCCCGCGCAAACTTCCCCGTTCATTCAACAACGCGACAAGTTTTTTCTGAACCACTGACGGCCGATCACTGATCACTGATAACTGGTCACTGATCACTGAATACTGAATATCCGCCTGCTGACTCAATCCCACCGGCAGCATCAACCCGACCATGGCCGCCAGGGGCTGGAGATAATGCTCACTCATCCAATGGGCGAGGTGAATCTGCGCGGTTGTGAGAACCGGCACCGGATCCAGGAGAGATTCGAGCGGTTTGGTTTCAGCGACAGAGGGAACGTCCAACAAATCCATCACCACGCCCTGCACGGTCTGGGTCCCAAACGGCGCGGTGACCAGCGAGCCGAGTCCCACCTGCCCGGGGAGTTCATCAGGAATGGTGTAATCGAACATCCCGCTCACGGCGGGCAGGTTGACGGCGAGACGCGCGAACATGAGGCGATTATAACTTCGTTAAGGTTTTGAGAACCACTGCCGCCCCATAACCCACCACCTGGCTGAAATCCCCGGTCACGTCGCCGGAGGTGGCATGATGGAGAATCTGTACCTTGTCCGCGCCGAGTTCGCGGGCGGCCCACAACACCGCGGCGACCGCGGCGTGCCCGCAGGCGAAGCCCTTGCCGGTGTATTCGGCCTCGAAGACGGCCTCGGGCTGGAAGGACTCGAAACGCTTGAGCATTTCGGCATCGAGAGCCTGCGCCGTTTTTTGATCGTAGAAATGCGAGAGGTCCGTGCTGGCGACCAGCAGCGCGTTTTTATCTTTGACGACTTGAGCAAGGGCGAGACCAAGTCCGCGGGCGACCTCGGGTTCCTGGGCGCGGATCATGACGGGGAGCAATTTGAATTCGCCGCTCAGGGCGCGCTGGAGGAAGGGCAGTTCGATTTCGAGGGAGTGTTCCTTGTCGCGAAGCATGGGCGAGAGACCGAAGCCGAGTTCGGATTTAAGGATCACATCCAGCGCGAGCAGCGATTCCTTTTCGGTCGGAATTTCCCCCAACGGCGTGGCGTAGGCGGAATGGGCGGTGGTGATGAGCGGCTGGGGCGTGAAACCGTGAAACGGCGAAATGACCGCAACGAGATCGAAGGCGCGGCCTCGGATCGGGGCAAAGGCGCAGCCCGCCACGGAGCCGCTGTAGCGATGTCCGGCGTGCGGCGCGATGACGGCAATCACCTCCCCATCCAGCGCGGGGATTTTCGCCGCGTCGAGGTAGCCGTCCACGGCGCGGGCCAGGCGGCGGGAGTCGCCTTCGTACCAGGCGCCGGCAATGGGCGAGGGGCGGATGTCTGTGAGTGTCATCGAAATTATTGTAGCACTAAATTTAATGCCCTTCCAAAACCCTTCGTGTGGCCTGGAACGCCAGCGGAGGCAGATTGGCTCGCTCGAACCAGCCGACTTCGTCCGCGTCGTCGCCGGGGACGATCTCGCCCGATTCGACCTGCGCGGCGTAGACGATGACGAAATCGGCGCCGCGTTCGTGTTCGCGGCCCGCGACCACCTCGATCACCCGCGTCACGCGGACGGTGAGGCCGGTCTCCTCCAAACATTCCCTCGCGGCCGCCTTGGCGGGATCCTCCTCCGCGTCCACGAAGCCCGCGGGGAGAGTCCACAGGCCGCGCAAGGGCTCGTTCACGCGGCGGACGAGGAGGACGCGACCCTCCTGTTCGACGAGGACAGCCGCGGCCACCTTCGGGTCGGCAAAGTGCATCCATCCACACGCGGGACAGACGGGACGAACCTTGCCGAATTTATGTTCGAGGGTGACGGGAGTTCCGCAACGCGGGCAGAAGTTGACCGGGGTGTGAGCCATTTTTTACCACCAAGTATCCATGAAAAGGTTTCACCCCCTTTCGGGGATGAAAATTAATACCGCAAGATTTATCCTGCCCCGCCTGGCAACACGATGGTTTTCAAGAAATTATTGCCGCCGCGCCCCGCGTAGGACACGTTCTCTAATGTGTCCATCGGCGTTAGAGAACGCCGATTACGCAATGTTATGGTATCTCGTTCTGCAAAATGCAGAATCACTTTTCGCGCCACCTTTTCGCGGCGAGATGACGGATCAGGAGCATGGAGCCCGCGCCGAGGATGGCAATGGCCGCCAGGATGATCTGCCAGGTGGAAAGGAGGGGCGGAGCGGGCGCGGGTTCGCCTGCGGATTTGGCGGAAGGGGGTTCTTCCAGGGTTCGATTCGCGCCCTCATCCGGCGGAGGGGGAGTGGCATCGGGGGGGATGGCCGACACCTCCTGTGTGGCCTCGGCCGGGAGGGGGGTGGCCTCGGGGGGAAGGATGGCCGCCTCCTGCGTGGCTTCGACTTCGGGAACGGCCATTTCGAGCATGGGGGCCTCGGCGGCATCCTCTCCCTCGGTTTCGTATGCCGCTGGGGCGGGCGCGGAGGCGCCCATCGTGATGGGGCGAAGGTTGATGAAGGAAAAGACGAACAGAAAAACAGCGGCGACGGTGGCAAAACGCAGGAGGGGGTAGGCGCGCGGCAGGGGCGGTTTGAGTCCCACCATTTTTGGGGTAAGGGTGAAATTGCGCGGGGCGCGGCGGTGCGGAAGTTGGCGGAGCAGGGTTCGGGCTTCGCGCAACGCGTCCAGCGCGGATGCCAGCGCGGGGTCGGAGGCGAGGCGGGTTTCGAGGCGCGCGGAATCGGACGGGCGCAGCCGTCCATCCAGATATTCGGAAAGTCGCTCGATGTCGCGTCGATTCATGCGCCTGCCTCGCTGGAGTTGAGACGGAAGGCGGAGGGCAAAAGTTCCGCAAAGGATTGCAGGCAATCACGCAGGCGCAGGCGGGCGCGGGCCAGGCGGCTCTTCACCGTGCCGAGCGGGACGCGCACGGCCGCGGCCACTTCGGTGTAATCGAGGCCTTCGATGTCGGCCATCACGACCACGGCGCGGAAGTCGGCGGGCAGGGCATCGAGACAGTGCTGGATGGCGTGTTCGAGTTCGTCGGCTTCGAGCCGCTGGGCGGGGGTGAGAGAGGGGTCGGCCAGCCAGCGCGGGGAATCCATCTCGTCGCCTTCGTCGGTTTCGGGTTCGAGGGGAGTGGTGGGGCGGCGCTTCTGGCGGCGCAGTTCATCGTAGCAGGCGTTGGTCACGGTGCGTAATAACCAGGCCTTGAACGATCCGCCGCGATAGGAGTTGATGGCGCGGAAGGCGGAGAGGAAGGCCTCCTGCGAGGCGTCGGCGGCCGCGTCTTCGTCGCCGAGGATGCGAAGCGCGGCGTTGAACACCATGTCCTGGTAGTGGAGGACGAGGGTGTTGAAGGAGTCGAGGTCGCCGCGCTGGGCGGAATGGATCAGGGAGGGTTCATCCATCGAGGGTATTGTATCAGGATTTCAGACATCGGCTGAAAGGGCATGTTAGAATCAAAACATGACCAGACACTCTCTCAGCGGAGTCTACGCCGCGGCGTTGACGCCCCTCCATTCCGATTCTTCTCCGGACCTCGAAGCGGCCGCGCCCTACCTGGCCTTTCTCGCCGCCCGAGGCTGTCACGGCGCGCTGCTGTTCGGCACCACCGGCGAAGGACCGAGTTTTTCTTCATCCGAACGTAAGGCGGTTTGGCAAACCGCCCTGCAAGTTCGCGAGCAACATCCCAACTTTCGCCTCCTCGCCGGGACGGGCACTCCCAGCCTGACCGAAACCATCGAACTGACCCGCGCCGCCTTCGACCTCGGCTGCGATGGCGTCGTCGTCCTGCCGCCCTACTATTTTCGCCAAGCCACCGACGAGGGGCTCTTCCGCTGGTTCAGCGAACTCATCCAAAAAGCCGTCCCGCCCGATGGATACCTGCTTGGCTACAACTTCCCCGGCGCGGCGGGGATCGGATTCTCCCTTGAATTATTGGCGCGCCTCAAGGACGCCTTCCCTGTCCAGTTCGCGGGCATCAAGGATTCCTCGCACGATTCCGACTTCGCCCGCGCCCTCGGTCAGCGCTTTAGATCCGACCTGGCTGTCTTCTCCGGCACCGATTCCGATTTCACCCTCGCGCTGGAAAACCAGGCCGCGGGCTGCATCACCGCGCCCGCCAATCTCATCTCCCCCGGCCTGCGCGAAATTTACGACGCTTTCCATTCAGGCAGAGATACATCCGCCGCGCAAGCGCGCGTCAGCAAACAGCGCCACATCCTCGAGAAATACCCGCCCTTCCCGCCTGCGCTCAAAGCCCTCGTCCACCGCCTGCACGGATTCCCGCACTGGCCAGTCCGCCCGCCGCTGGTGGACATCTCTCCCGAATCCGAATCCCTCCTCCTGGGCGAATTCCTAACTCCTAACTCCTAACTCACAATGTCTCAACTCTGGCGACTTCTCTCGACTCCCCCCGCGCGCGGCGGCTGGAACATGGCCGTGGACGAGGCCGTCCTCGAATCCATCGGACGCGGCGCTTCCCTCCCGACCTTTCGGCTGTACGCGTGGACCCCGGCCTGTCTCTCGCTGGGAGTCGCGCAGCCCTTCGCGGACGTGGACGCATCCCGTCTCCGCGCCCGCGGCTGGGAGGCGGTGCGACGCATCACCGGCGGCCGCGCCATCCTGCACACCGACGAACTCACCTACTCCGTCATCGGCCTGGCGGAGAATCCCATCCTGGCTGGCTCCGTGCTCGAATCCTACAACCGACTGGCAAAAGCCCTGCTCCGCGCCGTGCAGGAATTGGACTTGCCAGTTGAAATAAAAGAGGATGTAGGACAAGTTGCCAACTTGTCCAAGACCAACCCCGTTTGCTTTGAAGCGCCGTCCACCTACGAGATCACCGTCAACGGGAAGAAGTTGATCGGCTCGGCGCAGGCGCGCAGAAAAGAAGGCGTTTTGCAGCATGGCTCGCTGCCCCTCGTCGGCGATTTGGCGCGCATCTGCCAGGCGCTCTCCTTCGCGGACGAGTCCGCGCGCGAAGAGGCGGCCGCGCGTCTCCTCCTCCGCGCCGCCACGGTGGAATCCGCCCTGGGCCGCGCGGTGGCCTGGGACGACGCGGCCCGCTCGATGGTCCGCGCCTTCGAAGCGGAGTTGGGAATCCAGTTCGAGCGCGGGGAACTGTCGAAGGTCGAATTATCGCGCGTCGAGGAACTGGTCCGCGAGAAGTATGGCCATCCGAGTTGGACGGAGAGGGTATAGATAACAACGGAAACCTGACATGTCTCATCCGCGCCGTGACCGACCAGAACCATTGTGCGGACAAAGGCGACAATCATCAGACTTTCGCGGAGACATGTCAGGTTTTTCTGGAATCGGGGATAAAATAAGACCACAGGAGGAGACCTCCCATGCCCACCACCCCCACTTACATTGTCAATGACCAACCCACCGACCGCGACGCGCTCGATTTCAGGCCTTATGTCGAGACGCTGGCGGATATCATCCAAACGGGAAACACGCCGTTGACCATCGGCGTGTTTGGCACATGGGGATCGGGGAAAACGTCCCTGATGCGGATGGTACGGAAAAACCTGCCGAAGAAATTCATAACTGTCTGGTTCGGCGCGTGGAAGTATGACAAGGAAGAATCTTTGTGGCGGGCATTGTTGCTGAACGTTCTCTCCACCTTGAAAGAGACCGCCAGCAGGCAGGGCAAACCGACCGAAGAATTTGAAAAACTCCAGGCCTTGCTCTACCGCGACATGGAAGTGGACAAGGTCGGTGGCGTGACGATTGACCTGGCCAAACTTGGCGGGTCGGTTGCCACCGGGCTTGCCCGATTGAGTCTGTCATTCATTCCCGGACTTTCGACGCTTACCAACCTGGTGGAGGAATTGCAAAAAGGCGCGGCGGGAGACGTGGATAACGCCACCGCCGCCATCCGCCGCGAGCGGACAAAAATCTATATCGAGCAAATCCAATTTCTCGAACAGTTTCAGGAAAAATTCAAAGGGTTGGTTCAGGAGCATGTATCTCCCAACCGCCTTGTCGTCTTCGTGGACGATCTCGACCGCTGCCTGCCCGAAAAGGCCATCGAAGTTCTCGAAGCCATCAAGTTATTCCTCGACGCGGAGAATTGCATTTTCCTGCTCGGCCTCGACCAGGAAGTGATCGCGCGCGGCATCGAGATGAAATACAAGGAACTCGGCGCAAAGCAGGATGGCGACGGACAGGGGCGCTTTACCATCGAAGGCGTGCGTTATCTCGAAAAGATCATCCAACTGCCTTTCCAAATCCCGCCCGTGGAACAAACCGAGATGGATAATTTCGTGGACGGCCTCAGCACAGACTGGCCGCACGAAGAATGTCCAAAGGTATTTGCCGAAGGCTTGGGCGACAACCCGCGCCAGATCAAACGCACGGTCAACACCTTCTTGATGCTGTGGAAACTGGCGCTGAAGCGCGAAGAGAAATTGCAGGGAAAGGTCAAACCGATTCGTTTGGCAAAGGTGGTGGCGATTCAAACGGTTTATCCAGATTTGTATAACCTGCTTTTGAAAGAGGAGCCGCGCTATTTGCGCGAACTGGAAGAGTATTACCGTGCCGAAACCCCACAAGAAAATAAGTCAAAATCGGTATATAGCAAACGAGGCATCAGGACAATAGGCGGTTCTCCAACGGAAATGGAGAACGAGAAAAGCGAGGAACAAGCCGCAACTAAAATTGAACCTGCTCCCGCGCTCGTTCCCTTCCTCTCTCGCCGCGGCGCGGCCGCTGTTCGACGGATTCTCACCCTCCACAAACCAGAAATACCTGACGCGAATTTTGCTGGCCTGCCTCCCGACGAACTGAAACTGTATTTCACCCTCACGCGCCGCGCCGAAGCACCGCAACCCGCGCCGACTCCCGAAGCCGCGCGATTGGTGTTCGAGCCGCAGATGGTGAAAATCCCTGCGGGAAAATTCCTGATGGGGTTTAGCAAGGAACAAGCCGCCCAGGCCATAAAAGACGGCCTCGATAAAAGTTGGGTTGAATGGGCGCAACCCCAGCACACCGTGGAACTCTCGGAATATTTCATCGGCAAATATCCGATCACCAATCGCGAATACCAGGCATTTGTCAAAGACGCCAAAAACAAACCACCGCGAGGCTGGGACGGCGACCAATTTCCGGAAGGCAAAGGCGGACACCCTGTTGTCCATGTTTCGTGGAATAACGCAACGGAGTATTGCAAATGGTTGAGCGAGAAAACAAAAAAACAGTACCGCCTGCCCACCGAGGCCGAATGGGAAAAAGCCGCGCGCGGCGAGGACGGGCGCGCCTATCCATGGGGCGATGAATTCGATCCGAATAAGGCCAACACTGCCGAATCTGGGATCAAAGGAACTTCCGAAGTGGGACAATTCTCCCCACAAGGTGATTCGCCTTACGGCTGCGCAGATATGGCCGGGAATGTTTGGGAATGGTGCAGCGACTGGTTCGATGCGGAGGAATACAAGAATCGAACGGACGCCGAAAAAGACCCACAGGGGCCGCAGAAAGACCAGGCCCGCGTGTTGCGCGGCGGTTCGTGGGGCAACTATCGTAGCAGCGCCCGCTGTTCGGTTCGCCGCAGGTACGAGCCCGGTAGCTTCAGCAACGATGTCGGTTTTCGTGTGGTTTGCTCCCCATCATTCCCAAACTCTGAACTCTGATTCTCTGCACTCTGAATCTCTGATTCCGTTTCCCGCCGACCCTTACAGGGCGCTTCGCAGAGGCGGGTCGAATTTAAAATTCCCGCGTCCTGCCCAAAGGCGAACGCGGGATGTTTTATGAAACATGGACAACAAAACTGTTTTTACCCCGCCTTTGGCATGGCCGATATCAAAGCGCGCAGCGCCTTGTTCACCTGCTCCGAAGTGGTAAAAACCTTTGCCACATCTGGATCAATCACCGCGACCAGCGGAGCATCCATCATGCGGCTTGCAAACCGATTCGGCCTGGCCTTGCTGTAATCGAAGCGATATTCCGAGGCCATGTCTGAAACTTTACGAGATTTTGTAGCGGGCGTTTTTTTCATATCGGTTTGTGATAATTACTGAATTTATTTCTCTGCCAAAAACATCTCAATCCCGATTCGGACAATATCAAGATCGTGTTCAGGATCGCCGTTCAAACTGGATGAGACGATCAAACCATCCGCCTGATGAAAGTGATGAGGGGAATTGGCAAGTTTGGGATGATGCGGCGCATTGTCCCAGCCTAAAATCCGCGTCTCCCCTTTCGAGAGGGTGTAGGAATATTTTCCAACCGTCGCGTTGAAGAAAATATCGAGAAAATAACCGCCCTTGAGTTCGATGCGCCATTTGGTTGCCAGGTCGTGAACGTTTGTGACAAGGGCGCATTCGACAAGGAAACGGCTTAACGCGCTTTCGAACGTAACAGCCATTCCAGCACGCTCTTCATCAGGCTGGCGCGTTGCAGTTCTTCCACGGCGTTACGCCATTCGATGGAATCTTCCCAATCGGGATGTTCCTGTCCCTCTCCTTTTGCCAGGCGGGATTCGAGCGCTTCCAACGAAATTGCATATTTCCTCTGGAAACGCTCGACGATGGCATCCAACAAGGATTCGCGGCGCGAAAGATCGGCGCGCAAACGCGTCAATGCGGTGCGGGAAATGTTTTGCGGGAGGGGAAGCGTGGCTTGCATGAGGCGATTATACTCCCTTCGTTATTTCTTTTTCCTTGCAGGTTTGGACGCGGTTTTCTTCTTCGCCGCAGGTTTCGCCTTCTTCGCGGCCTTCTTCTTTCCTCTTTCCTCTTTCCCCTTCGGGGACGATGTCTCCCCCTTCCCCAACTTCACAAACCTCTCCACCGTCCACGCCACGGACAGGTCTATTCGCCAACAATTTCATTCAACCCTTCCACCAACTGGTTCAACACCGCCGCGGAAACATGCCCGATCTTTTCTCCAAGCCGCTCGGTGGAGATCGTTCGGATCTGGCTGATCTTGACCCACGATTGTTTGGGCAATTCCGCCTCGGTCAATTCCAATGTCAGCGGAAAGCCCGCGCGCTGCGGCTGGCTGGTGATCGCCATGGCGATGACCGTCCCTGAGCGTTCGTTGAAAATATCCCGACTGATCACGACCACGGGTCTCATGCCGCCCTGCTCGTGGCCGCGCACGGGATTCAAATCGGCCCAGAAAATGTCGCCTCTCAATATGCGGGCCATTCCTGTAAGTCTCCCAAACCCTCATCCGCGAGTTGTTGTTCGAAGGCGACATCCAATTTCGAAAGTTCGCGTGCCAGGCGGCCGCTTTCCAGGCGCTCCAACTTCTCAAGGACAGCCTCCTGGATGGCGCGGCTTCGGTTGGGAAAGCGATGCTCTGTAACCAGGCGGTCAATCTGCTTGAGCAGTCGCGAGTCAATGGTGATGGCAATCTTATCAACGGTCATTTCTGTCTCCAGTATGATATTATATCATACCGCGTCCGCCCAATCCTCTGAAACAAAACTCCCGCGTCCTGCCCAGAGGCCGACGCGGGAGTTTTAACGCAATACGCATTACTTCTTTTTCTTCTCCGCCTTCTTCATCACGGGCTTCTTTTTCGTAGTCGCCTTCGCCTTCCCTACCTTCTTTCCTCTTTCCTCTTTCTTCCCCTCTTCCTTCGCCACCTTGACAAACCTCTCCACCGTCCACGCCACGGAGACGGACTGGATCACCTCGTCCTTCTTCATCTCAACGATCACATCGCCCTTCGTGGCGGCGCGTTTTCTAACACCAGCCGCGTCCAGCCGCGTGGATTTGGGCGCGCCCTTCTCCAGCACGATGGTCGCCAGATAATTGGGCTTGCCGCTGACCGCGCCGACAAGAGTCACCTTCTTGGGTAAGTCCCAGGCGCGCACACCCTTGCCGTAACGTCCCTGCGCGGGGAATTCCTTTTGCTCCACACGTTTGGCTTTGCCGTCCGATGCAAGCAGGAAGATATCGCCTTCGGCGGGCAAAATTTCAGCGCCGACAACTTCGTCCTTTTCTTCCAACTTGATTCCATTCACGCCCGCCGCGATCAATCCCATTGGGCGGACATCCTCTTCCTTGAATCGAATCGCCATCCCAGACGATGTGACGAGCAGGATTTCCTTCTTCTTTCCATCGGTCAAGCCGACCCAGCCGAGCCGATCCTCCTCGTTGACCTTGACCAGCGTGAACGTCTGCGCGGAGGGGCCAGAGAGTTCGCTGATGAGACTCTTCTTGATCATACCGAAGCGCGTCACGGTGAGGACACAGGTCTCTTCGTGGGAAGCCTGCCCTGAGCCTGTCGAAGGGTCGCTCTTGCGCGCGGGCAGCGCGAACATGGCGGCCAGTGTGTCGCTTTCTTCCAATGGCGAGACTTTGTAGTACGGCGCGCCGCCGCTCAACTTCTCCGCTTCGGGGATGACGTGCAGCGCCACCGCCGCGCATTTGCCGTTTTCCGCGGCGAGGTAAAGCGTGTCGGACGTGGAGGCCTTCACCAGCCAGCGCGGCGCGTCGTGGCCGGAGTGTTTGGGCTGTTTGTCGTCGTGCGTGCGCGCGATCAGCCCGTCCGCGGTGACGCCCACCCAAACTGTCTGCTCGGGCAGCAGGTCGGTGGCGGTCAACATCCTGGCGGCCTTGCCCTTCTTAAGATTCACGATCTGCGTGCGGCGGCGATCGGCGTAGGCGGTTTTCACGTTCAGCAATTCTTCGGATACCGCGCCGCGCATCAGTTTGGCGGATTTCAACAGCGCCTTCAAATCCTTGATCAGCGCGGACACTTCCTTGTATTCGGTTTCGATCTTCTTGCGTTCGAGCGCGGCCAGTCTTCGCAACTGCATGTCGAGGATGGCGTTGGCCTGCAACTCCGTCAGTTTGTAACGCTTCATCAGTTTGACGCGCGCCGTCTCCACGTCCGCGGCGTTGCGGATGAGGTGGATGATCTCGTCGAGGTTTTTCAACGCGACGAGGTATCCCTCCAAAATGTGCTGCCGCGCTTCGGCCTTGTCCAAATCGAATTGGGCGCGTCGCTTGATGACCGTCAGGCGGTGTTCGAGATAGACGCGCAGCGACTGCTTGAGGGTGAGCGTGCGCGGCTCGCCGCGTCCGTCTTCGCCGACGACCAGCGCCAGCAGGTTGATTCGGAAGGTGGTCTGCATCGGTGTGCGCTTGTAGAGTTCGCGCAGGAGGGCCTCGGGTTCGACGTTCTTCGTCAACTCGAGGACGATTCTCATCCCGCGTCGGTCGGACTCGTCGCGCAGGTCGGACAATCCCTCGAAGTGGCCGTCGCGCGCCAACTCGGCGATGCGCTCGATCAAACTGGACTTGTTGACGGTGTACGGCAACTCGGTGACGATGATGCGGCTCTTGCCGCGCTCCATCTCCTCGATGTGCGCCTTGGCCTGGACTGTGATCCGTCCGCGCCCCGAACCGTAAGCCGACTCGATGCCCTCGTCGCCCTTCTCCTGGATGATGACGCCGCCCGTCGGGAAATCGGGCCCCTGCACAAATTCCATCAACTGCTCGACGTCAATGTCGTCGAGTTTTTCCCAACGGTCGAGCATGTACACGCACGCGTCCACGATCTCGCCGAGGTTGTGCGGCGGGATGGAGGTCGCCATGCCGACCGCGATTCCCGTCGCCCCGTTGACGAGCAGATTCGGAATCGCGGCGGGGAGGACAGACGGTTCTGTCAACGTGTCATCGAAGTTGCCGATGAAATCCACCGTGTTCTTGTTGATGTCCGCCAGAATGTCCAGCGCGGGCGCGGCGAGACGCGCCTCGGTGTAACGCATGGCCGCGGGTGGGTCGCCGTCCACCGAGCCGAAGTTGCCCTGGCCGTCCACGAGCATCGTCCGCATCGAGAAATCCTGCGCGAGGCGCGCCATCGCCTCGTACACGGACGAGTCTCCGTGCGGGTGATACTTGCCCAGCACTTCGCCGACGATACGCGCGGACTTCTTGTAAGGCGTATCGGCGCGGATGCCCATGTCGTACATCGCGTACAAAATGCGCCGCTGGACGGGTTTCATGCCGTCGCGCGCGTCGGGCAGGGCGCGCGCCACAATCACGCTCATGGCGTAATCGAGGTACGACTGCTGCATCTCGCGGTCAATGTCTATTTTGCGGACGAGGCCGAGTTCCATAAAAATCTCCATGCAACCCTCACCCCTGCACCCCTCTCCCGAAATCGGGAGAGGGGAGGGAGTGAGGGCGAATTTGTGTTCTATTGCGGCGGTTATCTTACGGGGAAAGAGGAAAGGCGTCAAGTGCGCGTTGTGGTTTTCATCCCTCCATCATATAATTCTACAAAATCTACATTGACCCTTCTTCCTTCATCCATACAATCTGCCATGTTTCCTCAGTCGGCGAAGGCCGACTTCGCAACCGTTGATGCGATTTCAATCGCCAGGAACTCCCATGCTCCTCAAACGCCTCCAACTCGGCCTCCTTCATACCGCCGTAGCGATGACCCTCGTCCCGATCAACAGCACGCTCAACCGCGTCATGATCCACGAACTGGGTCTCGCCAAAACCCTCGTCACCGCGCTGGCCATCGCGCCCTACCTGCTTTCGCCCATCCAGGTCTTCATCGGCGCGTTCTCCGATAAGCATCCCATCCTCGGCTACCGCCGCACGCCCTACATCCTGCTTGGCCTCCTCCTTTGCGTCGCGGGAGTCGCCGTCTCGCCGCAGGTGGCGATCCTCATCAGCGAAAACTTCGCCCTCGGCATCCTCGTCGCCCTGCTGGCCTTTGGCGCGTGGGGCATGGGCTACAACTTCTCCGCCGTTTCGTACCTCTCGCTGGCCTCCGAACTTTCGGGCGAAAAGGGACGCGGCCGCACGGTGGCGGTCATGTTCACCATGATGATCCTCGGACTGATCGCGACGGGACTGACCCTCAGCCGCCTCGTGCCGACTTATGCCCCCGAGACGCTGACCCGCGCCTTCCATCTCGTCGCCGCCTCCGCCCTGACCCTGGGCCTGCTCGGCCTCCTCAGGCTGGAACCACGCTCGGGCGGCGAATCCGCTCCCCGTCCGCGCGCCGAGGCGCACACCGTCAAACAGATGACCGCGGCCATCGCGTCCAACCCGGTGGCGCGCGTCTTCTTCGTCTACCTCCTCCTGCTCCTCGCCGCGCTGCTCGGACAGGACGTGCTGCTCGAACCGTTCGGCGCGCAGGCCTTCGGCATGGAACTCGAACAGACCTCGCGCTTCGTCTCCATCATGGGGACGTTCACCCTGCTGGCCTTCGCGCTGGCCGCCGCGCTGGAGGGACGCGTCCGCAAGCGCATCCTCGCCCAGGCCGGCAACCTGACCGCGCTGGCGGGCTTCCTCACCATCCTCGTCAGCGGCATCGTTCATTCGAGCGGAATCTTCTACCTCGGCCTCGTGCTGTTGGGCTTCGGCACGGGACTTTCCACCGTCGCCAATCTCTCCCTCATGTTCGACCTGACCGTCCCCGAACAGGTCGGCCTGTACATCGGCGCGTGGGGCTTCTCGAACGGCCTCTCGCGGCTGACCGGGCTCTTCCTCGCGGGCATCGTCGCGGACGTTGGCACACAAGCCACAGGTTCCGCGCTGACCGGCTATCTCATCGTCTTCGGCATCGAAGCGCTGATGCTGCTCGCGGCCGCGCTCCTGCTCTCGCACATTGACGTGGCCGCCTTCCGCAAACGCGCCGCCGAACCCGCCTTCGAGGACAAACTCGCCCTCGCCTCCGATTGATTTTGTACCGCAAGATTTATCTTGCACCTGCGGGATAACATGAATCCCCTTCGGGGACAATGTGTTGCAGTACTGACGAACATTCGACTATCAGACTATTCGACTATCAGACTCCATGAACGACTTCATCTCCCTCAAAGACGCGGCCGAGATCATCGGCGTCCATCCCTCCACCGTCCGTCTGTGGACCGACAAGGGCATCCTCCCCGCGCACCGCACGCCGGGCGGTCATCGCCGCTACCGCCGCGTCGACGTGGAACTGTGGGCCGAGCACGCCCGCCGCGGCGGGATCGAACCCGAGGCCATCTTTCAATCCGCCGTCCGCAACGTGCGCGTCCGCATCGCCGAGGGACAATTGGAGGCCGAGCCGTGGTATCGAAAACTGGACAGCGAGGCGCGCGCCCAGTACCGCCAGAGCGCGCACTCGCTTTTTCAGGGGCTGATGGCCTTCCTCTCCACCAACGGCGAACATTCCGGTTCCGAGGCCCACGCCATCGGTTTCGAATACGCCTCGCGCGCCCGGCGCTATCAACTCAGTTACGTCGAGGCCGCTCAGGCCTTTCTGTTCTTTCGCAACACGCTCATCGAATCGGTGACGGGCGCGTATCGCGAAGCCAACGTACCTTTCGATGCGATGCTGCACCGTATGCACACCTTCACCGACGAGATCCTCGTCAGCCTGCTACAGACGTATCAAAGGCTCGAAAAAGCAAATTCATAACTTTTCTCTGACAAAAAACGCCGCGAAACCACGCGGCGTTTTTCGATTTGGCAGAGAGAGTTAATCGGCAGGGGCCGCCTGCGCCGATTGTGTCATTTCCTCCGGCTGCGGACGGGCGGCGAAGCGGAAGCCCGCGAACATCAGAATCGCCGAGAGCAATTCGCCCAGGTAGAGAAACTGTCCGTAACCCAGGCGGGTCAACGTGCTGGCGGAAGCGATCAACAGCGCGCCCGCCGCGATCAACACGTTGCCGATCACGCGGTTGGGCATCACCCGCTTGCGCCAGAACAGGAAAGCCGACCAGATCGCGCCGCCCACCAAAGTCAACAGGCCGTAGATGTTGAAGAACGGCGTCGTCAGGCGCACGGACGAACCCAGCGGAAGGATGCCGCGTACGGCGGTCACTTCCTCGCCGCGGTAGGTGGCGGTAATCGTCTGCGACCCGGCGGGCGCGGACTCACCGGCATCCAAAACCTTCGTGCCATATTGCTCGCTGATCGCCCGCTCGGTAGTGAAGACAGCCGTATCCAGTTTCGGCATCACTTGGAGCATCAAGTACCCGGCGTACAGGCTGCCTGCCGCGAGCAGGGCCGTCACAACGTGAACCCATTTCCTGCGGACCAGCAGGTGCAGCGTTCCGTGGCCGATCCAGGCGGCGTTCAACGCCGCGCCGAACAGATACCAGGCGAAGAACGCCCACTTGTTCCACGATAAGGCCAGAAACGCCTCCGCAAAACTACCCGCGCCGAACATCGCCAGCCCGATTCCCCAGAAGAGGAAGTGCGGCTGGCGGCGGACCATATAGCGCTGAAGCACCCATATCGTGAACCCCAGCATGATCGCGGTCGAGAAAAAAGGCAGGATTTGGTTGATGGACATGAGTTGATCTCCCTTCGGGATTTTAGAAATGCACGATGCCAAACAGCACACCGAAAGCGAACAGGATCAGCGCCGCCGTGATCGCTCCCATCAGGATCAACAGGGCGGGAATGACCTTCTCGAAAAATGGCGAACCTTGCGGCATGCGCAGGTTTTTGTTTTCGCGAGTCGATTTGGACATGGCTGCCTTCACTTCGGTGGAATTGCCGCAATTTTCCCCCTTCGATGGGATAAATCAATGTAGATTTCCACAAGTTTCCATTAGAGATTGTGGTGAAACACCCAATCCGCGCGAAAACCAGATCGCACACTCACGGGTATAATCGCCCCATGCTTCTCGACCTCCCCCTCATCCTCGAAACGCGGCGCAATCACGCCCTCGAACACGCCACGCTGCATATTCTGGCACGCAACCATCCCGGACCTCTCGCGGGACATTCCAACCCGACCGGTTACTTCATCCTCGGCGACGTGACGACCGACTCGCTCCGCGCCGCGGCCGACGAAGCGCGGACTCGACTCAACGCCGGTGAACACAACTTCGCCATCCACCCCGGCTGCGGGACGAATCTCGCCGCCTCGGTCGGTCTCGCGGGGACCTTTGCCTGGCTCCCGTTTCGAGGACGCAAATCCACCCTCGGGCGGCTCGCCGTCCTGCCCCTGGCGCTTCTCTTCGCCGCATTGGGATTCGCCCTCGCCCGTCAACTCGGACCCTCGCTCCAGCAACACGTCACCACCGAAGCGAATCTCGGCAATTTGCAAATCGTCGAAATCCGCCTCGTCCGTAAGGGCCTCCATCGCGTGATTACAAAGAACTGAGAAAATCCCGAAGGGATGACATAGCCCCGACCTCCGTCACCCCTTCGGGATTATGGATGAACTACCAAACTATGTAACCACGTAACTACCAAACTCCATTATGCCCATCCTTCTTCTCTACGGCACCGACGAATTCGCCATCTCGCGTCGCCTCGCGGAAATCGCCGCGCAGACCGACAGGGATGGCATGAATACCTCGCGCCTCGAAGCCCGGTTGACGAGCGACGAGGAACTCAACAACGCCGTCAACTCGATGCCGTTTTTATCGGACAAGCGTCTTGTCATTCTCGCAAATCCATCGCAGAAATATGGAGCAGGCGAGCCGCGCAGGAAATTCACCGCGTTCCTGGAAAAGATTCCGCCTACAACCATGCTCGTGATGACCGAGACCGTCGAAGCGAAGGAAGCGGAAAAACACTGGCTGGTGAAATGGGCGGCAAAAGCGGAAAACACGAAAGCCGAAGCGCACATGCTCCCCAGGCCGCGCGACATGACCGGCTGGATCGTCAACGAGATGAAGCGCCAGGGCGGAAAGATCTCCCCGCAGGCCGCGGCCAAACTATCTGAGTTGGTCGGCGCGGACACGCGTCAGGCCGCGCAGGAGATCGCCAAGGTGCTGGCCTACGTCAATTGGGCGCGCCCGGTCGAGGTCCAGGATGTGGCGGCGGTGTGCGTCTCGACGGCCGAGGTCAACATCTTCGATTTTGTGGACAGCCTCGCGGCGGGCGACGGTCAAAAATCCCAATCCATGCTGCGAAAGATGCTGGAGGAGCAGGACGCCTTCGCCATCTTTCCGATGATCATCCGGCAGTTTCGGCTGCTGATTCAGGCGCGCGAGATCGTGGAGGCGCGCGGCATGGCGCAGGACGTGCAGGAGGCGCTGGGCGTGCATCCGTTCGTGGCGGGGAAGATTTTTCAACAGGCGGGGCGATTCACAATGAAGAGCCTCGAAGCCATTTATCGCCGCCTGCTCAAAATGGACGAGGCCGCCAAGACGAGCGCCATGCCTCTCGACATGGCGCTGGAAATGTTCGTGGTGGAATTGGCGGGGAAATAGATTTATTCGGCAAACATTTCTGCCAGAATGCTCAGCGTCTGTTTTTGTGTTTGCGCGCTGATGGTTCCCAATCGTTTCACTAATCGCGCTTTGTCAACGGTGCGGATCTGATCGAAGACGATCTGCCCATCCTTGCCTTGAAAGCGGCACTTCACGCGTGTGGGGTAATCCCGTCCCTTTGTTGTCATCGGCGCAACGATGACCGTTCCAATATGCCGATTCATTTCGTCTGGAGAAATGACAAGGCAGGGGCGCGTCTTTTTGATTTCCCGCCCGATGGTTGGATCGAGATTGACCAGATAAACTTCAAAACGCCTGGCTACCATTCCCATTCCTCTTTGTCCCACCTGGATGAAACGGGCGCGTCGAGTAACGTGTCATCGCCATTGGCGGCCATTTCGCGGAAGCGCATTTCCCAATCTCCGCGCGGGCGCACGATGGGGCGGATGACCAGCCTGCCGCGCTCCACAGCGATCTCCACCTCGTTGTTCAGCCCAGTCTGGTCAATCATCAGTTTGGGGATGCGGATGCCGCGCGAGTTGCCGATCTTGACGATCTGTGTTCGGATGATGTTCATAAAGGGCATTCTCCTTGAGTGATTACATTGTATGCACGAACATCCTTTGTGTCAATGGCGCGGCATGGCGCTGGAAATGTTCGTGGCGGAATTGGCGGGGAAATTGACTTAACCACGTAACCACGCGGCTACCGAACCTTCTCCCACCCCCTCATCAAAACCAGCGCGTCCTCCTCCATCACCGGGCTTTCGCACAGAATCCTTCCGCCGCAGCCGAACTTCTTCAACGCCTTGAACAGGTCTTTCCACTTCAGATCGGCTTCGTCCAGCGGCAGGTGATTCTTCTCGCCCTTCGGCCCATATTCGATGCCCGAAAGGTGGATGTGCAGTTTCGTCAACGCTCCCGCGCCCATCGCCTCGGCATACGTCTCCAGCAGGCGCGACCACTCGTCGGCGCTGTTCATCGTCCCATCGCCGGGGCGCGCGTGCAGGTGCGCGAAATCGAGACAGGGCTGGACTCCCGCGATCTGCCGCGACATCTCCAGCGTATCCTCGAACGATCCCAGCATGGCGGACTTTCCCATCGTTTCGGGACGCAGCGTGACCGGGTTCCCGGCCTTCCGCAACTCGAGGACGCATTTTTCCAAACGAGGCAGCGCGGCTTTCATGACCTGGCGCGGGTCGCGGCCAAAATACGACCCCGGGTGAAAGACGATATCCGTCGCCCCCGCCAGATGACCGTATTTCGCCGCGTCCATCAGGCGTTTCCGTGACTTCGGCCACTCCTCCCGGTCCGCGTTTAAATTGATGAAGTACGGCGCGTGGACGCTGAGCGCCACCCCCTGCGCCTCGCCCGCGGCCCTGATCGCCGCGCAGGTCTCCTCGGTGACGCGCACCGCCTGCACCCAGCCCAACTCGAGCGCGTCCAAGCCGATGGATTTGGAATACTCGATTGCGCCTACTGATCCGCCCGGCTTTTTGGGCGTGCCGATCGGCGAACCGACTGTCCCGAATTTGAATGAGAGGGTCATGGAAACTCCAGTAATCAGTGATCAGTTTTCGGGGATCAGTTGGGCAAGCCGCGCCCATAATGGAGGGCCGAGGATGAGCAAGCCGATCAGCACCGCGGCCAGCGCGGCGATGAGGACCGCCGCCGCGCCCACATCCTTGCCCACTTTCGCCAGCGGATGATGCTCTCGCGTCGCCAAATCCACCACCGCTTCGATGGCGGTGTTGATGAACTCGGCGGCGAAGACCATCGAGATGGTCAACACCAGCACCGCCCAATCGCGCGCGGGCAGTTCCAGCCAGAGACCGACGATGAGGACAAGCGTGGCGACCAGTCCGTGAATCCAGGCGTTGCGCTGGGTCTGCAACACGTACCACCAGCCGCGCAGCGCGTGGCGAAGGGAGCGGAGACGGGAGAGGAGGAAGGATTTCATGCGAGGGGAATGTGGGATAGGAGATAGGGGATGCGAGTTAGGGGATGCGAGTTACAAGTTACAGGTTACAAGTTACCGCCGTCCTGAGCGGAGGGCGATCTCCCCGCAGTCGAAGGACGGGTCATATATGCAAGCATTGTTCCGTGGGTTTGCCCTTCGGCTACGGGTCTCGATACGCCAGAAGAACACTGGCTGCTCGACCCTCCGCTCACGTGTGCCTGCGTCACAGTGCAGGCAGGGCAGTGGGTTATTCGCGAACAGTGACATGCCCCAACCCCAACTCCTCGAGTATTTCCCCCTGTGCCTTCCACATCGTTGCCTTTTCCTCTGATTCCGCGTGGTCGTGTCCGAGCAGGTGCAATACGCCGTGAACGACGAGCAGGCAGGCTTCGTCCGCAAGGGAATGTCCTGCGGCCTGCGCCTGCGCCTCGGCGCGGGGGATCGAGAGGATGATGTCGCCGAGGTAACGCGCGCCCGTTTCGGGGTCCGTTTCGGAGGCGGGGAAGGACAGCACGTCGGTGGGGGCGTCAACTTCCAGAAAGTCCCGATTGAGGCGGCGCAGTCCCTCGTCGTCGAGGAGGGCGATGGTCAGGTCGCCGTCGGCGCGTTGATGATCGAGCGCGGCGCGCGCCGCCTCTTCGAGGATGGCGAGGCTGAAGGGGAGATCGAGGGAGGTTTCGAGGCAGATCATGGGCGCGTATGCCGCGGAGCGCGCTGGGCCGCAGAGATTTATTTTTTCTCCGCGCGCTCTGCGGGCTTTGCGGTGAATTTCGCGTTTCGCGGAATCGTCGCCAACGGCTCGACGGCGCTCGGCGGCTCGGCCGCGGGATACTGGATGCGCGGATGGTAGGTGCCGCGCAGGGTAGTGACGAAGGATTCGACAATGGCGTTCAGGTCGCGCAGGGTGAGCATGGTGTGATCCAATTGCCCCTCCTTCTGGACGTGCTCGATCACGCCGCGCACGAGGGCGCGCATCTCGTCGTCGGTCTGCGGAGACTGGGCGCGGGCACGCGCTTCGGCGCCGTCGGCCAGCATGAGGATGGCGGTCTCGCGCGAGCGCGGACGCGGCCCGGGGTAGCGGAATTTCTCGACATCCACGCGCGAGGCGTCGCCGTCCGCTTTCTGGAGGGCCTGGTTGAACTGATAGCGCGTCAGCATGGTGCCGTGATGTTCGAGCATGAAATCCGTGATGCGGCGCGGCAGGCGGTGCTTGCGCGCCAGCGTTACGCCCTCGGTGATGTGGCGGATGATGGTGGCCGCGGCCTCCTCGGGGTCCATATCCTGGTGCGTGTTCACCTGTCCCGGCGCCTGGTTCTCGATGAAGAAGGCGGGGTTGGCGGATTTTCCCACGTCGTGAAACAAAGCGCCGACGCGCGTCAGGAGCGGGTCCGCGCCGATGGCCTCGGCGGCCTGTTCGGCAAGGTTGGCCACCTGTAAACTGTGCTGGTAGGTGCCGGGCGCGTTACGCAGGAAGAATTGCAAAAGCGGAAAATCGGGACGCGAGATTTCGAGCAGGTGCAGGGGGGTGGCGAGGCCGAGCGACTGGGCGAGGAAATACTGCCCGAGCAGGGCGAAGGACGCCGATAGGAATCCATTGCCGGTGGCGGCCAGGAGCAGTTGGGCAATGCCCAGCCAATCGAGATCGCCGGCAGAAATGCGAAACGCCACCAGCATGGCGATGCCCGCGCCGGTCACGGCCACGCCCGCCCACAGGTAGGCCCAAAAGCGGCGCGCCGGCCCGAGCGCCAGCACCCCGCACAACGAAGCGAACAGGTAATAGGGCATCAGGTCGGAACTGAAACCGTAGGCGGCCAGGATGCAGGTAACGATGGACACCACGATCCCGGCTTCGATGCCGAACAGGGTCGCCAGCAACATGCCCACGGCCGGCAGGGGATACAGATACGGAAGAAGTACATTATCGGGAATGGCGAGCCGCGCGCCGGTCAAAAATGCAAGATAGACCACCGACATCAGCAGCAGGCTGCGCGAGTCGTAGAGAAATCCCAGGCGCTTGCGGCGGAAGAAATACAGGCCGGTGAACACGCTCACCATCACCGTCAACGCGCCTTTGCCGAGCAGGTCCAGCGGTTGGAAGCCAGGGTGGATTAGATCGAGGGCCTCCAGCGCCTCGAGGTGCGCCTCGGTGACGACCTCGCCGGCGCGCAGGACGATCTGCCCGGACTTGTAGGCGCGGGTGACCGGCTCGACGGCTTCGCGCGCGGCCTGACGCGAGGCCTCGGTCAGTTCGGGACTGTGGAGGCTGTTCGCGGTCACGAAGGGCTTGACCAGTTCGCTGACGATGGAGGCCTCCGACTCGCTCAGCGAGAAACTGACCAGCGAGGGGACGGCGCGCCGCACGGTCTCCAGGTCCGATTCGCGGATGACGCCGCGCAGGGTGCGTTCCAGCACCGAAAGCGATTCGGCGCGCAGGGCCAGCCAGCGTTCGTCGCTGAGGGCGAGGATCAGGTCAATCGTTTCGGCGGACAGTTGAAGGTCCGCGAGGGAGGCGAGGGCGGCGCGTTTCTGTTCGGCGGTGGAATTCTCGTCGACGCGAATCCGCGCGATGGAGTCCAGCGCGGCGCGCAGACGGCTCACCTGCTGGCGGGAGATGGCCGGGTCG
>DAOUMJ010000287.1:0-6106 GCA_034411715.1 Anaerolineales bacterium | reverse complement strand
GATGTCGGCAAATTCGGCGCCAAACCCAGGCAGCAGCAGCCCATGCACGCTCCAACCCTCACTGGCGAAGACCGCCCCCACGTTGCGCATTTCGGCGGGCGTGCCAGGGAACCCATGGATCAACAGCACCGCGTGCGGGCCGTTGCGCCACTCGAAAGGCGCATGGTCAGGCGTCTGGTAGGCGCTGAGCGTTGTGTTTGGTGCAGAGCTTGCTACCATGCGAACCATTGTCCAGATTTTGCAGAGCTTGTCCGTGAGACTCTATCCGATTGGAGAAGACATTGATAAAACCGTCTTCAGGTCTACATCATTCAATAGACCCGCGACGCACGGCTCAAAATTCTCAAGCCATAGGCTTGACATTTCCCGTGACCTGCGTTATATTGCCTTTAACCCCTCCCGTTGGGGGGAGGGGTGTAAAACGAAAGTAAAAACCGATGCTTGACCCAGAGAAGAAACAGATGTTGGTCAATCGCTTGAAGAGCATTGAGGGACATGTGCGTGGCATCGAGCGCATGGTCGAGGAAGACGCCTATTGCATGGACATCCTCAAGCAAGTCAAAGCCGTGCAGCAGGCGCTGGAGCGGGTGAGCGCATTGACATTGGAGAATCATCTCAATACATGCGTCACGACGGCGATTCGCAGCGACGATGAGGCTGAAAAGACGCGTGTCGTCGCCGAGATCATGGACATATTCAAGGCAACCGGGAAGCTATAAGTATTCATTTTGACTGAATGGAGCAAACTCATGACAACCAAGACCTATCAAGTCCCCAACATTTCCTGCGGCCACTGCACCGCCACCATCGAACGCGAGTTGAAAGCCATCGATGGATTGCAGCAAGTCAAAGCCGAACTTGAGTCCAAAGCGGTGACGGTTGAAGTAGAAGGCGAAGAAGTGCTGGCGGAAGTCGAAAGTCTGCTGGAAGAGATCGGCTATCCGGCTGTATAGAGCAGGAGTTTAAGAGATTCGGAGATTAGAGATTGAGCGATCTGCCCAACCGGGCGCCTAATCTCCAATCTCAACTCTCCAATCTCCATTTTTGAGGAATGTACTGATGGCAACATCCACGATTGCGGCGCCAACGAAGAGCGCCCAGACCAAAGAGTTGATCATTCCCATTGTGGGGATGCACTGCGCTAACTGCGCCAACACGGTGGGACGCAGCTTGAAGCGTATGCCAGGCGTAGATGAAGCCAGCGTCTCCTACGCCAGCGAGCGCGCCGTGGTCACCTACGACCCTAAGCGCGTGACACCCGACCAGATGATCGAGATGATCAAAAGCATCGGCTATGGCGCGGCGCTGGCGGAGGTCGACCTGCCAGTGGCGGGCATGACCTGCAACAACTGCGCCAACACCATCACGCGCACGCTCAAACGGCTGGATGGCGTGCTCGACGTCAACACGAGCTACGCCAGTGAAAGAACGCATGTCACCTACCTGCCGTCGATGGTCGAACTCAGCGACATCAAGCGCGCGGTGCGCGACGCCGGGTACAAAGTTATCGAGGTCGAAGGTGGCGAGCAAGAGCAGAGCGACGCCGAGCAAGCTGCACGCAACGCCGAGATCGCCGACAAGAAGCGCAAGGTGATCGTCGGCGCCGTGCTCAGCACGATCATCATGATCCTGAGCATGGCGGAGATGGTAGGTCTGCCGCTTGACTTTCCGGGGCGGCTGTGGATCGTGGCGGCGTTGACCACCGTCGTGCAGGTCTACCTGGGCAAGGATTACTACGTCAGCGCATGGAAAGCGCTAGTTCAGTTTTTAAAGTGCTTTTCACGCCCATCAGAAAATGGGCTATACCACTTTGTCTAAAGTCCAATTATAACCAACCCGAACTTAACCGTATTGTTCGTTTAACCCTGCAAAACCAGGCAAGATTATTGGAGGCTTGGAATGATCACTTCGGCCAGTGAAATCGAAACGCTTGTGCAGGCCAAAGGCGTGCGTTTTGAAAATAATATCCTACACATCGCGCTCAGCGACGAGCGTGAGATCAGCCTGCCCATTGACCAGATGGACTGGTTGAAATGGCTGGCAAAGGCCACGCCCGAACAACGCGCAAAATGGAGCATCGAGCCTGGAGGCTTTGCGATCTATTGGGAAGACCTGGATGATGGCATCGAAGTCAGTCACCTGCTGAGTTCGCAAACGCTGGGGTAGGTAATTGACTCGCAAAGTCGAAAGAATGGAAGCGCGCCGTGTGGAATACCTGGCGGAACTTGCGCGCCTGCATGGAATCTCAATGACCGCGCTGATGAGAAAACTGGGAATTCGCCCGCCGACCCAGGCTGAAAGCCAATGGAAATCAGGTCCCCCCTCCCTAACTTAACCGTCGTCGTGCCGGTCTACAACGAGGCCGAATCCCTGCCCGCCTTCCTGCCGCGCCTGCTGGATTTCTGCGGCAAACGCGGCTGGGAGATCGTCTTCGTGGACGACGGCTCGCGCGACGACTCGAAAAAGATACTCGAAAGGCACGCCAACCCACCCTCGGTGCGCGCCCTTCACCACAAGGTCAATCGCGGCTACGGCGGCGCGCTCAAATCGGGATTGCTCGACGCGTCCACGCCCTACGTCGTCACCATTGACGGTGACGGCCAGCACGAACCCGACGATATCCTGCGCCTGCTCGAGTTTGCGGTGGAACACGACGCCGACCTGGTCATTGGCCGCCGCGACCCCTCCCAAAAAGCGAACTGGTACCGCGAACTCGGCAAGAACCTCATCCGCCGCTTTACGCGCCTGCTCATGCCGCTTCCAATTCAAGACCTCAACTCCGGCTTCAAACTTTACCGCACCGAGCTCGCCCAGGCCTACCTGCCCGTCTGTCCCGACTCGATGGCCTTCAGCGACGTGATCGCCCTCACCTTCCTCAACCAGAAAGACCTCGTTCTCGAACACCCCATTCGCGTCAATCCTCGTCGAAGCGGCAAAAGCGCCATCAACACCTACACCGCCGTCGAGACCGTCATGGAGATCCTCAACCTCGTGATGCTCTTCAACCCGCTCAAAATCTTTTTGACCCTCTCGGCCATCTGCTTCGCCTTCGGCATCTTGTGGGGTACGCCCATCCTGTTGCTCAACCGCGGCGTGAGCGTGGGCGCCATGCTCGCCATCGTCAGCGGGTTGATCTTCTTTTTCATCGGCCTGGTCGCCAGCCAGTTATCGTCCATGCGGCTGGGGGAACTCTCGGCGCGGCGAAGAAAACGACAATAAGGTCGGACTCCGCTTTCCCCACTTGCGTTATACTCACAACATGGGCGCGCTCGACTTTCCCTTTATCGTTGGACATTCCCCCGCCCGCGACGGACCGCTGGCCCGCTTCCTGCCTCCGCTCGAAGACGGGATCGCCGCCGACTGGCTCCCGCCTCGCGCGGACCGAGGCGCCTGGCTTCTGGACCCGTTCGGGGCCGCGCCCCGGCTGGCGGTCGAGGCCGCCCGCGCCGGGTACCGCGTGCTCGTCACGGCCAACAATCCCATCGCGCGCTTCCTGCTCGAGATGGCCGCCGCCCCGCCGGGCGAATCCGAACTCAAAGCCGCCATCGCCGACCTGGCAATTTCCAAAAAGGGGGAGGAACGACTCGAAATCCACCTGCAATCCCTCTACAACACCAAATGCGACAACTGCGGAAAGGAAACACCCGCCCGCGCCTTCCTCTGGAAAAAAGGCGCCGACGCCCCCTTTGCGCGTCGCTACCAATGTTCCGCCTGTGGCGACGAGGGGGAAAGACCCACCGCCGAATTCGACGCTGAACGCGCGCGCAACATCGCCGAGATCGCAGGTCTGCATCGCGCCCGCCTTTTGGAGCGCGTCGCCCAACCCGACGATCCCGACCGCGAATTTGTGGAAGAGGCGCTGGCCGCCTACCGGCCGCGCGCCATCTACGCCCTCGCCACCCTCATCAACCGCCTCGACGCGCCGGGCGTCACGCCTGAACGCCGCAGAATTCTCAGCGCGCTCCTCCTTTCCGTGTGCGATAAAGCCAACAACCTGTGGCGCGCCGACAACGAGCGCCCGCGCCCGAAACAGCTCACCCTCTCCAATGAGTTTTGCGAAAACAACGTCTGGATGGCGCTGGAGGACGCGGTGGCCGAATGGGCCGCGGACGCGGAACCCGTCCCCCTCGTCCAGTGGCCGAACAAGATTCCCGAAAGCGGCGGGGTTATCCTCTTCGAGGGCCGCCTTGCCGAACTGGCTTCCATCGTGAACGAGGCGCCCATCGCCGCGGTCGTCACCGCGCTGCCGCGTCCCAACCAGGCCTATTGGACTTTGTGCGCGCTGTGGGCCGGCTGGCTGTGGGGCAACGAGGCCGCCGAGCCGTTCCACCTCGTTTTGCGCCGCCGCCGTTACGACTGGGGCTGGCATCTCGAGGCCCTGCAGGGCGCGCTTCATCGCCTCTTCGAATTGCTCAAACTCGGCACACCCTGCCTGGCCCTCGTCCCCGAACCCGAACCGGCCTTCCTCACCGCCGCGCTGGCCGCGGGCGAGATCAGCGGATTCCGCCTCGAGGGTCTCGCCATGCGGACACAATACGACGCCGCGCAGATCGAATGGACGCGCGGCGAGCGGCTCCGCCACGACTTCGCGGCGGCCGATGTGACTTCCATCCGCGCCGCCATTCGCGGCCATCTCGCCGCCCGCGGCGAACCGACCCTATACCTGCTCCTGCACGCCGCGGCTCTCGCCGCGCTGACGGCGGACCACGCCCTCATCGGCCCGCGCCAACCTCCCGACGAGGCGATCCGCGAGACGGCGAAGATCGTGCAGGCGGCCCTGCTCGGCGACAAGACCTTCATCCGCTATCGCGGCGGTGAAAGCGTGGAAATCGGCCTGTGGTGGCTGGCGGAGGGGAGCGCGGATTCAAGTCCGCCCTCCGAGCCGCTCAGCGACCGCGTGGAGATGGCCGTGGTCAACTTCCTCATTGCCCATCCCGGCTGCGCGCTGGAGGAGGTGTTGCGCGATCTCTCGCCGCGTTTCCCCGGCCTGCTCACCCCCTCGCTGGGACTCGTCGGCGAGGTGTTGGTCTCGTACGCGGAACAGGCCGAAGGTCAATGGAAGTTGCGGGCCGAAGATCAGCCGTCGGCGCGCAAGGCGGAACTCGTCCAGATCGCGGACCTGCTCCAATCCATCGGCGAGCGGCTCGAGTTCGGGACGAACCGCCTCGACGAGCGCACGCTGGTTTGGGAGGCGGGAGAAACGTCGGCGTACGTTCTTCACATTCGGGCCTCGGCGATCCCGGGCCGGGCAGTGACGGAAGGTACGTACCCGCGCGGGCGCAGTCTGATCGTCATCCCCGGCGGGCGCGCCTCCCTGCTGGCCTATAAACTCGGGCGCGATCCCGCGCTGGCCGCGCGGCTGGAGGGCGCGCGCGTGGTCAAGTTCCGCCTGGTCCGCGCCCTGGCGGAAATGCCGGTGTTAAACCAGCAGACCTTCGAGGAGCAAATTGTCGGCGATCCTGTCCAGCAGGCGCGCGGGCAAATGATGATGTTTTAGCCAAGAAAAGGATCGAGGATGAAAAAGACGTTTATCGTTACCCTGCTGGCTGCCGTCTTTGCAACAGCGTGCAGAGGCCAAGCCACCCCCGCGCCGGCCACCCAGGCCGCCCCGCCGACCGCGGCGGTCACCGTCGTCGGCTCCATCACACCCACCGCCACCGCCCCGGCCGTCATCCCCACCAACCCGCCCGGCTGCGCCGACAGCGCCTCCTTTGTGGACGACCTGACCGTGCCGGACAATTCACCCGTGAGCGCCAACACCAGGTTCGTCAAAACCTGGCGGCTGAAGAACACCGGCGAATGCGCCTGGAACGCGCAATACAGCCTGGCCTTTGCCAGCGGCGAGCGGATGGGCGCCGCGGATTCCATCCCGCTGGCTTACACCCCGCCCGGCGAAACGCTCGACCTTTCCATTGACCTCGCCTCGCCCAACCGTAACGGAGCCTTCGTGGGCAATTTCGAACTCCGCAATCCCGAAGGCGATTTGATCCCGGTGGATAACGGCCGCTACGTCTGGGTGTCCATCGTGGTGGGCGGGACGGTCGTTTCGGGACCTTCACCGACCCCCGGCGGGTTGCCCCTCCCGCCGACCGCCGCGCCGGTGGGC
>DAOUMJ010000286.1:0-16132 GCA_034411715.1 Anaerolineales bacterium | reverse complement strand
GGCGGGGATGAAACATCCACAGCCGCGCAACCGCCCCCCGAAACAGAAGGGGTGGTAGGCGGGGACGAAACATCCACGGCCGCGCAACCGCCCGAGCCTGTGAAGAAAACAATCAAAGCGGATGTGGAACAAATCCGTCCGCCGGAGGCAGGGAGCGGAGGTCAAGTCGGCGAGACGGGCGGGAGGGTGAGCGAGCCGCGCGTCAAAAGGATTTCCCGCCCGAGGTGGAGAACCTTCGGCGGCGAGATATCCATCCCCGGCCTGGGTCCGGTCGGTGTGATTCCGTCGGTCATTGCGGTCTTTGTTGGTGGCACGATCCTGTTGAGCGGGGGAATCTACGCCGGTTATCGGCTGATCGAAGCCATCGGTGAAATTTCCGCTCCGCGCCCGGTTGAGCAGCCGGGGATTGTCGCGCCGCCCGAATCGGCCTCCCCCGCGCCTCCTGTCGAGGAGCCGGTCATTCGTCTCGCAACGCTCAGTTGTCACATAGACGATTATTCGGGTTACGTTGATTTGACTGGCCCGCCCGGCTATTACTGGCGAATCTACTTTAGTACGAACGAGCCGGTCCCTGGGGCGGGGGATGCTTTCTCCGAGAGCGTGCGCCTGGACATCGAAAACGCGCAGTATTGGGACTTCGAAGATCATTCGTATGGTTATTTCAATGAAAGCGGCAGCGCAAGGTTTAGTTTTCCATTACAGATGCAAACCGGTCAAACGCGGCTGTGGATGCAGGCGGTGGTTGTCACACATCCAGATGTACTCATCAGCAATCCCACGCCGGGACAGGTGATCCTCACCGAGGTTTGCCACATAGCGTATTGACGGTGGATGATTTGAAAGAAGGTTGCGATGGCAAAAATCGAAATCACCCTCATCAACCCTCAGGATGGTCAATCCTACCCCTCTGAAGTCGTGACCGACAAACCGGTCGGCTGGTGGATAGAGCAGATTCTGCAGGCGCTCGGTCTGCCGCGCGAGGAGGGGGGAAAGAGGATTGAATATCAATTTGTCCTTGAGCGGACGGGACAGATAATAGAGGAGAAGGAGATATTGCAGTCCGCAGACGTTCAGGCAGGCGATGTCTTGCGCTTGGAACGAGCTGCACTTACACCAATCGCACAACCGACCAGGTCTCCAGCAAAGAAATCCTGGCTATGGAGGGCGATGGGCATTGCCGCGATACTGACGCTATGCGGGGCAGGGATAGTCCTTGGTAGCGTTTTGTTCAGAGTTCTACGAAGCACCCCAGGTTTTGCGGTGCCAGTAACAACCACTCCTGTTGTCGAGCAGTCCACTGGCCTTCCTGATCTGGGCGGCCGCATCATCACGGTGGCGGTCGAATATGCCTTTCCACCCTTCAACATGATTGATGATGCAACTGGTGAGGCTATTGGCTGGGACTTCGATGCCGTGGGTGAGATTTGCGCCCGCATCAATTGTGTTCCTGAATTCAGAGAGGCTGTCTGGGATGGGATTTTCCCAGCCATGCAAGCCGGTGAGTACGATATGCTGGCTGATGGCGTGAGCGAGGGAGACGCTGTCAAGAATGACGCAACCGTTGATTTTTCAATTCCCTATCTATATGGGGGACAGGTATTGCTGGCCCGCGCTGACGAAAGCGCAACGCTCAACGATTTCAAATCCTATAGAGAATTTCCCGTTGGAATCTGGGATTCTCCCACTTGTAAAAGGGCTGCCCAGGAGACCTTTCCAGACAGGGAAATATACACTGGCGTAAACCGCAGGGAAATCGTAATTTACATAGATCCAGATGGTCTTGTGCAAGCCCTGTTGGGCGGTGAGGTTGACGGCGCAATTATGTCCAATAGAACGGCCGCATGGTTCGTGGTTGAGAACAAGGGAATGCTGAAGGTGATCGCGCAACTTACATCTGATGAACCAATGGGATTTGTCTTTCCACCAGGTAGCGATCTTGTGGAGCCTGTAAACGCCGCCTTGCGCTCAATGATTGAGGATGGCACATTGGAACGACTGAACAAGAAATGGTATTTGATTCCTTAGTGCCGAAGTGCCGATTTCATCAAGATGGCATGAATCAATAATTTGTATTTGTAACAAGACACTCAAAAACCACCGCCTAAACACAGAATTTGGTTGCCACAAAAAGGAATGATATCCATGAAGAGAACAATGATGTTGATAAACCTTGCTGCAACATTGAGCATCATTTTAACCGCTTGTGAACCTGCTACTGTTGTCGAACCTACAGATGATATCCAGGCCGAAATCACTGCGCTCCAGCAGGAAATCGATGTATACGGGCTCAAGTGGAAAGCAGGGGAGACCAGCCTGTCGCATCTCACACCTGAAGAATTGCGTGTGCTTTGCGGTGAGGTCAGCGAGGAAGTCTCAGCTTCGATGTGGAGTCAGCAAGAGGCATTGTATCCCATAAAGTGGAGTTCACAACCCCAGGATTTACCCACATCATTCGATTGGCGTGATCCTTTCTTCCTGGATTGGACGACACCCATCCGAGATCAAGGGCGATGTGGCTCTTGCGTCGCTCACGCGGCCCTGGCAGTCCTGGAAAGTCTGGTCGAGATTGATGCCTTCGACCCCTTTCTGGACCCCGATCTGTCAGAGGCCGATCTGTTTTCCTGCGGTTGCCTGAACTGCTGCCAGAAGGGTTGGACTCTGGAAGGTGCAGCCAATCATCTTACCTCTTCTGGCGTGGCCGATGAAGCCTGTTGGTCATACGCACCAGCCAATCAGGCCTGTCAACCAGGTGGCTGCCTGCGGGGACAGCAAATAGCAGATTACAAGAAATTGTTCACTCCCAACGAGATGAAGCAAAGCCTGGTCGAAAACGGCCCCTTGCTGGGCCGCATGGTGGTTTACAACGACTTCAAACACTACGCTGGTGGCATCTATCAACCGACTCCCGGTAGCTTCGCTGTTGGCGGGCACGCGGTCGCCATTGTAGGCTATGATGATATGGGCAAATATTGGATAGTGAAAAACTCATGGGGTAGCGACTGGGGAGAAAATCCCATCTTTGAGTCTTGCTCGCCGCTTCCATCGCCAATATCTAACTGCGGCTGGTTTCGCATCTCCTACGGAGCAGCCGGGATCGATGACTATGCCATCGAACTCCATCTCATCGCTCCGGAGTCTGTCCCCTCTGAAATATCCCAACGCGTACAGGTGTTGACTTTTAATGCCGATGATATGAACTGGCACGACACCAATATTGTAATAGACGCCAAAGTCAGCGTTCAAGTCATTATTAGTGGAGACGCGTGCCCAGGTGGGGGCGTGCCTTGCACAGATTCGCGCTTTGTTTGGTTGCCGATGGTAAAGGTGAATTCAACGGAAAAGCAACTTCCTGAAGCATACTTTATCATCACTCAAGAATGGATCGGCGACACGGGCCTGCTCTCATTTGCCTTTGGTGATACCTACTATGGCGATAATACTGGTCAAATTGTGATCAGGATCAAGGTTATCGAGCGTTAGCTTCCGCCAATAGCGAGAAATATCAATGGCGAAAATAGACATCGCCCTCCTCAACGCCCAAGACGGCCAATCCTACCCCGCTGAAGTCGTGACCGACAAACCGGTCGGCTGGTGGATAGAGCAGATTCTGCAGGCGCTCGGTCTGCCGCGCGAGGAGCAGGGGAAGCGGATCGGGTATCAATTCCTCGTCGAGCGCACGGGACAAGTCGTCGGTGAACAGGAAACTCTTGAGTCGGCAGGCATCCAGGCAGGGGACGCCCTGAGGCTGGAACGCGCAACATCAGCGCCAGCCCTGTCAAGGCCCGCTGCCCGAAATAGGCGGATCAGCAGAGGCTATGTTGTGCTTGGAATATTCCTGTTGTGCAGCTTCGTATTGCTGGTTGCGGGGTCGTATTTCCTGGTCAACATATTTTCGCCATCTGAAGTCCTGCCCACCTCCGAAGCCACGTCCACCGCGTCGATCAGTGAGGCGCGTTCTGTCTCCGCTGAAAACGCCGCCGATCTGATGGAAATAACCACAGTGCCAGACGTGATATCCGCTGACTGGTTACGTTTTCAAGAAAAATAAATCGGACTGGTTATGCACTGGCTACGAAAAAACGTAATCAGTCATTTGACTGCTCCAACCCTCAATCAACACTGTAGTTCTGTGCGCGCTTACATCAAACATGAAATGGGCGAACACTCCTGGGAATGTCGCGCTGGATGCAGGCGAGGCAAACCTACCAAAACCGAGCGTAGTGCTTATTGCGCAGATCATGACCGTGGACAAAAGTCAATTGGGGGAATATCTTGGCACATTGTCAAGAAAAAGAATTCACCATATCGCCAACGGCATCCGTATCCTGACCGAACCACGCGAGGTTGAATAATGAACGACGAACAGCAATATCCCAAAACCACAGACGAACTTCTAACTGGCATTGAAAATGAATGGTCCGCGCTGATGGATGTGGTCGCGAAACTCACCCCGCCCCAAATGTCCGCGCCCGATTCTGGCGGCTGGTCTCCGAAGGACAATCTCGCGCACATCACCGAATGGCTGAAGATCCTGCTCGGCTTCTACATGGATGGGCGTCCCTCCCACGAGGTGATCGGCGTGACGCCCGATGTCACTGAGAACTGGGATTTCAACGCCATCAACCGGATCTTCTTCGAGCGGAATCGAAGCCGCACAATGGAGGCGGTTCTCTCGGAGTTGAAAAGCGTGTACGCCGAGGTGATGGACAGATTGCAGACCATGTCCTACGAGGAACTGCTTCGCCCCACCCCGCTGGATGCCACGCTCCTGTCCGCTGTGGTTGCGGACACCTACGAGCATTTCGCCGAGCATCGCGAGACGATGGAGAAGGCGCTCAGAGAATGAGCGCCCATCCCCTCTCTCTGTGATATACTGACCCCATCGTCAACAGGGTTGGGTGATTCTCTTTCGAGGTCGTCTCATACCTGATCAATCGCGCGCCCGCGTATCGGGTGTCGTTAGGAGAAAAATGGAAGTCAAGTTGTACGTTGGCAATCTGTCGTATTCGACGACGGAGGATAGTTTGCGCACCCTGTTCACCCAGGCAGGGACGGTCTCGTCGGTGGCGTTGATCAAGGACCGCTACACGGGTCAATCCAAGGGTTTTGCCTTTTTGGAGATGAGCACCCAGGCCGAAGCGCAGAAGGCCGTCAGCATGTTCAACGGTTTCATGATGGGCGACCGCGAGTTGAAAGTGAACCTGGCCAGGCCGCGCGAAGAGCGCGGCGGTTTCGGCAATCGCGGCGGAGGCCGTGATCGTCGTCCGCAACGCGGCGGCGGAAACAGGCGCTACTAAACCGTTTGCGAACATCGTTGAAAAACTCCCCTCAAAGCGGGGAGTTTTTTGTTGAAAAAATCAGCCGTCGGATGCCGAGCCCCGCATCCGACGGCTGATCCACGCGGGTCTCCTCTGCGCCGCGTGCCGTAATTCTTACTTCCTGCTCTCTTTAATCATCTGCCTTGCCGTCTGCAAGATCTCATGCGCCGAGCGGAGCGTGCCTTCGCCGACCTCGCCGAGCATTTGCGAGAGTTCGAGCAGGCGCGCGTCGCCGTCCAGTTTTTCCACGCGGGTGAGGGTGCGATTCTTTTCGATCAGTTTCTGCACTTGAAAATGCTGGTCGCCGAAGACTGCCAGTTGCGGCAGGTGAGTGACGCAGAAGACCTGGTGATTGCGCGCCAGATGCCAGAGTTTGATTCCGACCACCAGCCCCACGCGCCCGCCGATGCCCTGGTCAATCTCGTCGAAGATAAGACTCGGAATTTCATCAGCGCGGGCGAGGACGTTCTTGAGTCCCAGCATGAGACGCGAGGTCTCGCCGCCCGAGGCGATCTTCGCCAGCGGTTTGAGTCCCTCGCCGGGGTTGGGAGCGACGAGGAACTCCACGCGGTCGAAGCCGTTTTGGTCGAAGGCGACGCGCGCTCCATCGGGAAGGGGAATCCCATCCGGGTCGGGACGCGTCTGGAAGTCCACGCCGAAGCGGGCGGCGGACATTTTCAGGTCGTCGAGTTCCGTCTCGATGCCGCGGCTCATCGCCTCCGCGGCCTGGTTGCGTATCTCGGAAAGTTTCATCGCCTGCGCGGCGAGTTTCTCCATTAGTTTGGATTCGTCCGCAGTCAATTTCTCGATGCGCTCGGTGGCGGTGGAGATGGTTTCGAGTTGCTTGCGCGCCTCCGCGCCGAACTTATTGACAGCCTCGATGCTCCCGCCGTATTTGCGCGTCAACTGGAAGATGAGGTTGAGACGCTCTTCAACTTCCTCCAACCGTTTCGGGTTGAACTCGATCGCTTCGAGATAGTCGCGCAGGTCGCGCGTCAGGTCGGTGAGGTTTTCGAGCAGGAGGTCGGCGCGCTCGGAGAGGTCGTTCTTCGACGGGTCGGTCTTGGCGAGCGTGGACAGGGCTTGCGCGGCCTGCCCAATCAGGTCGGAGGCGGCGGCCGTATCGGGCGTGGATTCGTCGAGGACGGCCAGCGCCTCCTGCGCGTGCTGCGCGAGGCTTTCGGCGTTGGCGAGTCGGTCGCGCTCTTTTCGCAGTTCCTCGTCTTCGCCTTTTTTCAATTTCGCGGCTTCGATCTCCTCGGCCTGGAAGGTGAGCATTTCGACGCGGCGTTCCGCGTCGGCTTGCGCGGCCCGCAGATCGTTCAGTTCGCGGCGCAGGTCGAGCAGCGCGTGATACGTCTTGCGATAGTCCGCGAGCAGGGGGGTCACATCGGCGAAGCGATCGAGCAATCCCAGATGGGCGCGCGGGTCGAGCAGCGAGAGATGCTCGCTTTGGCCGTGGATGTCCACAAGGTACGCGCCCACCTCCCGAAGCAGGGACAGACTGACGGTGCGGCCATTGAGGCGGGCGACGGAGCGTCCCTCGCGGCGGACTTCGCGCGTCAACGTCACGTGGTTTGGATCGTCCAGCAGGTCCTCGCGTTTCAGGATTTCGTTCACCGCCTCTTTCGCGGACCCCTTGAGGGTGTACGTCCCCTCGACGAACGCGGTGTCCGACTCGGCGCGGATCACGGTGGCGTCGGCGCGGCCGCCGATCATCATCGTCACCGCGTCCAGGATGATGGATTTGCCCGCGCCCGTCTCACCCGTCAGGATGGTGAGTCCCGTGCCGAGTTTCAAATCGAGGCGGTCAATGATGGCGAAGTTTTGGATGCGAAGTTCGGTAAGCATGTTACCTTCTGAAGAACAAACCCGAAAATTGGGAATAGGCCGCAGGAACAGCCATGACCAGATAAACGATTTGCCAGAGGAGAGGCCCGAGTGCGAAAACGCTGGAGAGGGTGTTTGCTCCCGCCTCGCCAAACATGAACATTGCAATCACGCCGCCCAGGCCCAGCACGAAGAGCATGGGCAGCGCGCCGATGACGATGCTCGCGCCGAAGAGCAGGTTGAGCCAGCGCGAGTGACGTCCCTTGACGAAGCGCCGCGCGATGTTGGCGATGGTCACGCCCGCCAGCGGCGCGATAACGATGACGATAAACCATATAAACGAGGTGATCGCCAGCACCAGCAGCGAGGAGATGCCCGAAAGAATGGCGCCTGTAAAGAAAACGATAACGTAATCGGACCACTGCGCGGTCTCGAATCGTTTCTGCTGACCCTGCACACACTCCTTGCAGCGGTAGCCGGTGGGAGTCCGCACCGCGCAGGAGGTGCAGATTGGCCGCTCGCAGTTGTTACAGCGCAGGAGCGTGGGGCGGTTGGGGTGGTTGTAGCAGGTTAGTTCAGTCATCGGTCACCAGTTATCAGTTAGCAGTACCGCAAGATTTATCTTGCCGCCAGCGGGCAACATAAATGTTGCGGTACTCAGATCGAATTTTGATTCATGTGCGCGGTGATGTTGCGGTAGAAATAGCCGGGATTGCCGAAGCGGACGAACTGCGCGGTGGCCTCGCCCGCGCGCACGTCCACGTGGTCGTCCTCGGCCAGGACGATCGGCTCCTGCCCGTCCACGCTGAGGACGGTGTTGTCGCTCCGAATGACGATGCTGACGGACGAACCCTCCGAGAGAACGACGGCGCGATCCACGGAGAGATGCGGCGCGATCGGGACGATGAGGATGTTCCGCAATTCGGGAGGCAGGATCGGCCCCCCGGCCGCGAGCGCGTAGGCCGTGGACCCGGTGGGGGTGGCAGCGATGAGACCGTCCGCGACGTAGGTGGTGAGCAGGCGGCCATCCACATGCACCGTGAGCCGCACGGGGCGGAGGAAATGTCCGCGGCTGACGGCGGCCTCGTTCAGGGCGTGTGAAATCCCTTTGCTTTCTCCGGCGCGCAGGTGTTCCACGCGCAGCATCATGCGTTTTTCGATCCAGGCCTTGCCATTGAGCAAGTGCGTGAGACTCTTGCGACAATCCTTGTGTTCGACTTGAATGAGAAAACCCAAACGTCCGAGGTTGATGCCCAGGATCGGCACGCCGGAGGGCGCGCAGAGATGGGCGGCCCGCAACATCGTCCCATCGCCGCCGAGGGCGATGAGCAGGTCGAAGTCTCCGCTTTTGACGCGGCGGCGCAGGCTCTCATCGTAGAGGGAGCCGGTCGGCGCGGCCAGGCCTTTTTCTTTCAGAAAAGCGGCGATGGCGCGGGCTTCTTGCAGCGCCTCGGGCATCTTCGGGTGGATCGCCACGACCGGGCGCTGGGGCAAGAACGGGTCGGGCATATAGAACAATTATACTAGTTTCGTTGGGGAGTGGCGAAGTTTTGGTTGAGCAGTTCTGCAGTTGCGCTGCTGACGCGAACCAGCCCTCCCGCTCACTGGGAGGGCTGAGTTGTTGTTCGGCTCGCGATTACGGCGCGGTGTTGCGAGTCCCACCAGGGACTGGCTCGGCGGTTTCCATGAACAGGTCTCCATCAGGCGGATAGGAGGCAGTCGTCTCCAATTTGGCATAATCCACCCAGAGTTTGTCGCCGGTGCAGGCAGAACCGCGGTACATGCCGATTCCCACCCGTCCACTGGCATAGGCGCCATCGTATCCCGACCAGATCAGATAGTCGTTGATGTAGAAGTAGAGGTTGCCGCCGCTGGCTTTGACCTTGAGCGTGTTCCAGCCTCCTTGGTTGATGGCGCCGGTGTAGGTCCAGTCGCGGAGCGCGGTGTACGTCCCATAGTAATCCTTCCACACCGAGAAGTATCCGCTGTTGGTGTAATCGAAGGTGTATTCGGTGTTCCACCAGCCGGTGGAATCGAGGGTTGGGTTGCCGCGGATGGCGATCACGTTGGCGTTGCCCGCGCATCCTTCGCGCCTCACGCGGGCTTCGTAGGTCAATGTGCTGTAATCATCCGCGTAGCTAATGGAGGACACTTTGCCGTTCACGCCCACGGTTGTGAAATAATTGGAGTTTTCGAGATACCACAATCCCTTGTGGATAACCCAGCCAAGCGCGTCGGTGGTAAATGGTGAGTAGAATCCGGAGGGCGGAACCGGGACGGAAACCGTGAAAGACTGCCAGGGACTGTACGCCTGAGCCACCCCGCCGACCGTCGCTCTCACCCTCCACTTGTAGTTGGCGTTTTCCAAGTCCCTTTCATGACGGAAGGAACAGGTGCCGGAAACACACACCGTCGAATTTAGCGATTTGTTCAAGATGCGCGTGGCGCCGCGATAAACCTGGAGTTGGTATTGGGTTGCGCCAGGCACCGCTGTCCAAATATAGACGATGCGTTTGATGGGAACCGCGCCGATGGGAAACACCGGGATGGGAACGTTGGATGAAAGCAAAGCGGATGGTGAAACCGAAGCCGCGCCGGGTATGACAGAAGCCGAAGCCGTCATCAGGATGACAGCGAGAACGGCCATGACAAGACGATGGAGAGGAGACGCTCTTGACATATCTACCTTCCTTCCCCGCGGCGATATCCGGGAGGGGCGGTCTCACGAATATCCCCCGGGAAAACGGCAAAAGGAAATTCGATTCAATAACGTTTCTTCCCGCCGATAAGTTCCAGCCGTGTCGAAGTAATCCGGGCAAAGCCAACAGGAACGGTCCCCGCCGAATCTCACAGCGGGGACCGGGCGCGGCGCCATTCGGTGGATTTAGGGGATGATCCTGGTCCAGGCCTTGTACAGGGTGATCTTGTCCGTTGTGTTGGCAAACTTGAGAAGGACGCTTATTCCAAGACCCTGGTGAAAGGTTGGGGTGGGCAGAGTGTATGTGAAGCAGTTTTTGTTGTTGTTGGCAGGCCAATTGATATTGACCGATGCAAATTGGCCGGTATATTCCCAGAGATCCATGCGGACCGGCTTCGAGTTCGCTCCGTTGGTGGACTGGGCGCAAAACTCCACAAACTTGATTTTCATCAATGAGTTGGCAATCCGGGTTGGGAAGGGCACGGGAATATGAACCCAATACTGCCCCGCGGCGGTTTTGGCCCTGGCGATTGTGCCCCAACCCTTGTAGGAAAAGGCAACCTTCCCAGGGGTTTCATTCACCCAATCCGTTCCATGGGTGCCGAAATCATAGTCACCGGGATTGGCGGCATAGTACGGCGCGGCGTGGGTCGTCGGGACACCGATACTCAGAAGCACGGCCATTGCAATCAAAATGGTCGCGATACGGTAGTTCATGAGATTCTCCTTATCTCGCAGATTAGAAAAATCAGCGGGGCCGTTCTGCTGCATTGGCCTCTTACAATTTCCCCTCGAGGATTTATGTTTGTAAAAGGTTCCGCCGTCCGTGAATGGGTTGACGATGTTCCTTATCGTTCCTTTCACCTTTCCTTTCCATGTCATTTTTTCTGCAATCACATTTTACAACTTTGAGCGTCGAAATTCAATCCCCACTCAGGTAACTTGACCATGGAATCGTTTTGGGCGGTTCACCCCAGTCTCTGCCCGCACACCTTTCGGAACCCACATTTGATACAACGCGCGGGTTCGGCGTGGGAACAATCCACTTCGACGCGCGTCTCGTCGCGGCGGATGTCGGCGAGGATGTCGAGCAGGGATGATTCGAGCGCGGGGGTGTAGTCCACGGCGAAGGTGCGGGATGGATAGTGGATGATTCCGTAGGGCGGGCGTTTGCCGTAAACTTTTTCCACGAGCAGGCAATACGCGGCCAATTGGTAGATGTGTGAATCGTACGGAGACTCGGGTGCGCGTCCCGATTTGACCTCGATGGGGATGATCTGTCCCTTTTGCTCCACGAGGTAATCGGGCTTGCCCGTCAACCCGAGTTTGGCGTCGTAGAGCGGCTGTTCGAGCGGCGCGCCCCAGGAGCGCGTGTCGGTGTAGATGACGCGTCCGCCCGGAAGCCCGGCCTGCGTCTGCTGGCGCGAGGATTGCCAGAGGAGGAAGAGGGCGAGGAGGATGAGCGCGAGGGAGAGGTATAGCACAGTAATCAGTGATTAGTGATCAGTGTGTCTTGCGAGATAGGAGAGGCGAGTTGCATGTTACGAGTCGCATACTGCGTAGTGCGTATTGCGTGTTCCGTGTGTACCTGTGTACGTGTCTTCGTGTGTACGTGTGTACGTCTCTACCTCAACAGGAAGCCGACCAGCCACGCCGTCAGAAGGGTGAGGGCCAGGAGGAGCAGGAGCAGGCCGAAGGTCCGAAGAAGAGCCGCCGCGAGGACGACGCGTCCGTGGGCGCGGTGGAGGGCCGTCCCGGCGGTCAGTTCGGCCTGGTTGTCCGCATCCACGCCCTGCTTGCGGTACCACCAGGCGCGGCGGCAATAAAGATAGGTTCCAATCTCGGAGGCGCGGATGGTTCGCATGGGCAAATTCTAACCCATTTGTATCATCTGTTATATAATGGTGTTGTCGTCACCCATTTGAGTAAAGGAGGAGTGTTCCATGAGAAAGGTTCTTGCGCTGGTTTTGACCCTTGCCTTTGCGCTGGCGGCCTGCGGGGGGAGGGGAGGCGGAGGCGGCACGGTGCGCATCGGCTGGGCGGGCAGTCCCGACACGCTCAACCCGGGCGTGGCGGTGCTGGCAGAGGCGTACACCATTTTCGAACTGGTGTACGATTCAATGTACGAACTGAACCTGGACGGTTCGTTCACGCTCTCGCTGGCGGAAAGCGTGGATCGCTCGGCCGACGACCTGGTGTACACGTACAAGATCCGCAAGGGGGTCAAGTTCCACGATGGGCAGGAATTGACGGCTGAGGACATCGTCTTCTCGTACAACCTATACGCCACGACCGAAGGCTATCCCTGGATGGGGGACTACACCGCCTATTTCGAAAGCGTTGAAGCGCCTTCCGATTACGAGGTGGTCATCACCTTGAGCGAGGCGATCCCCAACATCGAAAGCCAACTGGTCTTCCTGTACGTTCTGCCCAAACATATCTGGGAGACCCAGGACCCGGTGGAATTCGAAAACGAGGAAGCGATTGGCACGGGGCCGTTCAAGATGGCGGAATACAAACAGAACCAATTCGTTCACCTGACCGCCAACAAGGATCACTTCCTGTTCCCGCCCAAGGTGGACGAGGCCATCTTCCAGACCTTCGAAAGCCAGGATGTGCTGGTGCAGGCCATCAAGAGCGGGCAGGTGGACATGATCACCGAGATGCCCGCCACTGCGGTGGAAGCGCTGAAAGGCGACCCGAACATCGAGGTGGCGACCGGCGCGCCGTTCGCCCCGGGCGTTTCGGACATCATCTTCAACCAGGTGGAGCCGGAGAACTGTCCCACCGATGACGGCCTCTGCACGGGGCATCCCGCCCTGCGCGACCGGGACGTGCGCCTGGCGCTGGCCCACGCCACAGACAAGAAGAAGTTGATTGACGTGGTGCTGCTCGGCTACGGCACGCCCGGCCTGACGCTCATCCCCGACGGACTGGGGATGTGGTTCAACAGTTCCATCAAAGATTACGAATTCAACGTGACCAAGGCCAACCAGATCCTGGACGACGCGGGCTACAAGGACGCGAACGGCGACGGCATCCGCGACATGCCCGACGGTTCGCGGCCCCTGACCTTCCGTATGCAGTGGCCCTCGGACAGCATAGACGCGCCGCGCCTGGCGGAACTGCTGGCGGAGATGTGGAAGCAGGTGGGCGTGAAGACCGAACTGCAGGCCATGGATCCCGACGCGCTGACGGCGACCTGCTGCCCCGCCTTCGATTTCGACATCATCCTGTGGGGCTGGGGATCCGATCCCGACCCGGGCTTGCTCCTCAGCGTGATGATCACCGACGAGATCCCGACCGGCTCGAGCGAGACCGGCTACTCGAACCCGGAATACGACGCGCTGTTCCTCCAGCAGGCTGTCGAATTGAACCTGCAAAAGCGCATTGCGCTGGTTCACCAGATGCAGCAGATCGTCTTCGACGACGTGGTGTACGTCATCCCGTACTACGAGCAGGCCATCCAGGCCTATCGCACCGATCGCTTCACGGGCTGGTTGACCGGCTTCCCGAAGGTGGAACTTTCCGATGTCAGTTCACTGGTGGTGATCGAGGCCGTAAAGTAAGTCCCCACCCCTAACCCCTCCCCAAATCGAAGAGCGCGATTTGGGGAGGGGAATGAGGTTTTCTTGAAACGCTGGCGTTACCTCCTCGGCAAAATCGGGTGGGCGGTCTTCACCATCCTGTTTGTCCTGGTTCTCAATTTCTTCCTGTTCCGCGTCCTGCCCGGCGACCCGGCGCGGGCGGGGATTCACGACCCGCGCCTGAAGAAAGAAGCGATCGAGGCGATCCGCGTCCGCTTCGGGCTGGATAAGCCGGTGATCAACTGCTTCGAGTCGCTGAATCCGCTCAGGGTGGGGAGTTGCGCGGTCAATCCGCTGGAGACGCAATTTTTCATCTACGTTAAAAATCTTTTTCAGGGGGAAATGGGCATCAGTTACCACACCAACCGCCCCGTGGCAGACATGCTCGCCGAGCGGCTGTGGAACACCATCCTGTTGATCGGCGCGGGACAAATCCTCTCCATCTTCATCGGTGTGATCTTCGGCGTGTTCGCGGCCTGGAAGGCGCGCACGAAGATTGACTACGGCGCGCTGATCGTCAGTCTCGTGGCGTGGAGCCTGCCCACCTTCTGGCTGGGAATCATTCTCCTCTTTTGGGGCAGCAATCACGGCCTGCCCGTCGGCGGGATGCAGGAGCCGGGGATGAGTTCGCAGCCCCTGTTCCTGCGCGTCGCGGATGTGGCGCGTCACATGCTCCTGCCCACGCTGACCTACACCATCGTCTACATGGGCGAGTACATGCTCATCATGCGCTCCAGTTTGCTGGACGTGTTATCCGAAGATTACATCCTGACCGCCAAAGCGAAAGGCCTCAACACCTTCCAAATCCTGAAAGACCACGCGCTCAAGAATGCCATGCTTCCGCTGGTGACGGTCATCGCCATCAACCTGGGATTCACCGTGGCGGGCGCGGTGCAGATCGAGACGGTCTTCTCGTGGCCGGGGCTGGGCGGCGCCATCTATGAAGCCGTCAACCGCCGCGACTTTCCCATGCTGCAGGGCGCGTTCCTGCTCATCGCCGTCACGGTCATCGTCGCGAATCTCATTGCGGATCTGACGTACACCTACCTTGATCCCCGCGTGCAGACAGAGTAAATGCGGTACACGGATGACACAGATTAGACGGAGTCTCACGGATTATTTCAAAAAACCTTTCCGTGGTAATCCGTCCAATTCGTGAAATCCGTGTACAAAAAGACCATGCCTGACCCCGCCTCTCCCTCCACCACCTCGCGCTTCATGGACTTTTGGCGCGTCTTTCGCCGCAACCGCATGGGCATTGTGGGACTGGTCATGCTGTTTGTCATCGTCTTCGTCGCTGTCTTCGCGGACGCCATCGCGCCGTACGACGTTCGCTCCTCCATGGATGTCACCACCAGCGACATCTACAAGCCTCCCTCCGCGCAGCACTGGCTCGGCACCGATGACGCGGGCAAAGATGTCTTCTCCAACTTCATCTTCGGCGCGCGCGTCTCGCTCATCGTCGGATTCTTCGCGGCCTTCATTTCGGTTTTCATCGGCGGCGTGCTGGGCATCGTGGCGGGCTTCTTCGGCGGGCGCGTGGAAAACCTCCTCATGCGCTTCACCGACATCATGCTGGTCATCCCCGACCTGCCGCTGATGGTCGTCATCGTGGCGCTCACCAAACCCTCGCTCCTCAACATCATCTTCGTCATCGGCCTGCTCGGCTGGACGACCACCGCGCGCATCGTCCGCTCGCAGACCCTGGCGGTCAAGTCGCGCAAGTTCGTTCTCCGCGCGCGCGCCATCGGCGCGGGCAAAGGCCACATCATCCGCCATCACATCCTGCCGCTGGTCATGCCCATCCTCGTGGTCAACGCCGTCCTCGTCGTCTCGCTCGCCATCCTCAACGAGAGCGTGCTCTCCTTCCTCGGCCTCGGCGACCCGACCGCGCTCTCGTGGGGTCAGATGCTCAACTACGCGTTCGGGCGCGGCGCCATGTCCACCGGCGCGTGGTGGGCGCTGGTCACGCCGGGCTTCGGGATCGTGTGGGTCGTCCTCGGGCTGACCCTCTTCGGTCACGGCCTCGAGCAGGTATTAAATCCGAGACTGGAGACTCATCATTTGATGCGGCCCCGCCCCATCGTCCGGCACGAGGCGGCGGGACCTGCGGCGCTTCGCCGCGCGACCCGCGAGCGGATCCCGTCCGAGGCGCCGATTCTCCTCCAGGCGGATTCGCTCTCCGTCTCCTACGTCAACGACGGCAAACCCCCGGCGCGAGCCGTCGAGAACGTCTCGTTTTACCTTCGCGAGGGTGAATTAATGGGTCTCGTCGGCGAATCGGGCTGCGGCAAGACCACGCTCATGCTTGGACTGCTGCGCCTGCTTCCTGCCGCGGGACAGATCGTCAATGGTGAAGTCTGGTTCGGCGACAAGGAATTGACCGCGCTGACCGAAGAGGAAATGGCAGACGTGCGCTGGAAGGGCGTCTCGATCATCTTCCAGGGCGCGATGAACGCGTTGAATCCTGTCCGCACTGTAGGCGACCAGATCGCAGAGGCCATCGTCAAGCATAACCCGTTGATGAAAGGCGAACTGCTCAATAATCGGGTGGTTGAACTTCTCGATCTCGTAGGAATCACCGCCGATCACAAGGAACATTATCCGCATCAATATTCGGGCGGCATGAGGCAGCGCGCCATGATCGCAATGGCCCTGGCCTGCAGCCCGCAAGTCGTCATCGCGGACGAACCGACAAC
>DAOUMJ010000285.1:0-27372 GCA_034411715.1 Anaerolineales bacterium | reverse complement strand
TCCCCCACATTTTGGCTAAAACGGACTTCAAGTGTCATTTTAGGCCAAATGTAGGGGGGACCAGCAATAATCAAAAAGCAAGTTATGCGGTACTGCCTTTTCTCCTTTCGAGATGGCAGATTATTTCATGCTTACGAGGCAAGGATGGCCTGTGTGATCAGTCTGGAATTAAGGGATAGCAGTGGAAAAGTCACCGTTTTTCGGTTCGACCTGATCACTACCGTCAATGTTGTGTACCGCGCCCTGACTCGGTGGGCTCTAACCAACGGCAGGAAATTGGTCGTATCGTTTCTTGCTTACCCGCGCCGGATCTGCTACCGCTTTCATGCGCCGCATCAACAGGTTGTTTTCCTTCTCTTGCGTGAGTTCCAACATGCGTTCATCCAAACGCCTGTCGTATAACTGTTCCGGCGTTTCTCCCGTTGGCTGTGGCGATTCCAGTGGTTCGAAAGGTTCTCGCTGGAGGACGGGCTGAACGATCTGGATTTGCGGCAAGGCGCGGGCTGGCAGAGCAGGCAGTCGGCTTTTCGGCGCGGAACGCAGGATGGCAATAGCCTTTGCGATAGTGAGGATCACACCTCCAAGCATAGTGACGATACTGAGCGCGCCTCCCGCGAAGATGACGAGGTTGATCTTGACATCGTTCCAGCGCTGGCGGTTAGCGATATCCAGCGCAAGCAGTTGCATATCGTGTTCATGCTGGGCATTGAGCATTTGCTGCTCTCGTTGAATTCTCTGGATGTCGGCTTCCGTCTCGGCGGCGGCTAGTTGCTCTTGCATCTCATTCATTTTTTGCTGATGCGCAACTTCCATTTGAATTTTCTCGGCCTCCGCTGCGGCAATGTCGCGGTTGAGCCAGGTTGCCTCTTTGATGTTTCCGCCAAGCAGAATTCCCATAGTGATGACGATGATGAAGCCAAAGAAAAACCATTTGGCCGCAGAAACGATGGGGTTTTGAAATTGACCGTACATGGTTATCTCACTTTCTCCGTATTTGCGGGAGTAGGAACAGGAAAAGTTTTCATGCTCAAATTCTATGCGTCATTCGTTTTGATGCAATTTCACCTATCTGCGGAGTGTTTTGCAAATCCCTGTTAGGCATCTTTCTGGAATCTCACATCGGTCTTTTCAGATTTGTAAGCCAAGAACATTGTTAAACGAATTGCACCGACTTCAAGTCGGTGCAATTCGCTCAGTGCTATTTGTTTCGCTGGAAGGGGAAGAACATTTTTATTTTTCGATAGGCGCTCCTTTGGGTGTCAGGCGAATGAGACGGAAAGGGAGGTGAGACGTTTCTAATTCAGGGTTGCTCCTTTGTTGGAATGGTTTGGATGATTGACGCTATTCTAGTCATGCCGGGCAGAAATGCAATTTCATATCCCTGACGGAAAACGTGCATTTATCTCACAAATATCTCACGGGGAGAGAGTTGACTTTTTGAGGAAATGGCCTATACTGGTAGCAAGAAATTAACGAAAAGGAGCGGAAAGATGGGATTTGCTTTCTATCGTCTCAAAATAGGGCTGTATGTTTTTGCCGTCATTCTCGTAGGAGTGCTTTTTGTAGTGCGCATTCACAATGCTCTGCAAAAATCAGGCTATCGAACACACCCCATTTACGGTGAAGGTGATGTTGCAATTTCTGTGAATTTCCCTGCAAAAATTTTGAGTCCAAAAAATGAGAATTCTTACCCGTTGACACTTTCTTTTACAAATTTAGGGGATGTAAGTCAGGCGCATGTCTATGAAATCACTTTTGAGTCGTCCAGCCTGTTATTTGTGGACGCGGAGGGGGTTGAAATCGAGCCGCGTTTACAAATTGCTGGAAACCGCGCTTTCCTGGAACAAAATATCCATATTCGTCCGTTTTTAGCAGAAGAGTATCCTGTCAATCACAAAATTGCGATACAGGTTTGGGTGGATGGGCAAAAACCCCAGGTTCAGCCCGCTCCTATCGAAATCAAAACAGAGCCGAGGTTATTTTCGTTTTTGAGTCTCGCCGCGGCGTCTCTTCTGGAAGTTTCCATTGTCGTTGCGCTCGTGACGTGGATTGCCAACGCGATAGATACAGCGTTGAACTTGAAGAGAGAAAAAGTTAATCAGCGGAGAAATGATCTCAATAGCCTTTCAGCCCTTCCCCTTTTAGAACGAATGGACAGATTTGTTGACTTGGTAGATCAGATCAGAAGGGAAGGCTTGGAAGATGAATTGAGAGGGGATATTCTCCAAATTGAAAGAGTTTTTCGTAGAGAGCAAGAGCAACAAGGGGTGCGGGAATTTCTAAGGGCATTAGGGGAACATACGCGGGAGGGAATCTTATGAGCGCATTACACAGTATTCAAAAGTGGTACAGTCGTTTTTTTTCAGGGCACGAGGATAGCATTGACGCATTAGTGCGGATTTGGTCACCGCAACCCGTGCAGAATCCGATTGCGTTAATTTCAACTCTCTTAAAACTATGGGATGATTTCGATGCCGATGCCAAAGATTTGATCATTGCGGCGTTGAAGAAACTTTCATCAGTTGGCGCTTTGTCTGAAATCTCCGCTTTCGAATTAAGGGAAAAAGTATTTAATACTCTCGACCGCCGTCGTCTCTTGCGGAATACTGAGCTTCAGAAAATATTTCCACAATTGTCATTTCCAGTGGGATATAAGACCTCGTGGCTCGAGACGCCAAGTGGCAAAGCGAATTCAAAAACGCTTGGTTGGTTGAAACAACATAACCTGGTTGCCAATCCTTTTGGTTGGGATGATTTTAAAAATTTCTCGTTTTACCCAACAGGATTTGCTCGCCCGGGCCGCTGGGAGGATTTCATTCAGCCCTACCCCTTATTTGCCGAATGCCCAACAGATAGCGATGCCCGGGCGCTTGTTGTTTTTTTGCGCATTGAGTGCTTGCCTGTTCAGCGTAATGAAGATAATAAGCAGTCCATTATAGAATCGGGGAAACAGGTATTTCCGATTTGGGTCTCACTAAATCAAACATTACCATCACAATCGCCGCTGTCTACCTTGGCGCATTCCGCCGCGTGTGCGTGGCTTGACATCCTTCCTCTATCCCCCGATGCGTTGCTTGATCTGTCTTCGGCGGAACAGCAGGCATTGGTGGATTTACTATGCTGGTCTTTGGGATCAAGTGAGATGGTGGGCAATCTGATCAAACGAGGCGGGTTGAGTGAGAACGCGGCAGGGCGTTTGCTCATGCGGAGGTTCATAGAACTTGGCGGCAAAGTATCCTCGGCTTATTTGCCGCAGGACGCGATTTTGCTTTCGTGGTTGAAAATTAGGCCACCCGAATTGAACTGGACTTACCTGATTTTTCCAGTCAACGATTCTGACCTATCAATGCACTCTTGGTGGTTTGAACAGTTGAGTTCTTTGATCCCTTCCTTGTTTATGAATGGCATAGCGATAAAAGTGTTTGCGTTTTCTTCCACTCCGCTTACCCTTTCTCTTCCCACCGTCCCATTGACATGGTCTGACGCTCGCTTGAAATTATCTTTGGATGGCCAATTCGATGTTGCAATGGATCCCGATGAAAGGAAAGCGGGTAAATCCATCCGCTTCCACGAACTCTTCGGCCCCGGCGCAACCGAAGAACAAACCACCGCCAAACTCATCTCCGCCTCCCGCAACTCCCTGGCGCGCATGTTGACGCTTGGCAATCGCCTGTTACAAAATCATTGCGAGAGGCGTGGAGTATCGGACAAGTACTTACATCTTGAGGATTTAGACGCTATACTTGAAACAGCATGAGCCAAACGTTCGATTTTGTCCGCCCCTTCGATTCGCTCCGTGCCGAGACGGAAACCTCCTGGCTCGGGCAGGTCTTCCTGCCGCCGCGCCAGTTCGGGCAGATGACGGAAGCACATTCGATCCTGGTCATAGGCGGCGAAGGCTCGGGCAAAACGGCTCTCGAACATCACTTGAAAACGTATGCGGCCCAGAGATCAACTTTGGCGACTGCCTCCTGGCGTCCTTATTTACCCGAAAACGCGGCTTCCAGCGATGAAGTGGTGAACGCCTTCCTCTCACAGGCGTTGGACTCCCTCTCTTTTGCCTTTTTGCAGACCTTTGCCCGCGAACCTGCCCTATATTCCTCCGCGCCTTCCTGGACGCGTGACTTCATGCACTGGTTCATCCAACAATACTTGCAGGGCGACCGCGAATATCATCTCAGCCGACTCGAAGAGCAGGCTACCCCCGAGGGCGTTGGGAACGTGACTCGCATCCTTTCCGAAACGCCGCGGCGTATTTTTTCTCTCTCCACTCCTGTCGCTGTCCTGCCAATGTTGACCGAAAATGTCATGCAATTGGGCTTTGAAGGCATATGGATTTTTGTGGACGGACTGGACGCCTTGTACCGCGTTTCCCGCGACCGTCTCGTGCAAGCGCTGTATCAATTTCTTTCCACGCTGGGGCTGTTCGAGGAAAAGGCATTTGTTTTCAAGATCGTTGTTTCCAGCGATCTGTGGAAACACATCCAAAAAGCGCAGAGCGTGTTGACCAGCCGTTTCATCACCTACCATCTCAAATGGCGGGAAGATGAATTGAATCATTTAGCCGAGCGACGCCTGTCGTTGGCTTTGAAAAAAGGAAACGCGGCGCTCACGGCGCTCTGTAAGGATGAAGGCTGGCAGGAGTGGTTCAAACGCTACGCGGGCGACACTCCGCGCGGCTGGCTGGAGTTGATACGTCCCATGCTGGCAGCCTACCTTGAAAAAGGCAGGAGCGTCGCCAGGAAGGAATGGCGGGATGTTTACCGTCAATCGCCGCCGCCTCTTCGCTTGGACCTCGAGACGGGGAGCGTCTTTATCGGGGGAGGCGAAGTCCCAGTGCTTGGGGTCGGCTATCAACTGTTGCGTTATTTATACGAGAATCGTCAGCGTCCCTGCACGAAATCCGAACTTTATTATCGCGCCCATCAGGGGTTAAATCACGAACCGCGTAGCAAGGAAGATAAAGACTGGCAGGATGTCACATCCTGGGAGGGCCCGCTGGATACCGCTTTATATCGCCTGCGTCAGGCAGTGGAATGGGATAAGCGCGACGACGCCGAACCTCTCTACATCAAAAGTGAGCGCGGAAAAGGGCAAATTCATCTTGAGCACGCTGTATAAGTGAGATGTTTGTAAGTTAGATAACAGGTGAATAACAGGTCAATGTAATTGCCTTGTAATCAGTTCTCTATACAATTTATCCACTCGCGCGCCGGGTATCGGTTTTGATCTGCCTGCTCGCGCCCAGTTGTTGATTGCACCCTTTCGTCAATCCACACAAAAAAGATCACCAACGAATGGGAACGCAGGTTTATGGAAAAAATCTGGCTCGGCCACTTTGGTTTCAACTTTGATCCCTTCGAACATCTGGAAGCATCGCAAGATCCCCACCTCAACCGCTACTTAATAGGCCATGAGGCGTTTTCTGTTTCCTGGAGCGAGACGCCTGCCCTGGTCTTCTCCCCGCCCGGCGGGGGCAAGACCGCCCTGCGCATCTACGCCGCCCGCGCCTGTTGGACGGGAGGAGGCGGATTCCAGCCTTTCCCCATTCATTATCATTTACCAACATATTTCAAAAAAAGCGACTTTTCCACGCTGGAAGAACATCTGGAGCAAATCGTCCATTCGGGCGCGCACGCCTTGTTCCTGGCGCTTACCTATTATCCGTTGATCTTCCTAAAGGCTCCACAATCCCTGCAAAGACAACTGGCGCAGTTCGTTTCCACCTGGATCCCCAACTTGGATTACTACTTGGATATCCTGTGCACAGAAAAGCAACCCGACCGCGTCGCCGCGCAACTGGATCGTTCCTATCAACTGCATCAGGCTCCTGACCCATCCCTGCTCGACCTGATGCGCGAAACCCTGGAGAAACAACTTGCCGAATCGCCAGCCCCCATCAGCCTGTCCATTCAAAAAGTATTCGAGAAATTGACCGCGTGGATCACAGAGGATCTGGGCTTTCGCGCCGTATACCTGCTTCTGGATGGCGTGGATGGATTTCCCGAACTGGCGAAGTCGCCCGGCTTCGCGGCGCAGTCGTTGGTCAATTTATTCGCCAGCGCCCCCGACTGGACTTCGTCGCGCATCTTCGTCAAGGGCTTTTTGCCGCTGGAAATGCGCGGCCATTTGTTCGCGCGTCTTGAAAATCAGTGGCCTGCTTTTGCCCAGGTGGAGTTGCAATGGACGGAGGCCATGCTGGCGGACATGATCCGTCGGCGGGTCTACGCCGCAACCGACGGGGAGTTCGCGTCGCTCGGGGCGGTCAGCGCCCTCCCCACGGTTCAGGATCTGGAACTCGAATTGGCGCGCGCCGTCAACCCGCTCCCGCGCGAAGCGCTCAAGTTGGTCGGGCAGGTTCTGTTCGAGTACGAGACGCGCTGGAAGGAAAATCCAAAGGCGGAGAAACGGATTCAAGTCGAAGATATAGAAAGAGCAACCGACTGGTATCGCACTGATCAGAAACACATCACAGAGAGATTGGCCTCCATTGCCGGGGGCAATTAGGCAATCCCAATCCGAGGAGGAAGTTCTTATGGCAGAAACATATAAACCATCGTCGCCCTACGATCCTGCAAAATTCATTGATCGGGAAGAGGAAATAAAGCAGATAATTACCTTACTACAGCAATCACAGCCGCGGGTAAGAGCCATTGTCATTGACGGGGACCGGGGGGCAGGGAAGACATGGTTATCCCTTCACTTGCATCGCACTGTATTTAAACGTGAAGTAAAAGGGGTGACTTCCTGGTTGTTTGGCCTTTGGAGCCCTGGGGAGGATTATCGTCCTGAGGGGGAGAAGCCGCAGCCGAATGAACGTTTTGTGCGTGAAAAAGATAAATTGGAAATTAACGAATTTCTTCAAATCATTATAAATAGTTTGTCCATTGAACTTCCGCCTAATCCCGTGCTGGCCGAAAAAGTGGATGCGGTACGTCGTTACGTTCAAAGCCATGTAGATTCCCGCTTTGTTCTTATTCTCGATTCGGCCTACGAAAGCGACTGGTCTCTGCTGGAACAACTCGAAACCCATTTTCTCGGTAATCTTCTTACACTAAGCAATTTTTTTGTCTTTGTCACGGGGCGCGGGCGGCCCTATCCGTGGAAGATTCCATTTCTGATCGAGGCGGTTCGTTTTGGGCTGGGGAAATTCTCGGTGGAACAGATCAAAGAGCAATTGAAGAAATTCGGATTATCTTCCATCCTTTCAGTAAATGATATTTTCGATATCGGACAGGGCTGGCCGATCTTTACTGAGCACCTTGCCCGCGTCAAAGACCGAACTGAGGCGTTGGATGTCGCGGCGGATATAGTATTTGCAGTTGTGCCGTCCTATGAACGCCTCGCTGTCCGTAGATATTTCGAGGCGCTTTGCCCGCTGGATGGATTCGGCGAAGCCGAGGCCGCGTTGATGGTCAAGACAGACGAGAAGAATGGCGCAAAAGATGGGCGCGCCATCTGTAGAAAGATGAACGACACTCACTTAGTCGCTTGGAAGAATGGTCGTTATGAGATGAATTTACCCGTGCTAAATATTCTGCGGCAATATTTATCGCTCAAAGATAAAGATGTTTGGGTGCGTTTGCACTGTGCCGCTTACCGTCACTTCGAGGCGCAGGCAGCCGACCGTACGATGGAACGCTTCCGTTCTTTTTTCGAGAAACTAATGGACGATCACGCAAAGGCATTATCTGAGGCGGGAATCAAAGACCCGCAGACTTGTCCACCCAATGAGATCGAGGAGACAAAATCATGACTTCTCCATTCACCGAAAAATTTGGTTTATGGGCCACCCCCGAACTGGTGGGGCGAAAGGATATTCTGGAACAATTCGAGCGTATCCTGCGTGAGCCGTCCGCGGCTCCCCGCCTGGTCTTTCTCCACGGCGTCGGCGGGATCGGCAAAACGCGCCTGCTGCAAAAGGCTCTCGAAATGGCACGGGGAGTGGAAACCTGCCGCGTTGCCGAGGAGGTGATGGACTTTTATCACATTGGCCTGCATACGCCGATTGGGCTGGCGAGCGCCATTTTTGAGATTCTCACTCCGCCTTTTGATTGTTTTCAAACCTATCAATCTGCATATCAGGCGCTCAACCGCGCCCGTTTGAGCGGAAATGCAGTGGAATTGGAAAAACTGCGCGAAGATGCGCTCGGTAAATTCGATCAGGATTTGAAGCAATTGAGCGCGAAACAGCGCGTTTTGCTTGTCCTGGATACCGCCGAGCGCATCGTCTATGGATTGCCTGGGTGGTCGGATGAGATTCCTCTTGCCGAGTCATGGGATTGGCTTATTACGCGTTTGCCGAATTGGGAGAATGTAGTCATTTTCGTTGCAGGGCGTGAAGAAGCGAAACCCGCCCTTGAACGAATGAAGGCGCAAACGTCGGTCTCGATTGAAGAGATCGAAGTGGGGTCCTTCAATCTTGATGAAAGCCTGAAATATTTTGAGGAGGTGGCGAAATTACTCGAAGAGAATAAGATATATCAACTGGCGGAACGATTGAGAAAACTTCCCCTTGACTTTAAGAAAGGCGCTCACGCCTATTCGGATGGCCGCCCCATCCTGCTTTCTCTGCTGGTGGATTACTTGAGTTTTCCTGGCGAGAGCGATGTGCCAGTGATTCTTCACCAGACTCCGCCATCGCACATTACAGTGGAGGATAAACGCCGCTATGAGGAGGCTTTGTTTAATCGCCTGCAACAGGGAGAACTGGGCGAAACGCTCATTGCCCTCGGCCGCGTCCCTAAGGGGGCGGACGAGGAACTGTTGGCGGCGTTGTTGAGCGTTTCTCCTGTCGAGGCGCGCAGACGTTTGAATGAAGTCCGCAATCTGTCGGTGGTCAAGATCCGTCCCGAAGATCAGCGCGTATTCCTCCACGACGAAATGTACGCCCTGCTCCAGCAGCATGTGTATGACTCACCTTATGATGTCGAGAATCAAAAGGCCGCCTTTGATGCCATCAAGAGGTATTACCAAAACCAGCGTGAGCATATTTCCCAACGCTTGAATGAACTGTATGCGCCTGTCGAGGAGCATGGCAGGGAAAGCCTCAACATGGAAGAATTGGGGAAGGTCCATACTCAATATCAGGCCCTCCTCACCGAGATCATGTATTACTATCTGAGGCACGATCTCGGACGCGGCTTCCGCGCCTACTATCGCTTCTCTCATGAAGCCATCATGGCCCGCGATCTGCTGATGGATTTGCAATTACAAGCCGAACTCTTGTCCTATTTGAGCAGGCCGCCGGTGAAGCCCAGCGAAAGGGATATTTCCATTGAGATGATCCTCGCTGGTCTTAAAGTTCGTCCGCTTGCAAGAGACTGGGAACTGACTCAATACGAGCATGGACTAACGGAAGGGGATAAGTTTATCGAATCGGTCAAGAAGGAATGGCGTTCCAGGTTCCCTGTTTTGCTAGCCGCTACCTATGTGTGGACAGCCAGCCTGCACATCATGCGCGGCGAAGTGGACGATTATTCTGAGGCGGAATCTCATCTGCGGGATGCTTATTCCCTTCTACCTGAGGAAGAGATCTCCCAACCCTTCGCCGACCTGCTCTATCCTGATACGATGCTCTGGCTCAAAAAGGCAGTTGCCGCGCTGGCGCACCGCGTGCATGGCTACCTCAAACGTGTGGGGGGCTTTACGAAAGATGCGGTGGAGGAGTATCAGAAAGCGGCGATGTTATTGCGGGAAATTGACCTGCGCATCGAAATGGCTACTGTCATGAATGATATGGGCTTCGCTCAGGCAGAATTGGGCAAGTGGCATGAGGCGCATTTGAACGTAAGCGATGCGTTGCGTTTTCGAAGGGATCTGGGGCCTCGGGTACCTGTGGCGCAGAGTCTGAATACCTTGGCGGCCATTCAGGTGCGCGAAGGGCAGTTTTCTGGCGCGCGGGAAAATTCTGAACACGCCCTTTACATTTTCCGCGCCTTTTCCGTTAAACGCCTCATTGGGATGGCGCTGACCACGCTCGCGGAAGCCTCGCGGCGGTATGCGGGGACAATCCCGCCGCTCATCCCCGAAGAAGAGCGGATTGACCTGTTGCGGCGGGCGCGCGATTATGCCCGTGAAGCCAATACATACTTTGATGAAATTAAAGAGAAATCCAGACAAGTGGAAGCCTTGATCGAAATTGGCTGCGCCTGCCGCGATTGGGTGTGGAGACTAAAACAAAGTCCTCAGGCAGGAGACGATCCTATGCGCCTGCGTCGAGAGAGCGAAGATGCCTTGCGAGACGCTGCTAAACTGGCGAAAGAGGCGGGGCTCACTTATCGGCATGTAGATGCCTTAGTCAACTTAGCCTGGCTGGAATTCTATATGTTGGGGAAGGATGAGGATGTTTCCGACGATCATGCCGTTTGGACTGCCGTCAAAACTGCTGAAGGTGCTTTTCCTCCCGAGATCGAGATGGATAGACAGCCTCAGGTATGGGCGCAGAAAGGGAAGTTGAATGTACTAAAGGGCAATCTTGCCTTCCGTGAATTTGAGCTAAAGCGCAAAAAAGAAAAAGAAGAGACAAAAGAAGCTGCCAAACAAATCACCCCAACAATCAAGGCTGTTCTTGAAAGAATGGCTGAAAACTATGCCCGCGCGCTGGATCACAGCAATAAATTCGCGGCTGATTACCAAGGCATTCGGCAGGCCAAGGCTGGCATATCTGATCGGCTTAAGCTTCTGAATGCGGCTGAAATGCGCATCGTGTGCAATCGAATAGGGGAACTTTATCCGCAAGCATCGGTTATTAAAACCTTCCTTACCGGCCGCGCTCTCTGGCAAACAGGGTAAAAGCGACATTCTTATTCCATATCATGCACCACACACAGTGACCGAAAAAGTCGCTGTGTTTTTTTGCCGAAATTCCTGTATAATAATTCTTGCTGGAAGGGAGTCAGTATGGACAACATGGTCCTACTCGTCGGGGACTCGCGTCAAGACGAGGATGAGGATTGTGCATGTTTGCATAATCCGGCGGGAGTCCCAAAGCAAGATCATTCAGTTGGGTGGCGCGTGCATGTGGGGGCGATGCGTTGAAAACCGTACCAGTCAATTTCCAATCTCATTTGCTCGCCCGTATGGATGGCGAATCTGCAGGAGGAAGTATTCAATGATTCCCCAGGATTTAACCGCCGAGGTTGTCAAAACTGCTATCCAACTGTTCGTGGAGAATGCATTCAAATATGGCCTCCCCGCTGCAAAAAGAACGTGGGAGCAGGCAAGAAAAGGGAATGTTGCGAAAACGCCAGCATTTGCCTTGAAAGGCGGCAATCTTGTCAATCGGGAATCTGCCTTGCGCGCCATCCGCAAAGCGTTGGATGCCAGGAATACTACACGGGTTATTTATTTCCACGGTCCTGGTGGGGCGGGCAAGACACGCCTGCTGGAGGAGGCCAGGAACATCGTTAAATCCAATTCGTCGCTTTGTTGGGCGGGAATTTTCGATCTTTACCATACCGATCTGCATAACATTCTGCGCCTCCATTCGGCAATCATCGAGGGTTTAGACCCAGGCGGCCAATATTTTTCTAAATATCAAGAAGCAAAGAACCTGTTTGAAGGCAAGCGACGTGAAGGCATCTTTTCCGCTTCTTCCGAGGCTGTTGTTCGAGTGGAAATGGCTCACATCAATCAATTGTTTATTGAGGACTTCAATCGGTACGCATCTGAACATCGGACTGTGCTTGCATTCGATACCCTGGAAAATATCGGCGAAGAACAGGATTTGATACAGCGAACTTTTGAACTTGGGGAAGGAAAAGAGAGTCCCTCGGTAAGACAGTGGCTTCTGGATTTATGTAAGGGGGCTGAAAACGCGGTCTTTTTGTTAGCGGGCCGCCTCAACGAAGCCTTGAAGCGCGATCTTGAAAAGATCAACCAGGATCATGTGGGACGAGTAGAGTCTATTTTGGTCGAAGGTCTCACTCAGAGTGATACGGTGGATCTCCTAAAAGTTTATTCTCGAAAAGCGCCGCGTCCGATCTCAGAATTGCTTGCTCAAAATGCCGTTTTGGTTTGGCAAGCCACCAATGGCCTGCCTGTTCATGTAGCATTGCTCGTCGAATTGATCCTTCAGGCTCCCGATGTTTTCGGAACTGAAATGGGAAAAAATAACCCTGAATTAGGGAGAGAAATTGTCCGTGCCTTCTTTGACGGCGAAAATCCAGACAGGCGTCATTTCTTTTTTCTTGCGTTGGCTCGAAAAGGACTGACCCCAGACTTGCTCCACTTTTTGGAGCAGGAGTGGACTGAAGAAGAATGCGCAAGACGCTTGAACGCGGCTGAACGTTCCACTCTGACCAAGAAGCGGCATGACGAGACCGAACTCTTTCTGCACGATGCTCTTTACGAGATGTTCGATGGTTTTACGCCGTACCCAGAAGAAGAGAAGGTCTATTGGTTTCAACGGCTGCGAGAGTATTATCAGAAACGAATATCTTCAAACCGAGGCGATCGCTCGCTTTGGGAAAAAACCATCATAAATATTCTGTACTATGATCTTCGCTGCGATTTCTTGGGGGCTTTTTATCAAAATTTTGTCCGCTGGAGCGAGGTCGCTATTAAAGGGTATGAGATGGAGTTGGATTCGCAATTGAGAAATGAAGTGCTTATTTATTTGCGAAATGATTATCAACACATGATGCGAAAAGATGCTAATTTTGAAGCGGTTTTTATTCAGGATAGCGCCACAAGGTGGATAAAGCGTTTGATTAGACAGGCGCATTATGATCAGGCAATCGAATTGGCGCAAGAGATTCTCGCTTTTGAATCTGCTGAGAATTACTCTTCAATTACACGTCTGTCGACGATTAATATTCCTGAAGAAAGTAGGAATAATCTGAGGTCGAGAATTATCCTTGCTCATCCAATCTTTTGGGCATCTTTATACACATATTATGGAGAATCTTTAATTTATTCAGCAACTGAGCCTGAACATCAAGTTGAAGGGGTTTTTCAGTACGCGCTCAATAAATTGGAAAAATCGCCAATTGAGCAAAATCAACCTCTTTGGTGGCTGTGGAATCGTTTGTCAGGTTACGTATATGACAGACTCGGATATCTAGCGCGTGTCAATGGTCATTACCATAAAGCGGCGGAATATTATCGAAAGGCTCTGCCATTCTATAAAGAAGCCGAGATTGTGGACGAACTTGCATTTACCCAGAACAATCTGGCGTTTGTTTTGGCGCTCTTGGGAGATCTGAAGGGAGCTAAAATTGCTGTTGAAGACGCGCTCGCCAAGCGGCTGGAATTAGGGCAGCGCTATCCCATTGCGTTAAGTTACAACACGCGCGGGCTGATCAGGGCTTTGGATAATCCAGGCAGTCTGGATGGTCAGCGCGATTGTGAATTGGCATTAAGAACCTTCGAGGAAATTAATACTCCCCGGGGAATCGGGCTGGCTTATAATGCGCTTGGATTTATCCTGAGGAAACGAGGGGATGGCTGGAGATTAGGACAATACACTCCAGAACAGGCGAAACAATGGTATGCAAAATCGGAAGAATATTTTGGGCGCGCGAAGGAGATTTTCGAGAACGGCGAGAAAATTCGATTGTGGGAGGCTCTGAACGAGTTGGGGTGCTTGAACAGAGATTGGGCATGCCTGCTCAAATCTTTGCAGGATGAGGAGGGCGCCCGAAAAAGATTTGCACAGGCATTGGATTTTCAAGGGCAAGCGTTGAAGTTGGCGCAAGAAAGTAATATGCGTTTTCAACAGGTGGATACCCTTGATGATCTTGCCGAGTTGTATTTGGATTTGGGAGACTTTGAGCAAGCCAGGAAGAATCTGGAAAATTGCAGGGCATTGATACCCCCCGAATTTAATTTGACCGATGCTGAAAAAGAACCTCGCCAAGGCGAAGTCTACTGGTTTTCTTTATCCAAAATCCAGATGCGGGAAGGGATGATGAAGATTCAGATGGCGCGGCAAAGCGCGCCTTATGACATCTTGCAGGTTGCGGGTGGAATTCGATGCTTGTTAAGTTCATTTGTGTATTTCCGTCTCTATTCGGAACTGCCGACTTACCTTGAACAGAAGGCGCGGGAAATTGTTGCAATGCTGAAAGAGTTGGATATCCCAAGTGGTTTGGTCAGTGATGCGTTTAGACAAATCAGTGGAAAGTATGAGTTCAATCTCTCTGCTTTACGTCTTGCTCTCTCAGAGGAGTATACCTATGAAAAATTCTCCTGAATTGATATGGGATAAGAACAGCCAGCCATTTTTTGAAGATGACTGTGCATGTGAAAATGCCTCCTCTCTGCGATCTACCGCTCATGGCAACATTGCGAAAGAAGAAGATTGCGCCTGCGTAGGGGGAGTGCAAAATTGTGCCGATGCGGCGGTTCGATTGCCTGGCGGAATTTATCAACGGTCTCCCAGTATCATTGGGATACCATTAGCTGGTGAATTCACTGCTTATGCGGGTGGGGATTCGCAGGGCCTGTTGATTCTAAATCAAACGGCAGAGCAGATTTTGCGCTCGTTTGAGAAACCCGCTTCTATCGAGAATGTAACTGCTGGGCTTGCCATTGACAAGGAATATGGTATTCAAATCGCGTACCAACTTGCCTTGTTGGGTTTTCTTAAACCTGTTGAAAGCCACAGCCCCCGTGTTTTCTCAGAGGAAGATTGCGGATTAGCCGCTTCCCCCCTCACCTCCTGGCTTCACCTCACCGACTGTTGCAACCTGCGCTGTGACTACTGCTACCTTCCTCACGTCCGCGAAGACATGTCTCCCGAAACGGGGCGCGCCGCGATTGACGCCACCTTCCGCTCAGCGCTCGCCAATGGCTTCAAGCAGGTGAAACTGAAATATGCGGGCGGTGAGCCGTTGTTGCGATTCCCTCTTATTGCGGAATTACACCGCTACGCCCAATCGTTAGCCGAACAGCATGGACTCGAACTGGAAGGCGTGGTCTTGAGCAACGCCACCCTGCTCACCGCCGAAATGGTCGAGACGTTGAAATCGCTCAGTTTGCGATTGATGATCTCCTTGGATGGATTGGGCGCGCACCACGATTCCCATCGCCGTTACGCGGGTGGACGCGGCTCGTTCGCTGATGTGGCCGAAGCCATTGATCTCGCGCTTGCCAACGGCCTGACGCCCAACATCTCCGTCACCGTCAGCAGCCGCACGGCGGAGGGCTTGCCCGATGTCATGGCGTGGATTTTGGAGCGCGAACTTCCATTCAGCCTGAACTTCTATCGTGAGAACGAACTCTCGGCTTCGCACGATGACATGCGGCTGGATGAAGAAAAAATCATCAATGGCATGTTGGCCGCATTCAAGGTGGTTGAAGACAATCTGCCGCGCCGATCATTCCTTGGTGGGATCATTGACCGCGCGAACTTGTCCGCTTCGCATACGCATACCTGCGGAGTAGGGCAGAACTACCTGGTCTTCGACCAGCATGGACAGATTGCCAAGTGTCAGATGCACATCCGCAAGCCGATCACGGACGTTCACGTAGCGGACCCGTTGGCAGTCATCCGCGCGGATCAGGTTGGGATTCAGAATGTCTCGGTGGAAGCGAAGGAAGGCTGTAAAACCTGTGAGTGGAAATACTGGTGCGCGGGCGGCTGTCCGCTGGCGACGTATCGGGCAACGGGACGGTATGATGTCAAATCGCCGAATTGCAATATCTACAAGGCGCTCTTCCCCGAAGCCCTGCGTTTGGAAGGTTTGCGTTTGTTGAAGTATCAGGATGATCCTGAAGTGGTACAAAAAATTGTGGCTTGAAAGTTGCCTCCCGTCAAAAGCGGGAGGTTTTCATTTGATGGGAAATTCCATTTTCATCCTCGTCCCTCTCCCCACCTCCGACTCCGCCCAAATCCTCCCTCCGTGCGCCTCGACCAGCGCCTTCGCGATCGCGAGACCCAACCCCGACGACGCGCCGTCCGCGTCCGTTCGCGATTTATCGGCGCGGTAGAAGCGGTCGAAGATGTGGGGGAGGTCGGAAGGGGGGATGCCTTCGCCCGTGTCTTCAACGGAAATCACCACAGACTCCCCTCTCCCGTGCTTTTCGGGAGAGGGGCTGGGGGTGAGGGTGGACTCCCCTCTCCCGTGCTTTTTGGGAGAGGGGCTGGGGGTGAGGGCGGCGCGCAATGTAACCTTCCCTCCCTCCGGCGTATGCCGAATGGCATTGGAAACGAGGTTGGAGAGCACGCGGTCGAGGCGGGACTCATCGGCTTGAATGAAGACGGGCAGGGAATCAGTTTCGACATTGAGCGTCAACTTTTTTTGTTTGGTCACCAGTTTGAATGACTTAGCGACGCGATTCAGCAGGGACGTGACGTTGACAGAGGCGAGGTTGAGGCGCAGTTCTCCCGCGTCGGTGACGGCGAGCAGGCGCAGGTCCGCGACGAGGCGTTGGAGGCGTTCGATCTCGGCGTAGATAGAGTCCAGCCGTTCGGGAGTCGGGGCGAGGTCGCCGTCGCGCATGGATTCGACGTAGCCCGCGATGACCGTCAGCGGGGTCCGCAGATCGTGGGCGATGTCGGCGGTCATCTGCTTGCGGAGCAGGTTGGCGCGGACGACTTCGCGGCTCATGCGGTTGAAGGAGTCGGCCAGTTCGCCGATCTCGTCCTTCGAGTTGACTATCACCTGCTGGTTCAGGTCGCCGCTCGCCATTTTTTCGGTGGCTTCGGTGAGCGCGCGCAGTGGACGCGTGAGCGTGCGCGCCAGGAGAACGCCAACGATGAGCGCGAGAAGCGCCGCGCCCAGGGCCGCGTAGGTGAGGGCCGCGTTCGTGCGTTCGAGGTAGGCTTTTTCCTGAGGGGTCAGGTCAATGGGAAGGGGCTGGGACAGGATCGTGCCGATGCGGACGCCGTCCACTTCGAGGGGCGTGTTGCGTTGAATGATGTCAGGCGGGACGCGCAAACCAGGGAGAAATTGCGGCAGGAGCGGGACGATGACGAAGCCATTTGCATCGGCAAAACCGAAGATGTTGCGGCGGTCGGAGGGGAGAGGTTGGAGGTTGAATTGGTTGGGCTGGTTTGGGATGGGTTGCGGAATGGGGTTGGTGATCTGGCGTAGGAACTGATCGAGACCGCGAATGGAGCCTGTCTGTTGATAGTAGTCGGTGACGAGCGCGGCGAAGTCGGCGCGCTGCTGTTCGAGGACGAGTCGGTTGAGACGCGTTACATTCGTGAAGCGAATGAACAATGCCACAATGGCCGCGGCGGTGACGGCGATGAGGAGAAAGGCGAGCGAGAGTTTGCGTGTGAGGGTCATTCCGCACGGAAGCGATATCCGACGCCGAAGACGGTTTCGATGTATTCGGGTTCGCTGGGATTGGATTCGATTTTCGCGCGCAGGTTGCGGATGTGGACGTTGAGCGTGCGCTCGAGGCCCGCGAAGCCGCTATCGGCAAGTTTTTCGGAGATTTGTTCGCGGGTGAAGACGCGTCCAGGCGCGGACAGGAGCAGGGCGAGCAGGTCGAATTCGAGGGGAGTCAAATCGGCGGCCGCGCCGCGCACGGTGACGGTGTGAGTCGCGGGGTCGAGAACGAGATCGCCCGAAGCCAGGATTCGGCTCGGGTCGGCCGCGGCCTCCCCACGTCGAAGGACGGCGCGCACGCGCGAGACGAGTTCGCGCATCCGAAAGGGTTTGATCACGTAGTCGTCCGCGCCGAGTTCCAACCCGAGGACAGCATCTGTCTCCTCCTCTTTGGCGGTGATGACGATGACGGGCGTCTGCCTTTCCTTGCGATAGTGACGCAGGAAATCGAAGCCGTCCATTTTGGGCATCATGATGTCGAGCAGGATCAGGTCGGGGTGGCAGCGGCGCGCTTCGTAGAGCGCGTCCTGCCCGTTGGCGGCGGTGACGACGCGGAAGCCCTGCTGGGTGAGGTAGTCCTGCAAGAGTTGGCGCACGCTGGCGGTATCATCCACGACGAGGATCGTCTTCATGCCCCGATGATAAACGAGAATGGTTCAGAATTGATGTAGAACAAATTGCCAATTTGTTCCGCGCAAATTGCTAAATTACGCCGCGCAAATTGGCAATTTGCGTTACGCGCGGCGGGTGCGCGCCTGTTGTGACAGGAACTGAATGAGCGCGTGCAGTGCAGGCGGGGCGGATGTGTCGCTGGCGCGCACCGAATGGATGATGTTCTCGGTCTCGACGGTGACGAGGTAATGAAATTCGTCGGGCTTGGGTTGGGTCGCCAGATTTTCCGGCAGGCTGAAGAAGTTTGTCTCATCGAGTGCCTGGCGGAGGGTTTCTACCTCATCGGCTGGGAGATTGGACGTGTCAAGGTCGAGGCTGACCTTGCGCCCCATGAACCCGCCCGTTCGTTCAAAGTGGATGCGCATGGCAACCTCACCGACTGCGGATTTGCAGACCGAAGACGCGCAGGAACATATTCAGGCAGCCTGTCCCAGTCGAGCCTCCAATCGTAATCCCGACTTCCGACCAGCCTTTTTTCACGGCAAGTTGTTCGAGGCTGCCAGCGCCAAATAATTCGCCCGCCGCTTCGAAGGTCAGGTCTGCCGCGTTTTGGAAATTCGACGTAGACTGCAATTTGTCGGTCAGGGTCTTGTACCAGATCCGTCCCGTTTTTTCCCATGCATTGCCGCCGATCTCGATGGCCGCCACATAAAACGCGTGGTTGGGAATGCCCGAGTTGATATGCACGCCGCCGTTATCTTCGATGGTGGTGATGTAATCCTTCATGTGAGCGGGCTGCGGGTCTTTGCCAAGCACGGGATCGTCATAGGCCGTCCCTGGCGCTTTCATCGAGCGGATGCCCACGCCGTTGACGTTGGCCGTAAACAAGCCCTCGCCGATGATCCAATCGGCCTGCGACGCGGTTTGTCCGCGCTGGTATTGTTTGACGAGCGAACCGAACACGTCGGACATTGATTCGTTCAGCGCGCCCGATTGGGTGAAGTAGGCCAGGTTGGCTTCGTGTTGCGTGACGCCGTGGGTCAACTCGTGCGCGATGACATCCAGGCAGGCGGTGAATCGGTGGAACAACTGCTGGGCGGGAGGCAGGTCTTCGTCGCCGTCGCCGTAGACCATTTGCTGGCCGTCCCAGAAGGCGTTGTCGTAACCCTTCTGGTAATGGACGGTGGAATTGAGCGGAAAGCCGTTGTTGTCAATCGAGTTTCTTCCGTAAATATCGAAGTACAGATCGTAGGTGACTCCCGAACCATCGTAGGCTTCGTTGACCGCGGGGTCGGAGGAAGGCGGGTCTCCCTCGCCGCGCGCCTTGACGCCAGGCAATTGCGATCCGTTTTGGGCGTCGTAGACGGTGCGCTGTTTGCCTCCCGCCGCGGCCATCCCCATCAGCCCTCTCAATTCCCGAAACGCGCGGCGCTGGCCGCGGATCCGCTCGGACGAGACGAGGGTTCGGATGGCCATCTCGCGTTGTTCCGCGGAGCCATTGCGGGCGATCTCATGCAGGATGTATGGGGGGATGACGCAAAGAATGGGGGAATGGCGGTGCATGGGTTCTCCTTTCATCACGGCCAATCAAAACCAGTATACACCGCAGGGTATCACAATTCAATCCCTTTGCGGTGATTGCTTCCCGGAGAATTTACCCTCTCTTAACCACTTCTGAATTAGTCTTTTCTACAATGGGGTCACAACCACGTAGTAACGACTTTAGTCGTTCATGGAATTAAGCGACTATGAGACTAACCTCCACCCTCCCCTCCAAAGAGTTGACCCGCTTCGCCCGTTTTCTGACTGTGGGCGCGCTCGGTTCTTTCCTGGACTTCGGCCTGCTTGCCGCGTTGAAAGCGATCGGCCTGCCGACGTTACCCGCCAACTCGATCTCGTTCACCGCGGGCGTGGTCAACAACTTCACCTGGAATTCGCTCTGGACATTTTCCGACCGCCGCACTGGACGCTGGCAGGCGCGCTTCCTCCAGTTCCTGCTGGTGAGCCTCGTTGGACTCGCGCTCAACAACGCGATCGTCCTTTTGCTCGAAGCCCCGCTCGGCGCGTTGATTCAGAATCCCGCGCTGGGCTACGCGCCCGCCAAGGTCATCGCAACGGGCGTGGTGGTGTTCTGGAATTATTTCGCGAACCGGAATTGGACGTTTCGATGACGCCTCGTACACGGATAAACACGGAATTTACGGAGTCTCACGGACTTCGTCATTGCGAGACGCCAGCGCGTTTCTGGCGGCGAAGCAATCCCCTCTGGACAGAAATCCATCATGTCGAGGAGATTGCTTCCCGAAGGTCGCAATGACGGATGTACGGTAGAGAGTTTTTTTGTGATCATCCGTGTCGTCCGTGAAATCCGTGTACAGAAAGATAAAATAGGAGCGCTAATGAAAAAATATCTTCCCACCCTCGCCATCATTGCCATCATGCTTCTCTCGGCGGCGCTGCACTTTTGGGACATTGATTCTATCGGCAACTCGAATGCCTATTACACCGCCGCGGTCGAGTCCATGACTCAATCGTGGCACAACTTTTTCTACGCGGCCGCGGAGCCGGGCGGATCGGTCACTGTGGACAAGCCTCCGCTGGGACTGCAAATCGAGACGCTCTTCGCGCTCGTCCTCGGCGTGAGCGGATTCTCGACCGCCCTGCCGAATATCCTCGCGGGGGTTCTCAGCGTGCCGCTCATGTACCATCTCGTCAAGAAACATTTCGGCGCGGTCGCGGGACTCGTCGCCGCGCTGGTGGTGGCGACCACTCCCGTCGTCTTTGCCGCGGATCGCAACAACACGCAGGACGGTCTGCTCACGTTTGTCCTCCTGCTTGCGGCGTGGGCGTTCATCAAAGCCGTCGAAACGGGCAAGGCGCGCTGGCTGTTCCTCGGCGCGGTCATCGTGGGACTCGGTTTCAATATCAAGATGCTCCAGGCCTATCTCCCCGTCCCCGCGTTCTTCGCGCTCTACTTCCTCGGCGCGAGAGTGGATTGGTTCAGGAAGATCGGCCTCACATTTGCCGCGCTCGCGGTGATGGCCGCAGTCTCGCTCTCGTGGGCGCTCTACGTGGATTCGGTCCCTGCGGACGCGCGTCCCTACATCGGCTCGTCGCAGGACAACACCGTGATGGGACTCATCACCGGCCACAACGGGACTTCGCGTCTCTTCGGCGGATTCCGCCGCCCGCAGACATCTCCGACCAACCCCCAGGCGGGTCAGACCGACGGGGCGGACGGCTTCAACCCGAATGCCAGTCCCGACAACCCGAGCGGACAGACGACTCCTCCCGATGGCAACCAGGGCGGCGGGACGATGTTCTCGCAGGAGACGGGGGAACCCGGCGTGTTGCGTTTCTTCCAGCCGCCTCTCGCCGCGGAGATGTCGTGGCTGCTACCCTTCGCGTTGTTCTCGCTGTTCGTGATAGCGTTCCGATCGCGCATCAAACTGCCGGTCGAATCGGGCGCGCATCTCGGATTGATTCTGTGGGGCGGATGGTTGATGACCTCTGTGGTGTTCTTCAGCATGGTTTCTGGAATCTTCCATGCGTACTATGTGGTGATGCTGGCGCCCGCGCTCGGCGGAGTCGTCGGCGGTGGATTCGGCTCGCTATGGAAAATGCAGGCTGAAGGTCGGGATGGAAGCGGGTGGTGGCTGACGCTTGGGGCCGCGGTCACGGTCGCGTTCCAGATCTATCTCGCGTGGCAGTACGGAGTCAATGCGTTCTGGATGCCGCTTGCTTTTGTTCTCGTTGCGCTGGCGACCATCCTGCTGTTCGTCTCGCTGTTTCGCTCAACAACGATCCTGCCGCGCGCCTCGTTCAGCCTCCTGTTGATTGCCGTGATGATTGTGCCGTTCGCCTGGTCTGTGTTGACGGTGACGGATGGCAGCGATTCCAACCTGCCCGCCGCGTACGGCGTGAGCGGAGGGCCGCGCGGCGCGCGTCCCGATGACGCGAATATCGCCATTCGGCAGGCCGCGCCCGCGCAGGGTCCAGGGAGTGAAGCGAGCGGCGCGCTGCTGGAATTTTTGCAGGCGAATACGCAGGGGATGAAATACCTGGTGGCGGTGGAAAGTTCGCAGGTCGGCGCGCCGTTTGTGATCGCGACGGGGCGACCCGTGCTGTACATGGGCGGCTTCAGCGGCGGCGATCCTGTTGTCAGCGCGGACGATCTCGCGCAGATGGTGGCGGACGGCGAGTTGCGTTACGTGCTGTTTGGGATGGACGGGCGCAACAACAAACAGGATGTCGTCCAGTGGTTGGCGGGTTCGTGCAAAGCGGTGGAGCAGTTCAGCCAGGGCGCGGGAGCGTTTCCGCCGCAGGTCCCGCAGGGCCGGCAGGTGTTGTACGAGTGCAGGTGAGTCCCACAGGCGCCAACAGTTCCTCGAACTTGTACATGTCAACGTACAGGATGATTTTGGTTGGAAGCCCGTAGAGTTCATAGATGTCAAGAATCGTATCCACGCCATACGTGGAGCCATGACGGTCAGATGTAGTCGTCAATGGTGGCGGGGGTGGGTTTCATGGCTTCTCCAAAACCTATAAATTGCATAACCAGCGGGAAATAGAAGCGAGTTGCATATCGTCGTTCAGGTTTGCGGCGTTGGAAAGTGTGCCTTGTTGAAGTTCATCCCACAATTCAGTAGCCATTTTCTTCTCAATGGCCGCCCCAATGAAAAAGGTGTGTGGATTTTTCTTTACGCGAGCAAACGATTTGCGGATTCTTTCAAGAGCAGAGCGGGCTGTCTTCCAATGTTCGTCTGCCCCTGCCGGGTCAATGCCGCCCTTCAATTCGCCCAAAGCAACATAACTGGCCGCGCCTGATTCATCAAGAGTATCTGGCGTGGCATTGAACAAACATAGATCAACATTGTTTTTGACAAGCGGGACTGTCAGGTTATAGATCAGCGTGCGGTGCTTACGTCCGTTTTGCCAATAAAGTTTTCGCAAAGACACTTCGATATTGGGATTATCGTCATTGGTCTGCCAATCACGAGTATTAACCGCCTGCCAATAATGCGAAATTCCTGAGATCTTAAGCGCGGAAAGAATGGCGCGGGTCAATTTCTTTTGAGCCAGAAATCCCCCAATATTTCGCATGGATCCGCCCAGAGTATCGCCTCGAATCAACAAAAAACGAAAGACCAATTCCTCGACAAATTTAATTCCAGCCTTTTCTAGGTAATTTTCAATAAGATTCTGGATGGCCGCGATTTTATCTTCTGGTTGCAAATATACGGCCGCCTTATCCGAAACTCCAGCCGCTGTAAGCAATGGTAATTCAATCCCAGGAATGTGCAGTAAATCGGCAGGCGTACTTGCTTCGGACGCGGCATCTCGCAAGGCTCTGGCTTCTCCCACAAATGGAGTCGCCCGATGATTCTTCTCCAATGCCAATGCCACAAATCCAGCGCGCGTATCTTCGTAGGTTGTTTCAAGGTCAGAACTTGAGTTGAGATGGCGGCGATACGGCGGCTTGGTCGGCATTAGATTTTCCTCCAGACATAAATACATTTTCGTAATTCTTCCCGCCCATGTTCTCCCATTTGTTGGCTGCTGTTGCCTTTGCCGCTGGGCAGGACGAGAATATTTTCGACACGAAAACCAAGTTTTTCGGCGAGGGATGACAAAATCATGTCCACTGAAATACCTGCCCCCGCGTAGCGCACATTGTCATTGACCATGATTAGCGGTGCATTGGGCTTCATTACGCGAGAACACTCCGCAATCACACAAGCCATTTCATAAAAATAGCCGCGTACCATGCGAGGAATGCCATTGTTATTCAATAATTTTTGCGCTTTCTGCGCTTCCAAGTATTTCAGGATTGCCTGTAAAAGTTCCTGTGAATCGGCGACAGCAATGGCCTTTGTCCACTGTGGATTGATGACAAGCAGGTCTTTTGCTCGGTTTTCAACCGTACAACTCAACATGGTTTGGCGTAAGTCAACCAGCCCCTTTTCGTCTGTTCCCAACAATGCCAGTTCAAGAGCATATGTTCGCGTGTAATCATAGCGATTGCAATAAGGCGGCGACGTGATGATGGCATCATATTCCGCTTCTCGCATTTTCGGCATGACATTCAAGCATGAGCCATCGAAAAGATGGATATGTCCCTGCCTTACTTGCGAAGCAAACATCGCCTGCTGGATTGGCTCCGTAGGCTGCAAGTCTTCCAAAATTTCTTTTATCTTTTCCGAAATTGCCTTTTCAAATTCAACGATTTCGCCTTTATCAAACGGCTTTTTGCCCTGTGTACGCCCCGACCGGTAATCCCAACGCAAATACTGACCGTCTTTGCGCGTAAAACTGATGATTTCCAGAACACACAGTAAAGCAAAAAACAGAATCGCCTGTACGCGACTGTTTTCTTTCTTGATGGCCGCGAGATATTTCTCTATTTGCTCTTTTGTTTTTTCAGGATAAGCCCCGCCCGTGATACGCAATTCATTAATTGAAACGCGCTCCGAAGAGTCGAGCCAAATCGGCGATTTTGCCCACCGTTTCAATTCGGTGAAATCATCAGGGGTAAATTCGTTTTCGATCAGCCGTTTTGTCGTGATGATTTGCTGACCGATTGGCAAAAGTTCAATGCCGTCCGCGTCTAATCCCATTGCGCTGGCAGTGAAAAGCGCTGTGCCACTTCCAGCAAACGGATCAAATATCTTTCCGCTTGAAACGTTGTATTTTTGAAAAAAATACTCTACCAAACTGGCAGAGAAACCCTCTTTGTATTTGTACCAACGATAAATCGGGCGCGTTTTATTTGCCTGAAAACTGACAAGCGAACGCGTCAACGAGGTTTGAACGTGGAATACAGACTTGAAATGCTCCTCAAGTTCCGCATCCAGCCGTTCGATTTCATTAATCCCATTTTCAACAACAGGTTGAATTTCCAGATCTAACATCAAATTGGTTACCATGCAGATATTTTATCATCACTCACTGCGCCGTATTCCCCCCATCCACCAACAACAAATGACCCGTCACGAACGAAGAATCGTCCGAGGCCAAAAACAGCACGGCGCGGGCGATCTCCTCGGGCTTGCCAAAACGTCCCATCGGAATGTACGCGCTCGATTCCTTAATCGCCTCCTCCAGCGTCACGGGATCGGAATATTCGAAATAGCCCTTCTCCAGCCAGCGGTCAACGAACGTATCGCCAGGGCAAACCGCGTTCACGCGGATTCCATCGCGCGCGAAATCGAGCGCCATGGCCTTCGTCATCAGCCCCACCGCGCCCTTGCTCACCACGTACGGGAACGCGTCCCGCCCCGCCACCACCGACCAATCCGAGCCGTTGTTGACGATCACGCCGCCGCCCTGCTTCTCCATCACGGGGATCACCAGTTTACTCATCCGCCACACCGCTGTCACGTTCACTTCCATCGTCTCGCGCCAGACATCCTCGCTGGTTGTCTCGGCCGTTCCGCGCGTGACGATGCCCGCGTTGTTGAACAAAATGTCAATGCGACCGAACTCGCGCAGGGCGACCTCGACCGCCTTTTGACAGTCCTCCGCCCGCGCGTGATCCGCCTCGACGAACACGCATCGGACTCCCCTCGCGCGGCATTCCGCTTCGACACGCGTCCCCAACCCGACGCGTCGCCCCGTGATGACCAAATCCGCGCCCTCTTCCGCGAAGAGGAGCGCAGTGGCCTTTCCAATCCCCGATGTCGCGCCGGTGATGATGGCGGTCTTGCCTGTGAGTCTGTTCATTGTTCCTCTCTGATTCTCCGTCATTGCGAGTCTTCGAGAAGCAATCTCCGCTCAACTGGACGGGATTGCTTACCCTTCGGATACGATGTCGCTGCGCCTGCAATGACGGTTGGATTCTGTAGCGCAAATTGCTAATTTGCGTCCTCGGACAAATTGCTAACACTGCACTTGCGTTCGGTGCAAGTGTTTGCGCCTCTGGACAAATTGGCAATTTGTCCTACAAATCGCAAAATGAATTTTGCGTTACAACGACTTCAACCGAAACGCCGGGAATTTCGGCGCGACGCGCAGCAACACCTCCGGCGAATCGCTGACCGTCTCCCCGCCCCAGCGCGACCACATTGGGATGCTGCCGGGGTTGATGCGGATGACCCCTCCCATCCAGGCGGCCACCTCAGCGTCGGTCATGCGTTCGGCGCGCGCTTTGAATTTGCGGCGTCCCACCCACACTTCCACGTTTGGGTTGGCGGTCACGTTGCGGAACCAGTCGGTCTTCCCATACCAGCCACCCACGATGACGTAGGTGTCCGTCGCGGGGTCGTAATTGTATTCGAGCGGAGTGCGTCGCAACTTGCCACTTTTGCGCCCGGTGGTGGTGAGGATGAGGAACAGTTTTCCCACCATCCAGCCCAGGCCAAGCCGGTAATGCAAAATCGGCGCCTTGAAAATCCATTTGAAGAACTTGCCCGGCCTCTCCAGCGGGACGAGGCGGGTGAGGATGAATTCTTCCACCTTCATGTAAAAGCGGAAGAAGGGCGATTGAGTGTTCATGGGAACCTCCCGAGGCTCTCACTGCCCCCCTCTTTCTCTCCCCCCATTTTCAGGGAAAATGGGGGGAGACGGAGGGGGGCGGGGTGAGGGCCTTCCGATAGAACCGATATCTCTTATACACCTGCGCGCCCGCGTGGACGGCGAGCGGACGCGTGTCGGGGTTGTTCTCGCCCGTCAGCGATAAATCCGCCCATTGATAGCCTCTCGCCGCGGCGCGCTTTGCCATTTCATCGAACAACAACAGAGCGAGTCCCGTGTCCCAATATTCGGGCGCGACGACGATGCTTTTGACGCTGAGGCACTTCGGTTTGCCGTTGCGATGGAGGAGGGCGCGCAGGTAATCCCAGGGATAGCGAAGTCCGTTGAGGTGGATGAGTATCTCGTTGAAATTCGGCACGCCGGGGAAGAAGCCCGCCGGTTTGCCGTCGGCTTCGGCGAAGAGGACGAGGTCGAGGTCAACCAGGTCAAGCAGGGGCAGGATCATGGACTCGATGTTGGCGCGGGTGTAGGGGACGTGGGTGGGCATGTGTTCCAGTCCGCGATTTTGCAGGTAGGTGATGCGGTCAATCTCCGCGTCCTTGTCCGAAAGGTTCGCGCCGCGCACGCGGAACTCGGGATGTTTCTCGCGCACGCGCGCGGCCACGCGCGATAATTTCTGGATGCGCGGGTTGTCGAGGTTCACGTCAATTGCGTAGGCTATGCCGTCCTCTTCGAGTTTCTGGAAACCGTAACGCTCGAAGAAAGTTTGGTAATACGGCGGGTGATGCGCGAGGTAAATCGCGGGCGGACGGTCGCGCCCCTCGACGAGGATGCCGCGGCTGTCTTCGCGGTCGAGGTTGTAGGGGCCGTAGAGCGCGGTCATGCCGCGCGCGCCCGCCCAACGTCCCGCGTGATCGAACATCGCCGCGAAGACGTTGTAGTCCTCGATACATTCCACAAATCCGTACATGCACTCCGCGTGACCGACGTGTCGCGTGCGCGC
>DAOUMJ010000284.1:0-2609 GCA_034411715.1 Anaerolineales bacterium | reverse complement strand
GGGCTTCAGGAACTGATTCGGGCACGACCCCGGGATGACCGCGATGCCGTTCTGGCGCGCCTTGTCCACCGCGGGCTGAGAAACGCTGGTCATGCCCGCGGCGAGACCGGGCTTCGTCCCCATCATGCAGTGCATCCAGACACGCCGGATGCCGAGGTCCACGCACTGATCCACAATGGAGTCGGTCACCTTCGGGCTGGCGAGGATAAAGACCGCGTCCACCTTTTCGGGGATGGACTTCAGGTCGGGGTAGCACGCCTCGCCCTCGAATGTGGCGATGCGCGGGTTGACCGCGTAGACCTGATAACCGTTCTTCTTGAAGTTGGTATAGGCCAGGTTGCAGCCCGTCTCGCGCTTGTCCGATACGCCGACGACGGCGATCTTTCTCTGCGCGAGAAAATCCCGCGCCATGTCGTCAATTTTTGCCATGGGAATTCTCCTTTGTGAAGTTCGACACAGGCAGGATTATATGCCAACTCCGCCCGCCGACAAAGGAGGAAAATCGCGTATCAGGTTGCGGCTGGAGGCCGCGCTATGAAGCAGCCTCTTTTCGCGAAGATGCCGATACTGTAAATTTCCTGTAAAGCGACAAATGGGTATTCCATGCTATAGTTGCGTCGTAACATCCGATAAAGGCAAAGTCGGTGAAAACCGGCGACGCAAAGCCATGGGTCTACCGCCGCTCACGCGGCCACGACTGCCAGGCCGCCGAAGAACACAAAAGCGACCCTTTTGTATCTGCCCGGCCTGGCTTATCAAAGCCAGGCCTTTTAATCGGATGCTCAAATCAACCCGTTGGAAACGGGAATACAAAAGGAGAAACCCATGTTTCGCAATTTCAAAATCCTCTTTGTTCTGCTGGCCATGATCGTGCTGGCGGTGGGCGTCTACGCTTTTGCGGCCGCCAATACCGTGCCAGACACCCGCGCCGGCGCAGGCTCCGGTACCATCAGCGGCTACACGGTGAGCAGCGTGGTCTACAATCTGAACAGTTCAGACCCGTCTCTGCTCGACTCGGTGGCATTCACACTGAGCGACGCCGCCGTGACCGCCAAAATCAAACTGGTGGCCGCAGGCTCCACCTGGTACAACTGCACAAACACACTGAACAACGACTGGACCTGCGCCACGACCAGCCCGGCGCAAGACGTCGAGTCGATGGATCAGTTGGAAGTCGTAGCCACCAGCAACTAATCAACGAGCATCCAGGCAAAGACCGGCCTGCGCGTCGTGGGGCGGAATACCATTCCGCCCTACATGCCGCGGCAGGCCGGTTTCCAGGATTCCGGGATGAAATTCCACAAATCCTCCTCCCTCCCGGGCGCGCTCGTTTCGATTCTCCTGGCGATCCTCTTCTGGATCGCTTTGGCGCCGATCCAATTGGGCGGGCAGGTTGCCTACGTCATCGTGGACGGCAACAGCATGGAGCCCAAATTCCAACTGGGCGACCTGGTGATCACGAGGAAACAGCCGATTTACCGCGTGGGAGATGCGGTCACATATGAGAATGCAGAAATGGGGGCGTTCGTCTTCCATCGCATTGTCGCCGTCTCGTCCGATCGCTTTGTCTTGCAGGGGGATCACAATACCTGGCTGGATTCCTACCAGCCGACCGGGAACGAAATTGTCGGAAAATTGTGGCTTCATATTCCAGCGATCGGCCGGGCAATTCAGTGGGCGCGCCAGCCCCTTCCCCTGGCGGTTCTATGTGGTTTAGTCGGAGGTCTTATGTTAATGAGCCTGTTTCCCGTAACGCCGCCGCGCGGCCGCAGAAACGCCAAACCTTCGGGAAGCATGGGCGGGCTCCTGGAAGGCGGGTTATACCTGGCAGGGTTCGCGGCAATGGCATTCCTGGGGCTGGGCATTTTTGCCTTCACCCGCCCCGCGACGCGGCCGGCAGAGACGATCCAATACCAGCAGGCCGCCAGTTTTTTCTATTCGGCCACGGGAACCCCCGACGTGTACGGCACGGATGCGATCCGTACGGGGGATCCCATCTTCCCGAACTTGACCTGCACCCTGAACGTTGGGCAGGCCTATAACGTCGCCGGCAGCGGCCTGCAGGGTGTGGCAGGCTTTCACCGCCTCTACGCGCGGGTGATGGACCGGCAAAGCGGCTGGCAGCGTTCCATCCTGCTCGAATCCGACACGCCGTTCACCGGCAATTCCTACGTCAGCATGGCCAGCCTGGATCTGTGCCAGATCATGGCGATGGTCTCCGCCGTCGAACAACAAACCGGGTTGCATCCCCCCTTCTACACCCTCGAAGTGATTTCTCATTCCACCTTCATGGGCAACATCGCAGACAAGGCGGTCCTCGATTCGCTCGACACCAGCCTGGTCTTCAAATTCGATAAGACCCATTTCTACCTTGCGGCCGACGCGACCCAGGGCGATCCGCTGTATACGACAAAAGCGGGCGCGGTCGGTGGGTTGGAAGAGGCGCCCAACACCCTGTCCCTTCTCGGTCTCAACGTGAGCATCCTGTTCGTGCGCGCGTTGTCCGTTCTGGGGCTGGCCTTCTCCCTCCTGGCATTGCTGGCGGGCGGCTGGTATTTCCTCCGTCTGAACCAGGCGGACCAGGCGGCGATCATCCGCCTGAAATACGG
>DAOUMJ010000283.1:0-18761 GCA_034411715.1 Anaerolineales bacterium | reverse complement strand
TTCCCCCGCCTTGAGCAGCGACCCCGCCAGGTTGAAGCGATAGAACTGTCCCGTCGGGTCGGGGATGCCGTCGAGGATGCGGTCAATCTCTTCGGGGTTGGTGGAGTCGATCACCGAGGCGAAGCCTGTGATGAGGCGCGCGCCGTAGTCCACCACGCCATCGGCGGGTCCGTAACAGCCGATGCACTGCGCGCCGGCCGAGGGGCAGCGCGCGTTGCAGCCGCTTCGGGTGGCGATGCCGTTGCAGGGAATCCCCTGTTCGAGCAGGCACAGTTCGGGGTCAATCGGCTGGCCGTAGATGCGCTTGAAGGCGGTGATGGTCTTGACGTTGCGCTTGCGCTCGCATTCGTCGCAGACGGTGGAATTGCCCGCGCCGATGACCGATCCCTTGGGCGGGAGTTCGGCCTTGCCTTGCAGGACTTGCACGACGAGGTCAATCACCGCCGCGATCTGGTGCGATTCTGGCGGGCAACCCGGCATGTAGTAGTCCACGTCCACCACCTGGTCGAGGGTGCGAAGCGTGGGGTAGAGGGTCGGGATGTGGATCTCGCCCTCAGGGACATCGTAATGCGGCGTGGGGTAGATCTGATTCGGGTTGTCCGTGCTGACGGTGTTGAACGCGGTCGTGACGATCTCGCCCACGGGACTGAGGTTCGCCAGCCCGGGGATGCAGCCCTCGTTGGCGCACGAGCCGAACGCGACGAGAATCTTCGACTTCTTGCGGAGCAGTTTGGCGATGTGCTCGTTCTCGTCGTTGCGGATGCCGCCGTTGAAGAGGGTCAGCAGGATCGAACCGTCTTCCATCGCCTCCACGTCCTTGTACTTGGCGTCCATGGCGACGGGCCAGAAGACCACGTCGAAGTTAGCGTCCACGTCGAGGATCTTCTCGTGGATGTTGAGGACGGCGATCTCACAGCCGCCGCAGGAGGCGGCCCAATACATTGCGAATTTTGGTTTGTCGGTCATGCCGGCACCTCCTCAGGGATGTGTGTTTCGACGCGATGGCCGTTCCCGCCGATGCCGCCCCAGTTGAGCGGGCCGAGGGTGCGGATTTCCTCGACGAAACTCTTGACTTCGTTGGTGAACTTCACGCCCTCCGCGGCGCTGGCCCAAACGAGTTTGACGCGCTCGGGTTCCACGCCCAAACCTTTGAGCGTGCGGCGAATCAGATGGAAGCGGCGCAGGGCTTTGTAGTTCTGTTCGAGATAGTGACATTCGCCGGGATGGCAGCCGGTGATCATCACGCCGTCGGCGCCGTTGGTGAGGGCTTTGAAGACGAAGGTCGGGTCGAGGCGGCCGCTGCACATCAGGCGGATGAGGCGGATGTTGGGCGGATATTTCATGCGCGCCGTCCCCGCCAGGTCTGCGGCACGGTAGGAACACCAGTTGCAGGTGAAGCCGATGATGGTGGGTTCAAAGGGATCGTTGTTCATAGGTTACTCTCCTTGTGGAGGTAATTTGTAATTCGTAATTGGTAATTGCCTTTCTCAGTACCGCAAGATTTATCTTGCGAGGCAACATGAATGTTGCGTTACTCAGTACCGCGAGATTTATCTTGCGAGGCAACATGAATGTTGCGGTACTACCTCATTTACCAATTACCATTTACCACTTACCAATCACGCAGGAACCTCCTCTCCAACATTCAGTAATAACAAGCCTTCGATCTGCGCCAAAATCTGCTCGTTGCTGAAGCCGGTGCCGACGATGGCGCCCGCGGGGCAGGCCGCCACGCAGGTTCCGCAGCCCTGGCACAGCGCGGCGTTGATCTCGGTGACCATTTTCTCTTCGTGGAACAGGATGGCGTTGAAGGGGCAAAGGCCGTTGCAGACGCGGCAGCCGGAGCATTTCTCCTCGATGACGCTGGCGCGGAATGGTTCGAGCAGGATCTCGCCCGTGTGGATCTTGCCCAGCGCGCGGGCGGCCGCGGCCGCTCCCTGCGCCACGCTGGCGGGGATGTCCTTCGGCCCCTGCACGCAGCCCGCGATGAGAATGCCTTCGGTCATGGTGGAGACGGGGTCGAGTTTGGGGTGCTTTTCGATGAACCAGCCGTCGGCGCTGCACGATAGGCCGAACTTGTGGGCGGTCTCTTTCGCGTCGTGACGCGGTTCGAGCGCCACCGAGAGGATAACCATGTCGAGCGGGATCCTCATCTGGACGCCGACCAGCGTATCCTCCACCTGGACGATGAGTTTGCCTTCCTCCTCGGGCGTGCGCGGGGCGTTGTTGATCTCGGCCACCTTGCCGCGGATGAAGTGCGTCCCTTCTTCGAGAACGCGCTGATAAAACTCCTCATAGCCCTTGAACGGCGTGCGCATGTCTATGTAGAAGTTGTACACTTCCGCGCCCGTCCGCTCGTGGACGAGGTGGGCGAATTTCAGTCCCTGCATACAGCAGACGACCGAGCAGTATTCGTTGTAATTCTTGTCGCGGCTGCCCACGCAGTGGACGATTCCGACCGCCTTCGGCTTGGTCTTACCGTCCTTAAGCAGGATCTCGCCGTTGGTGGGTCCCGACGCGTTGCATATCCGCTCGAACTCGATGCTGGTGAGCACGTTGGGCAGGCGGCCATAGCCGTATTGGGCGATGCGCTTCGCGTCGAAGGTATCGTAGCCGGTGGCGATGACGATGTTGCCGACGTTGACGGTGACGATCTCGTCTTCCTGGTCGAACTTGATGGCGTTGGTGGGGCAGAACTTTTCGCAGGCTTTACACGTGCCTTTGATGTAGTAGGTGCAGTTCGGGCGGTCAATGACGGGATATTTCGGAACGGCCTGCGCGAAGGGCGTGTAGATCGCCTTGCGCATTCCCATCCCCGCCTCGAACACATCGTCCACCACTTTCTTGGGGCATTTCTCCCAGCAGATGCCGCAGCCCGTACAAAGTTCGGTATCAACGTCGCGGGCGCGCTTGCGGATGGTGACCGAGAAGTTGCCCACGTAGCCGTCCACTTTTTCGACCTCGCTCCAGGTGAGCAGTTCGATGTTGGGATGCGTCCCGGCCTGGACCATCTTGGGGGTCAGGATGCAGGCCGCGCAGTCCAGGGTGGGGAAGGTCTTGTCGAACTGCGCCATGTGTCCGCCGATGGAGGGTTCGCGCTCGACGAGATAGACCTTGTATCCCGCGTCCGCGATCTCCAACGCGGCCTGGATGCCCGCGATCCCGCCGCCGACGACCAGCGTATCGGGATGGATCGGGACTTTGAGCGGCTCCAGCGTCTCGTGATGGATGACGCGCTCCACGCCGCCCGAGACCACCGCCATGGACTTGGCTGTGGCCTGGTCCTTATCGGTATGCACCCACGAAACCTGTTCGCGGATGGAGACCAGTTCGCACAGGTAGGGGTTCAGTCCCGCGCGTTTGCAGGCCGTGCGAAAGGTGTTCTCGTGCAGGTGCGGCGAACAGGCGGCCACCACCACGCGCGTCAACCCCAGTTTCTGGATGTCCTTCTCGATCAATTCCTGTCCGAGGCTGGAGCACATGAACTTGTAGTCGCGGCCGATGACCACGCCGCGGTGTTTGAGCCGCGCCGCGGCCCATTCGGCCACCTGTTGCACGTCCACTATGCCCGCGATGTTCGTGCCGCAGTGACAGACGTAGACTCCGATCTTTTCCATAGGATTTTCTCCTTTTATGACTTACCGCTGAGACCGCAGAGTGCGCGGAGATTTTTCAAAAGGACTCTGCGTTCTTCGCGTTCTCTGCGGTTCGTTTCTCCAATGTCATCGCGCGGCAAGGACGGGCATTGCCGACACGAGTTCCTTTCCAATGCCGAGTTTGTTCTTCGGGATGCCGAGCGCCAGTCCGAGCAGTTGGGTGAAGTACAGGACGGGCATGTTGAAGTCCGTGCCGAATTCCTGGTTCACCGACTGCTGGTAACATTCGAGATTGACCTGGCACATCGGGCAGGCCGTGGCGATCACGTCCGCGCCGCGCTCGACCGCGGACTGGAGCAGGTTGCGAACCATGCTCAGCGCGGCCACGCGGCTGGAGATGATCAGCGAACCGCCGCAGCAGCGCGTCTTGAGCGGGTAGTCCACGGGCGTCGCGCCGATGGCGGTCAGTAACTCCTCGAAGTAATGGGGCGTTTCCATCGTTTCCGACGAATCGTGATCTTTGCGCGGACGCAGGATCTGGCAGCCGTAGTACGGCGCGACCTTCATCCCTTCGAGCGGCTTCGTGACCCTGGCCTTGATCTCCTCCGCGCCCAAATCCTGCGCGAACATTTCGAGCAGGTGACGGATGCGGATGCCGCCCGAAAAGTGCAGGTTGTCCTCTTCGAGGGCGTAGTTGATATGCTCCGCCAGGTCGGGGTCCTTGTTGAGGTGTGCCTGCGTGAAGTACATGTTCTTGAAACAGGCGCTGCATGGCGCGACGACATCGAGTCCTGTTTGCTCCGCTATCGCCAGGTTGCGCGCCGTGAGCGTGTAGGCCAGCAACTCGTCAATGTGGAAGTAGGTGGTCGAGCCGCAGCAGTTCCAGTCGTCCAGTTCGCGGAGTTTGACGCCCAGTTTCCTGGCGACCTCCATCGCGGATGTGTTGTAGCCAACCGCCAGTTTTTCGAGCGAACACCCGGGGAAGTAGGCGAATTCCTTCATGCTTCACCTCCCATCGGGACGATGCGGCGGATCATGCGCTTGAAGTTTTCGAGTCGTTTGATGCGCGGCGGCAGCAGGGGCAGGCGTCCCTTGATCATCAGTTCCGTGGCGTTCGAGATCTCGCGGAAGAATTCGCCCAGTTTGAACTTGAAGATGTAGGACGGCGCCAGGATTGGTTCGAACGTCCGCCCGGTGCGGACGATGGTCTTGGCGAAGGCCTCCGAGAAGGCCGGGCCGATCAGGTTCTCCCGATACTTGTTTTTCCATATCGAATAGCGCTGCAGGGCATACATCAGTTCGGTGATGCTGATGTTCTGCGGGCAGCGCGCCGCGCAATGGTAGCAGGAAGCGCAGTACCAGAAGGTGTTGCTATCCAGCACCTGTTCTTTCAATCCCGCGTTGACCATGGCGATGATCTGGCGCGGCGTGTAGTCCATGTAGGCGGCAACCGGGCAGGTGCCGGAGCAGGTTCCGCACTGCACGCACAGCGTGAAGGGATTTCCATCCGCCGCATGTAACAGGCTGGAGACCTCTCTCATAAAAGTGAAGGTGTAGGTTTCGGATGCTTCGGTCATAGTGTTGGCCTTTCGTTGTTGTTTCGTCATTGCGAGGAGGGTGCTCTTCCCGACGAAGCAATCCGCGCGTCGTGGGGGAATTTGCTTCGCTTCGCTCGCAATGACGGACTGACTGTCTACCTCAGGCTGGCACCGCCTTCCTTTCCTCCGCCAATTGGATGAGCGTGCGCACCTTTTCGAGCAGCAGGTTCGGCTCCACTGGCTTCTCGACCAGTTCGTCCACTTCCACGAAGCGGGGATGAATCGGCTCGCCGGGGAAGAGGAATGCGATCTGCTCTCTTATACCCGTGATGATCAGCACGGGCATCTCGCGCAGTTTGGGGTCCTTGCGGAGTTTGCGGGCGATCATCACGCCCTCCGCCCCGCGCCCCATCATGATGTCGAGCAGGAGCAGGTCGTAGGGACGGGTTTGCAGGGCGTGCAATCCTGCCTTCGGGTCGTAGGCAACCTCCACTGCGTATCCCGCATTATCGAGGATGGATTTGATTCCAGTCACGTAATCGGGATCGTCGTCTATGATCAGCAATCGTTTAATCATGTCGTGCCTCCGTTTCTGATTGGATGGTTATGTCTCGTTTCAGTACCGCGAGATTTATCTCGCTTCAGCCGCAAAATGAATTTTGCGGTACTCAAATTGCAGTTCTCAGTCCGACGCTAGAGAGCGTCTCTTACGCGGCGCGTAGGGGACGTTCTCTAACGTCCGCTTTATGCAGGGCTTAATTTTGGCAGGCGGACAATAAACGTCGTGCCTTTGCCCGGTTCGCTTTCAACCGCGATCGAGCCGTGATGCGCCTCGATGATCTGACGACTGACGGCCAGCCCGATGCCGTGACCGCTGGCGGCGGCCTGCCCGGACTTGCCTCGGTAAAAACCCTCGAAAATGTGCGGCAGATCCTCCTTTGCGATGCCGACGCCTTCATCCCTGATCGTGATCAGGATGGCATCCGCCTCCTCCTCCGCCTTTACCGTGACCCTGCTCCCATCGTGCGAATACTTGACGGCGTTGCCGATGATGTTGGTGAGCGCCTCGGAAAGACTGAGGTCGTCCCCGCTGATGGGAGTCAGGCGGTCGCTGATGGATGTGGCGATTTCAACGTCCTTTCGCGTGGCATAGGGCGCGACGGTTTCGAGGGCCTCGGAAATTTCATTCTTCACCGAAACCTGCGTGAACGTTTTCTGCAACTGGTCTGCGTCAATGGAAATGGCTCTCAACCATGAGTTGATGAGTTTGATCAGGTCGTTGATCCGGTTCTTCGTCCGCGCCAGTTTATCCTTTTGGACCTCGTTGAGGGTTCCGCTCAATTCGAATTCGAGCGCCATCAGGTTTTGCTGGACGGCGTTCAGCGGCGACTTCAACTCGTGCGAGACGATATGGGCGAAGTGCTCGCGCAGCATTTCCTTCTCGCGCCGCAGGGCGATGGTTTCAAGCGTCAATTTTCTTTTTTCCAGACTCCTGCGGGTAATCAGACGGAATTCCTCGGGTGTGAACGGTTTGGGGAGGAAATCGTACGCGCCCTTCTTCATCGCGTCCACCGCCGAACCGATGGTGGCGAAGCCTGTGATTACGACCATAACGATAGTGGGATCCATAGCGCCGATCTTCTCCAGCACCTCGAACCCGGAGATGCCCGGCATCTTGAGGTCCACAAAAACAAGATCGGGCTGGAACTCCTCAACGAGGCGCAGACCAGCTGTCCCGTCCGAAGCAGATGCGACCTGATAGGGCCCGCCCGCCAGGATTTGCGCGCAGGAGTCGAGGACGACCTCCTCGTCGTCAATAAGCAAGATCTTTGACTTTGCTTCCATCTTCTTCACTAACTTTCACAATGACCGGAAGGCTCACGGTAAATTTTGCGCCCTTTCCATATTCGCTTTCGACCGTGATCTCGCCGTTGTGTTCCTTGACGATCCCGTAACTGATCGCCAGTCCGAGACCTACTCCGTGTCCGATCTCCTTGGTGGTAAAGAACGGGTTAAAGATCTTTTCCATGTTTTCAATCGAGATGCCATGACCGCTGTCTTTTACTTCGATCTCGATGTTCTTTTCATTCACACCGAAGCAGGTTGTGAGCGTTAATGTGCCGCTACCGTTCATCGCCTCCGCCGCGTTGATGATCAGGTTCAGGAACACCCTTTCGATCTGCGAGGGATCAATGACGATCAGCGGCAGACTCTCGTCGAGATTTTGAACGATGTTAATGTTATGAAATAATGCCTGGTTTTCCACTAACGAGATACAATCTCGTAAAAGGGAATTGATGCTGGATAGCATCTTTTGCGGTTTTTTCTGCCGCGAGAAATCCAAAAGGCCTCGGATGATCTCCCGGCAGCGATTGGCCTGGGTGACGATTTTCTCGACGTTCTGCCGGACTGGTTCGTCGCAAACCTCCTTTTCGAGTAGCAGGCTCGAATACGTGACAATTCCCTGGAGCGGGTTGTTCAGTTCGTGCGCCACGTTGGCGGCCAGTTGTCCGACGATGGCGAGCCGCTCCGATTCCATGATTTTTCTTTTTGTAAATTCCTTCAATCTCTCGTCTCGCTGTCTCAGGGCGTTGGCCATTTGATTGAAACGGTACGCCAGTTTCCCGAATTCGTCGCCACTGGTTAAGTCCACTTTGGCATCCAGGTTTCCGTTTGCCAGCTGCTCCGAGGCCGAGACGAGCTTCTTGATCGGCCCTGAAATATTGCGGGAGATCAACAGCGCAATGACAGTGGAAAACACCACGCCCGCAAGCGTGATGCCGACGAAGGCCAGCACCGTCTGGTTTTGGATGTCTATGTACTTCTGTTCGAGGATGCCCACGTACAGGATGCCGACGACTTCGTGGTTGATGTTGCGGATGGGTTCGTATGCGGTGATGTACCAATCGGTGACGACATACGCGCGTCCGATCCACGGTTCCTGCTCGATGAAGACCTGGTTGTACACAGCCTCAGCGATGCGGGTGCCAATAGCCCTGGCGCCGCTGTTATCCTTTACGTTGGTCGAAATGCGCACGTCGTCCTGGAAGATGGTCGCCGTACCGATATCCTTGCCTTCGTAAACAACGTTTCGGAAGACGGTCTCCTTGACCCTGTCCACGATGTCGTAGTTTCGGTTCAATAGGATTCCGCCGTAAACCACGCCGATGAAGTTGCCCTCCGCGTCGAAGATCGGCGCGGCCGCTTTCAACATCATCCCCGCCGTCTCTTCGGTCTCGGGGCGATATCTTGCCATGGGCGTCTCGACGAATTCGAAGTACGCCTGTTCCGCCAGCGCGGGCGACTCAATTTGAAGTTCTTCGGCGGACACGATGGTCGTCCCGGACGCGGGAGCCCTCGTTGTCAAAACCACCCTGATGATCTCATCCCGCGCCTGGTCATCGCCCTTCGCAGACGGATTGTTGATGCGCAACATTACAATGCCTGAGGTATTCGTGATCGTCAAAACATCAATGTTCTCGTTGTCTTTGATGCGAGCCACTTCATCCAAATATTCCTGGCGAAGATCTCCGCGCAGAACATCGCGCATGAAGAACCTGACCGCCGTAAATTCGACTGTATCCTCCACGTGTTGCAGGCGGTTCTTGTAGATTTCCCGCGCGGTGTTGAGGTCGTTGCGAACGCGTTCCTGCGCTTCTTCGATGATTCGGTTGTTAATGATCTGAATGCCGACGATGGTGAAGATAAGACTGCTCAACAGAATAATGGAAAGAAAACTCAGGGTCAATTTGGTGGCAATTGGCAGCCTGATTTTCTTGATCCATCTTGTTGCGGCTTGCTTCACCGCGTTCATGTTGAGCGAATCTCCTTTACTGTACCGCAACATTCATGTTGCCTGTGGGGACAAGATAAATCTTGCGGTACTGTTCATAGAGCCTCGTGAACCAGCTCGATCAAATCCTTGACCTGGAGCCTGGTCTCGTTACCTGTTGTTTTGACCGCGTCCCGGAACATCGTGACATCCTTCGGGCAGGCCACGACCAAAGCTTGAATACCTTTCATCGCTGCCGCCTCTCGGATACGGATCTCGCTGGGTCGTTCCCGACCCGGTTTTTCTTCCATCCAGATGCGACCTCCGCCCGCGCCGCAACAGAAGGCGCGGTCGCCGTGGTGCGGCATCTCGATCAATTCGCAACCCGTCGCCCGGATCACGCGGCGCGGCGCGTCGTACACGCCGTTATAACGTCCGAGATAGCACGGATCGTGATATGTGACTTTGTAATCCAGTTGCTTATTGAATTTGAGTTGGCTGGAAGAGATCAACTGGTCGAGCAACTCGGTGTAATGCAGAATTTGCGGACGGCCATTCCCGTTGAAGGAATATTCGTTCTTGAGTGTGTTGTAGGTGTGCGGGTCGGTGGTGACAATGGATTGAAAATTGCATTTGTTCATGGCCTGTGTGTTCTTCTCCGCCAGCATCTCGAAGATACCCTCTTCGCCGACGCGCCGCACATCGTTGCCCGCGTTGCGTTCCGCGTCGTACATGATTCCAAAATTCAAGCCCGCTCTGTGGAGCACATCCGCGGTCTTGCGCGTGACCTCGGTCAGGGTTGGGCTGTACGAAGCGTAATCGCCGACGAACCAGAGATATTCGACCGGCTCGCGGCGCGCGTCCTTGACGGCGGGTTGCAGTCCCATCGTCCATTTGGCGCGGTTGCGCTCGGATTGGCCGAAGGAGTTGCCGTAGCGTCCGATGTTGGCGAGGGCGTTTTGGAGCGTCGCTTCGAGCGCGCCCTGATCCATGAGATAACGGCGCATGTCCACGAAGGAAGCGGTATGGTCAATAAAGGCCGGACAGACCTGCGAACAGGCGCGGCAGGTGGTGCAAGCCCACAATTCTTCGGGCGTGATCACGTCGCCGACCAGCGCGTGCCCGTTCGCTTTCGCCCACAAGTGCGCGTCCAGTTTGATCATCATATTGCGCGGCGACAGGACTTGTCCGCTGCCGCACGAGGGACAGACATCCTGACAGCGCCCGCAGCGCGTGCAGGATTCGAAATCGAGCAGTTGTTTCCAGGTAAATTGCCTCCACTCCTTGACGCCCATGTTGCCGTCCATGCGCGCCGCGGGCAGCGCGCCGACCGGTTCGAGCGAGCGGAACCAGATGTTGAGCGGCGTCGAGAAAATGTGGAACAGTTTGGTGAAAGGCAGGCTGGCGAGGATGACGAAAGCCGTCAAAATGTGAAACGCCCAAACGATGAGGTGCAAGGTTTGGTTGGTTGGATCCCCAAGCGACAGGAAGGCGGCCGCGATGGCGTTCCCCACCGGCGACCAGGCCGCCCAGTCCGGTTGCGTGACGGCGAGACGCAGACCCTCGGTCAGGTAGCCGCTGAGGGTGATGAACGTCAGCATGGTCAGGACGTACGCGTCGTCGCGCGTCGCGTAGGCGACGTTCTCTAACGTCGGGAAGTCCCGCAAACGTGTCGGGCGCGTGACGTAGCGGCGATAGATCGCCATGCCCAATCCAACGATCACCAGCAGGCCGAGCAGATCGAGCGCCAATTCGAAGACGATGTAAACCCAACCGGTCAGGAATTGAAAGCCGAAGAACAGGTGGGTCACGTCCCAGTCCACGGTTGCCAGAGCGGTGCCAACGGCCAGGACGAGCATGCCCCAGAAAAGGGTGAAGTGCATGACGCCTGGATAGAGTTCGCCGAGCGTGCGCTTCTGTCCCAACACCTGGACGATCACCGACCACAGGCGCGCCCAGAAACGGCCGCCGCGCTTCTCCGGGCGGCCCTGTCTCCAGCGCAGGATGCGTCGAACAACGCCGTAAATGAAGACGATGGCTGTCAACAGCGCGAGGATATACTGGGCAATTTCGGCCCAGTGAGGAATGTTCCAGAAGGTTTCGCGGATGGGCATATCGTCTCGCTTTCTCTTGGTGTGGGGCGGATTGCCAATCCGCCCTACGCGGCCTGCTTCGCTTTCTCGATCAATGCGGGGACGAGTTCGAGCAGGTCGGCCGTCGTGCCATATTTCGCCACATTGAAGATCGGCGCGTTGGGATCGGTGTTGACCGCGATGATCACGTCGCTTTCGCTCATCCCTTCCACGTGTTCGGGCGCGCCGCTGATACCGAGCGCGAGATAGACCTTGGGCTTGACGCGCTTGCCCGATTTGCCGACCAGCCGCGAGGTGGGCAGCCAGCCCTGGTCCACAACGGGTCGCGAGGCGCTGACCTGCCCGCCGAGCGCGGCGGCAAGTTCCCTGGCCATCTCGACGTTGTCTTTGAGCTGGACGCCGCGGCCGATGGAGACCAGCAGCGATTCCCTGGCGATGTCCACGTCGCCCGCTTCGGGTTCGATGTAGTTCTTGAGCGCGACGCGCAGATCCTCCAGCGCGGGCGCGGCGAAGGTTTCGAGTGCGGGCGCTTGCGTGCTTTGTCCCTGCTCCGCTTTGTAACCGCCGGGAACCATCGTGACCAGCGCGGTGGGGGAGGGCAATTCTCCCTCGGCCATGATCTTGCCGCCGCAGATCTGCGAAATAAATTTCGCGTTACTGGTGAAGTTGACGCACGAACTGACCAGCGGCAGGGATAGTTTTGCCGAGAGAACGCCCGCCACGTCCGCGCCGATGGTGGTGTGGCCGAACAGGACGGCGCGCGGCGCCTGCTCTGCGATGAGTTTGGCGAGCGTGAGGTGATACGCTTCGGAGGTGAACTCGGCCAGCGCGGGGTGATCCGTGTACAAGACTTTATCGGCGGCGAAGTTTCCCGCCAGTTTTTGCGCGTCCTTGCCGAGCAGGACGGCGACCACCTGCCCGCCCGAGGCTTGGGCCAACTGACGCGCCGCGGCCAGCATGACGTACGAAATGTCGGCAACCTGTCCGCGCAGGTGTTCGATGAGAACGAAGATATCCTGACTCATCTCTGCCTCCTCACAGCACACCGAGTTCTTTGAAGATGCCGACCAGTTTGTCTGCAACTTCATCGGGACTGCCTTCGATGATCTCCGCGCGTTGCGCGGGTTCGGGCTGGAACATGCGCGTCACCTCTGCCCCGCCGCTGGAATCCAGATCGGCGATGGCGCGCTCCTCGATCTTCGCCGTGCTCATCACCTGCCGGATCTTGTTGTAGGCGATGTAACGCGGCGGCTGTTCCGCGGCCTGGATGCCCAGCACGGCGGGCAGTTTCACTTCCATTTCCGCGATGATTCCGCCGGGGTATTCCTTGCGTACCGCGACTTTGTCTGCGGCTATTGCGACACCGGCGACGTAGCCTACGTAGGGCATTCCGAGATGTTCGGCCAGGAGCGGGCCGACCGAACCATCCAGGTCGTTATGCGCCTGGACGCCGGTCAGGATCAGATCGGGTTGGATTTCCTTGAGCAGGCCAGCCAGAACGCGCGCCGCGGCATGACTGTTCCATCCGCTCGCGAAATCGCCCGTGAGTTTGACGAGTCGGTCCGCGCCTTTGGCCGCGGCGGTGAAGAGGAAATCGTCCATGCCCTCGGCCTCCGCGCCGACCACCGTCACGTCCGCGCCGCCGCGTTCCTTGAGCAGGATGGCCTGCTCGATGGCGTGGTCGTCGAATTCGTTGATGATGAGGCGCAGCCAGGATGTATCGAGGGCCGCGCCGCTGGCGTCTATGCTGAGTTCTTCGACGAGATCGGGAACGAATTTGATTGGAACCGCGATCTTCATGTCGCTTCTCCTTTTATCCGTCATTGCCTCATTCGTCATTGCGAGGAGGGTGTTCTTCCCGACGAAGCAATCTCCTGGTCGTGGCGGGGATTGCTTCGCTTCGCTCGCAATGACGTGAACCTGTGTACCTCTAAATGTCCATGGACTCAGCCAGCAATTCAGAAATCTCGCGAACCTTCAACTGGCTTGCATTCTGGATCGTCTTCGTGGCGTCCTCGAAGCGCGGCGGCTCGTAGGGGCAGGCAACCGCCAGAACGTCCGCGCTGGAGGCGACCGCTTCCTTCACGCGCCACTCGGAGAGCCGCACGTGCGCCTTCTCCCACTGGAAGCCGTCCAGCCACATCCCGCCGCCCCCGCCGCCGCAGCACAGGCTGTTCGAGCGCTGGTGCGCCATCTCGACCAGTTCCACGCCGGGGATACACTTCAGCAGTTCGCGCGGCGCATCGTACACGCCGTTGACGCGTCCGAGGTAGCAGGGATCGTGATAGGCGATCTTCGCCGCCACTTCTTTCTTCAACATGGGCTTGATTTGATCCAGCCGCTCGAACAGAAATTCCGTGAAGTGCCGCACGGGATACGAAATGCCAAGCGCCGGGTATTCGTTCTTGAGCGCATTGTAGGCGTGCGGGTCGGTGGTGATGATCTCGTTGAATTGGTATTTTTTGAATGCCTGTCCGTTCTTCTTCGCCAGCATCTCGAAGATGCCGCGCTCGCCCGCCAGTCGCTGCGAATCGCCGTCGCTGTTTTCCTCCGGGCCGAGAATGCCGAACTTGACTCCCAGCGCGTTCAGGATCTTCGCCAGCGCTTTCGTGGCGGAGACCATGCGCGGGTGGTAGGAGGCGTAATCGCCGACGAACCACAACACGTCCACAGGCTGGCGCGTCTTGCCGAGGATGTTCACTTCGGGCTGGATGCCCGCCGCCCAGTCGGCGCGTTTACGCGGCGATTCGCCCAGGGGGTTGCCGTATTGCTGGCTGTTCTTGAGTGCGGTCTGCAATTCGATGGGGACTTCCCCGGCCAGGATCATCTCCTCCTTGACGCGGGTCATCAGGGCCCGGGTGATGGGAATCTGCGTCGGGCAGAAGGCCGAACAGGCGGAGCAGGAAACGCACATCCATACGCTGTCGGTTTTCATCACCAGGTCGAATACCCCCGCGCGCAGCGTCCCGATGATCTTTCCGGGCGGGTATTTCATGAAATACCCGAAAGGGCATACGCCGCTGCACGTGCCGCATTGCAGGCACCTGCGGATTCTTTCGCCGTCCTTCATCTCGTGCAAACTGGCATAGAAGGTCTTGCTGACGGATGGATTGTGAGGATATAACGTGATTTCCACGGGACACTCCTTCTTATTAGCAGGATGGCTCTACAGCCATTATGTGAAAAAATTCACAAAATTGCTAGAGTGATAAATCACCACCCCGAATGACATTTGTCATCATAAAACCGTGAAAAGTTGTCCGTACAATTGAGGCGTTTATCGTCAAGTTGTATGGATGAGTTGTTGGCGAATTCTTTTGCAGGTTGCATTCCCTCCCCCAAATCCGTTTTTCGATTTTGGGGAGGGCAGGGAGGGGGTTTATGGTAAGATTCCCCTTGATGAAACTCACCCTCGCCCTCGCGCAGATCGCCACCAAACTGGGGGACGTGCAGTCCAACCTCGAGAAGCACCTCGACTACATTCGCCAGGCAAAATCAGAAAACGCCGACCTGCTCGTCTTCCCCGAACTCTCGCTTACGGGTTACGTTTTACAAGACATCGTTCCCACTGTCGCGCACCATCCCACCGACGACGACCCCATCTTCAAGCATCTGCTCCAAGCCAGCCGCGACCTCGACCTCGTGGTCGGCTTCGTGGACGAGGACCCGCGACACCGATTTTACATCGCCTCGGCCTACCTTTCGGGCGGGCGCGTCCTCCACGTCCACCACAAAGTCTACCTGCCCACCTACGGCCTCTTCGATGAAGGCCGCTTCTTTGCCTGGGGCGACTCCATCCAAGCCTTCGACACCAAGTTCGGCCGCGTCGGCCTGCTCATCTGCGAAGACTTCTGGCACGCCTCGCCTCCGTACCTGCTCTGGCTCGACGGCGCCGACATCCTGCTCCTCTCTTCCGCCTCCCCCGGCCGCGGCCTGAACGACCACGAAAAACTCGAGTCCGCTCGCTGGGTGGAACGCGTCAACAAATCCTACGCCAGCCTCTTCACGGCATTCGTCGCGCACGCCAACCGCGTCGGTTACGAAGATGGGCTCAACTTCTGGGGAGGCTCGACGGTCTTCGACCCGCGCGGCGAACTGGTGGCTCAAGCCCCCTACCAGACCGAGGCCCTCGTCGCCTCTTCCCTCGACCTCGGTCTGTTGAGGCGCACCCGGGCGCGTCTGCCCCTCCTGCGCGACGAGCGGACGAGCCTTGTGCAAAAAGAGTTGAATCGAATCCTGGGCGGTTAGCGCGGAGTGCAAAATCTCCAGATTTTGCGCCGAAGTCAGGAGACTTCGGACTCCGTCTAACGGTATAATCATTCACGATGACCACCTCCTCCGCCTCCACCGTCTACGTTCCCCCCATCAACAAGCGCGACCGCATCCCCCAGGCCGCGATTGACGATGTGGTGCGCCAGATCGTGGAAAAATTCAACCCCATCAAAATCATCCTCTTTGGCTCGTATGCCTACGGAACCCCGCGCCGCGAAAGCGATGTGGATTTGCTGGTGGTGATGGAAACGAACATGAGGGAAGTTCAACAGGAAATTCTCATTCTCAAAAACATCGAGCATCGCTTTGGCCTGGATATTTTGGTGAAAACCCCGAAAATATTCAATGAAAGAATCCAAATGGGCGATACGTTTTTGAGGGAGATTGCTCAAAAAGGGAAAGTTCTTTATGAACAAAGAACTCGCTGAATGGATTTCCAAAGCGGAGGGGGATTATGTTGTCGCAAAACGGGAAATGCGCGCTCGCGGAGAGCGAAATTATGACGCGGTTTGCTTCCATTGCCAGCAGGCAGTGGAAAAATACTTGAAGGCATACCTTCTCAAAAACGGCGTAGATTTTCCCAAACCGCACAATCTCATCGAATTGCATGAACTCTGTCTGCCTCTCGATGGTTCCTTTGAAATCCAACGCGACTTGTTGCTGGAACTGAATCAATATGGAGTTCGCTATCGCTATCCAGGGGTCACGGCGGAGAAAGAGGATGCAAAAGTGGCGATGACGCACATGGAAACCGCGCGCTCTTTTCTGCGAGCAAAACTTGGCTTGAAATGATCTCTCCCGACCTTACCATCAACCCCTCCCTCGCCCGTCAAATCCTCACGGGCTTCGTCAAATCCGAGATCACCCGCGTCGGATATGCGCGCGCGGTGGTCAATCTCTCCGGCGGGTTGGATTCGGCGCTGGTCTGCGCGCTGGCGGTCGAAGCGTTGGGCGCGGATAATGTCCTCGCGCTGCGTCTGCCCTATCGCACGTCCAGCCCCGATTCGCTGGAACACGCCCAATTGTTGATTGATCAACTCAAAGTCCAGTGTGAGACGATTGAGATCACAGACATGGTCGAGCCGCTGATCCGCCGCGATCCAGAAATGTCGAAAGTCCGCAAGGGGAATCTCATGGCGCGGGCGCGCATGATCGTCCTCTACGACCAATCTGAAGTCTTCAAGGGACTCCCCATCGGCACCAGCAACAAGACCGAAATCCTGCTCGGCTACACAACACTCTGGGGCGACATGGCCGCGGCCATCAATCCCATCGGCGACCTCTACAAAACCCAGATCCGCCAACTCTCGCGCGCCATGAACATCCCCGCGCCCATCGTGGACAAGCCCCCGTCCGCCGACCTCTGGACCGGTCAGACCGACGAGGACGAACTCGGCTTCACTTACGAAGAAGTGGACAAGCTCCTCTACCTCCTCGTTGACCAGCGCTGCCTGCCCGACGAATGTGGGGAGGCTGGCTTCGACAAATCCTTTGTGGATAAAGTTGTCGAGCGCATCCGCCGCAACCAGTTCAAACGCATGATGCCCATCATCGCCAAGATCAGCAACCGCACGGTCGGCTACGACTTCCTCTACCTCCGCGATTGGGGAACTTAATTCGGCGTCAGGGGCGAGGTGTCAGGTGTCAAGTGACGCGCCTGCAACTCGACACCTGACACCTGACACCTGAAACCTGAAACCTGACACTTGAAACTTCACATCCCTCCCGCCCTCAGACATCGCCGTTTTTTCCTCCTCTGGTTGGGACTTTTTATCTCAATCGCCGGGACCCAGATGCAAATCTGGGCTTTGTTTTGGCACATCCGCGACCTGACCGACCAGCCCATCGCCCTCGGCGGGATCGGCCTGGCGCGCATCCTGCCCGTTATCATTTTCTCGCTCATCGGCGGCGCGCTGGCGGATTCAACGAACCGCCGCCGTATCCTCTTTATTACGCAATCGGCCGCCGCGCTTCTCGCCCTGACCCTCGGCCTGTTCACCCAATTTGGGCGCATCACCATCTGGCATATCTATCTCATCACCGCCCTCTCGGCGGTTGCCATCGCCTTCGACGGTCCCGCGCGCCAGTCGCTGGTGCCGAACCTTGTCCCTGCGGAGGATCTGCCCAACGCCTTCAGCCTCACCTCCATTGCCTTTCAGACGGGTTCGGTGGTCGGCCCGGCCTTGAGTGGAATTGTCATTGCCGTGTGGGGGCAACAAGCCGTTTACTATATCAATGCGGCCTCCTTTCTGGCGGTCATTTTGGCTCTGGTTTTGATGGGCGAAGTGCCGCAGAAGATCGCCCCCAATTCCAACGGTGTCAGTTGGGACTCCATCAAAGACGGGATTCATTTTATTTTGAACAAGCCCATCATCTTTTCCACCATGATTTTGGATTTCATTGCCACATTTTTCGCTTCCGCCAATACACTCATGCCGTTCATTGCGCGAGATGTATTACGCGTCGGCGTGGTGGAGTATGGCTGGCTTTCTGCGGCGCAAGCAGTAGGGGCTGTGACCATCGCGTTGATCGTTTCGCAAATTCGCGAACTTCGCCGACAGGGACCGCTCTTCCTCGGCTCGGTGGCTGTCTTCGGGGCCGCGACGATCGTTTTCGGCCTCAGCCGCCTCTTCGTCCTCGCGTGGATCGCCCTGGCGCTGACCGGCGCGGCCGACGGTCTCAGCACCATCATCCGCAACACCATCCGCCAGTTGCAGACTCCCGATCACATCCGCGGGCGGATGACCAGCGTGAACCAGGTCTTTTTCCAGGGCGGCCCGCAACTCGGTGAAATCGAAGCGGGCGCGGTGGCGCAGTTGTTCGGCGCGCCCTTCGCCATCGTCAGCGGCGGGATTGGCTGCATCGTCGGCCTGGCGCTGGTGGTCCGGAAATGGCCGCAGTTACCCCGCTATAACGGCCACGAGCCGCTTCCCGTTCCCGCGACGGCTGATTAGCGATTGCCCTACAATTTCCCTACATTGCGGATAGACGGCGCTTTTGGCGGTTGACTTGGGAATTGATTCTGGCTATACTGCGGTTGTATGCGAGCATTAACCTTTTTCGGAAAGTCTGTTTATTGAAAGGCACGCGTCTCGGCGCGTGCCTTTTGTTATCTCACACTTAAAAAGGAGATAAAATATGGACTACGGCATGATCGGAAAACTGGACAAGGCCAAGCGTTACGCGGAAGATCGCACGCGTTTTCGCTTCAACAAATTCGACGTGATCTTCCACGGCACCAACAACGACCACGCTGTCAGTTTCGACAATGGAGTCTTTCATTGCGACTGTGAATTCTTTATCACCCACAAACGTTGCAGTCACACCATGGCGCTCGAGATCCTGTTCAAAGACATGATCGTCGTCGGCGAACCCGCGTGATTTCCAAAATTGTACATGTATAGCGTCATGCCCACATCGGTCAAGTGGCAGGTAAAGGCAAAGCGGTTAGGGAAGGAGGCGTCTGGCCGAATTTCTGGAGTTTGACCAA